>JBBRTC010000076.1:0-8516 GCA_038244765.1 Candidatus Nanopelagicales bacterium | reverse complement strand
TTGGCGGCTCCGACGGCGTACTCACTAGACACGGCTGTGACAAGCCACACTGGATCGCTTCCGACGGCGGGACCGCTTGTTGCTGGCGGTCGCGGCGTGGGCGGCGGGCCGGGTGGGTTCGCCGGTGGGCCTCGGGGTCAACTCGGCCAAGGTCAGCTCGGTACACCTCCGGGATTCGGGGCGTCGCCAGGACCTGTGACGCAGGGCTTGGTCGCACTGCCCCCCGGTCAGGGCGGGCTCGGCACGGGCGGGCTCGGTGCAGGTGGGCTCGGTGCTGGCAGTCCGATGGGCACTGCTGGTGGCGGAGCGGCAGGCGGTCTTCTTGACGCCAGCACGCCGTCGAGCGAGCTGACCACGCTGTTGGCGGCCAACGCCAGTTCGTACACCTGGGTCGCCGCCACGGTTGGTTCGCAATCGGCCGCTGGCTATCAACTCGCCACCGATGAGCCCGTCATGTCATTGGGCGGCTTCAACGGCAGCGACCCCGCGCCGACCTTGGCCGAATTCCAGGCGTACGTCACTGCCAACCAAGTCCACTACTTCGTCAGTGGCGCTGCCGGTCCTGGCGCTGCCGGTCCTGGCGGTGGCGGCGTGGGGAGTAACGGCGGATCGAGCGCAACGAGCGACATCAGTACGTGGGTTGCCGCGAACTTCACCGCGCAAACGATCGGCGGCATCACGGTCTACGACCTCACTGCGCCCGCCGCCAGCACAGGATCTGTCCTTAGTGGTACAAATCTGTAGTTTAACTTCAGGTCCGTACCTCACACAATGATCTTGGGGTCACGACGCAGAACTCCCCAGGAACACAAGCGAACGACATTCCGCGTAAGGCTAATGCCTAGGCGAACTGGAAGGAACGTTTCGACAGGCCGTACCAGAAGCCATCGACAGTCGACTCGCGTTGCGCTGAATCGATCGATGCGCCAACTGCGACGAATAGCGGCGCGAAGTGCTCGGTCCGCGGGTGAGTTATTCGCGGAGCGGGCGCCTTCGCCATGAAGCCCAGGAGTCCATCGATGTCCGACGATTCGATCGAGCGGCGAGCCCAGTCATCGAACTCGACGGACCATTCGGGTGCTCGGGCGTCCGCTGGGCGATCGAAACTAACCGCTCGCAGATTGTGCGTCGTGAAACCACTCCCCATGATGAGCACCCCGTCGTCGCGCAGCGCAGCGAGAGTACGGCCGACATCGAACAGCGTTTGCGGGTCCAGCGATGGCATCGGAATCTGCACCACTGGGATGTCCGCGTTGGGATACATCTCTCTCAGCGGGACGTAGGCACCGTGATCGTGTCCCCTCGTCGGTGCATCGTGAGTCTACGCACCGGTCGATTCGATCAGTCGCCGTTACCTCTGCAGCTAGTTGCGGTGCGCCGGGAGCCTCGTACCTCACTTGGTAGTAGTGCGCGGGAGAACCATAGAAGTCGTAGGTCAATGGGACGGTCGTAGTCGCGCCAATGGTCAGCGGCTCATCTTCCCAGTGCGCCGAAACCATCAGAATCGACTGCGGCCGTGGGAGTTTTGCCGACCATTCCGCGAGTTCGCGCGTCCACGTCTCGTCATCCGCGAGCGGGGGAGCACCATGACTGAGAAAAATCGCCGGCATCTTCGCGCTCACGAGCCAACTCCTTCGCGAACGACCTCAAGATCATTGTTAGAGGTACGAACCTGAAGTTAAACTGCAGGTTCGTACCTCTAAGGCAAGAAAGTGGGGTTAGGCGCCGGCGGCGACGAGAATCGCGTCGGTCCCAAAGCCGGCGAAGAGCCCGAACAACAAGCCGTACGCCATGACGTCGCGACGCGGCGACTTCAAGGCAACGCCCGTCAGGGTGACGATGACGTAGAGGATCGAGCCCCCGGCCAACGTCAGGAAAGCAACCGCGAGCGGCTCACTGGTAAAGCTGTAACCGAGTGCAGTGCCAAGGAAAGTTGGGCCACCGGCGATGACTCCGAGCCCGATCAGGAAACCCCAACTCGGAATGCGGCGTTTGCCGGTCTCATCGACGTCGCCGACGAGAGGGGCGACGATGCCGAACCCCTCGGTTGCATTGTGGAGCCCAAATCCAATGACCAACACCGTCGCCAGTGCAACGTCGCCCGACGCCGACGACTGCCCGATGGCGAGTCCCTCGGCGAAGTTGTGAAGACCGATGCCGACAGCGATGAGGAGGGCGAGACGACGACCGGTGGACCACGAAAGCACTCCGCGCGATTGCAGCTCGTCGACCGACATCGCGCCGGGCCCGAACTTCCGGGCCGTGGCCGGAAGACTTGCTCGGGCCATCCAGCGTTCGTAAGCGACAAGAGAGAGCAGACCAACTGAGAGGCCGACGGCAAAGAGGACGCCGTATCCCAGGGCCGTGCTCAAACCGTCGCCGGTCTCGTGATAACCCGAGAGGGCGACATCGATCGGCTCCCACGCGGCGCCGAGGACGTCCCAGAAAAGAAAGAGGAGTACGCCGATTGCGGCCGAGTTGAGGAACACGCTCAACGTCGGTGACGTACGGCGAAGTCGGCCGACCGGTAGCCCGAGGAAGATCGTCGCGCCCGCGATCGCACCGAGGAACAGGGTCTGCGCGAAACTCATAGTCATCCTCAGCATTCATGGACCGGCAGCCGGTCATGCGGCACGTCGTAGTCGAGCGAACCCACTCGTTCCCCGCAGCGCACTGGCGTCCGCCCGTTGACGCCCGCGCGTGCACCCCGAGTCCCAAGTAGGTAAGCCTTACCTTAGTAACGCCTCCCTGATCTCGTCAAACCCACCTGCCCCCTTCGCAGCAATGTGGCACCGTTTCGAACCTGGTGAACAAGGTTCGCGGGCATGGAGTACGTCCTGACCGGATCCCTACCCAGAGGGGAACGATCAATGTGCAAATTGTCCCATCAAATGGGGCTTGTGTGACATTCATCAGGAAAGGATCGCGCGGTTAGTGCGGCTGCCAGGGGGGTTTCAGGCGCGCGGTCTCGCGGTAGAAGTCGGCCAGGGTCAAGCGCGAAGCGGCCGATTCGTCGAGGACGACCGTGACGTGCGGGTGAAGTTGAAGCGCCGAGGCTGGACACATTGACGCCACCGGACCTTCAATCATCCGCACGACAGTCTCGGCCTTTCCAACGCCGAAGGCCACCATGATCAAGTGGCTTGCCTCCAGCAACGTTCCGATCCCCTGGGTGATGACATGGGCAGGTACGCAGGACGCGTCACCGCCGAAAAACCGGGCATTGTCGCCTCGAGTTTGTGATGTCAGCGTTTTCAATCGGGTACGCGACGCCAACGACGATGACGGTTCGTTGAAACCGATGTGGCCATCCGAGCCAAGACCGAGAAGCTGAAGATCGACAACGGACTCGACGACCAGCTTGTCGTACCGGGAACATTCGGCGAGCAGGTCGTCGGCCAAACCATCCGGGCCTTGCACCGCTCCGACGTGGAAATCCACGGAGCCAGCGAATTCCCGCTCGATCACATTTCGGTAGGACTGTTCATGAGTCACCGACAAGCCGACGTACTCATCGAGCAAGAAGGCGCTGGATTGGGCGAATGAAATCTCGCCCAAGCGATGTCGTCCGATCAACTCCGAATAGATCGGGAGTGGCGAGCTTCCTGTCGCCAAGCCCAACGCGGCAGCTGGCTTGCGCGCCAACAAGGCAGTGATGACGTCGGCCACGACCACACCGATCGCCTCTTGCGAATCCAGGATCAGCACTTCCAAGGCGGGTCCTCCCGACTAGGACGCGTAGGCAACGCGACCGTCCACGATTGTGTAAACAACGTGCAGTTCTGGGGTGAGGACGACGAGATCGGCCACCCATCCAACCCTTATCTCGCCGACGTCGGTTAAACCAAGAAGGCGGGCTGGCACACGGCTAGCAGCGCGCAAGGCACCTGGGACATCCGCGTCCGACCAGGCGACCAAATTGCGTACGGCTTGGTCCATCGACAGTACGGAGCCGGCAAGCACGCCGTCGCTGTCGCGAACAGCATCACCGTCAAGTTGGACAACGTCATCGCCGAGTGGGAAGTGCATGGGCGACTCCTCGGGTCTCGGCAAACCCAAGGCAGCTGTCGCGTCTGTCACCAACGAAAAACGATCAGGACCCAGTGCCCGCCAGGTCGCCGACACGACGAGGGGATCAACGTGAACGCCGTCAACAATTACTCCGCAAATCAACTCGTCGCCGCCCAGAGCCGCTCCCACAACTCCTGGGTCTCGGTGATGTAACCCGGGCATCGCATTGAATAAGTGCGTCACTGCGGTCGCCCCCACCGCGATCGCATCTTTCACCTCCACGAGCGACGCGGTGCTGTGCCCAATCGAGACCACCACCCCGGCCGATCGGAGGGCTGCAATGACTTGCAAGGACCCCGGGAGTTCAGGCGCCAGCGTCACAATGGCGATGCCGTTCGACCACGACAAATCACGCGCTGAGTCCATTGCAGGAGAGTCGAAGTGTTCGGCGTCATGGACGCCCGACTTATCTTCACTGAGCCACGGCCCCTCGAGATGCCATCCGTGAATGCGAGCACCTTGGCCCATCTGCCCCCGCTCCCGAACTTCCGATGCTGTCGCGATCACCTGACTCCGGGTGGGCGCGTCGCTGGTGATCGAGGTCGGGCAAAACCGGGTCACCCCGTAACGAGTCACGAGCTCTGCCACCGCATGAACGCCGTCGGGGGACCGGGTCAAATCGATACCTTCAGCCCCATTTATCTGCCAATCAATGAAACCAGGTGCCACAAGCAACCCACTGCAGTCGACCGCATCGATGTCATCACCGCCACCACCGCGATCCAGATCGATGGAGAGGATACGTCCGTTGTCGACCAAGAGATCCCCACGAGCAACTTGGTCCGGCAACACAAGTTCCCCACCAACGAGACGAAGCAAGGGCATAACCAATACCGATGTCAGTCGCGGATCGTCAAGCAAGCGCCGGTTTCAGCGTCAAACGCATGTGCACGATGGGTCCGGATCGACAGCTCGACGGTGTCGCCCGGCTTGACCGACGAAGCCCCATCAACCGTTGCACACCACGTCGCGCGGTCATCAGCAATCAATTGGGCATCATCTCCCTCGTCGTTGGCCGCATCGACGTCATCGGTCACCACACGTCGGGCATCGAGGGCAAAGACAATGTTGGTCTGCGACCCGAGTTCTTCGACGACGTCAACCTTTGCTGACAGCCACGGCATTCCGGGCTCAACCTCTCGTCCCAGGACCAAGTCGTTGGGTCGGATACCGAGGACTACGCGTCCGGACACCCTCCGCAAGGCGGAGTCAGGCACAAGGGGTATGTCGAATCCGGCGAAACTGATCGAATCAGTTCCGACGTTGGCGTGGACCAAGTTGATTTGGGGGGAACCGATGAAGGCTGCGGTGAAAAGGTTGCACGGGTTGCGGTAGATCTCTTGCGGTGTATCGCACTGCTGCAGCACCCCATCGCGAAGCACCGCTACACGATCGCCCAGTGTCATGGCCTCAACCTGATCGTGCGTCACATAAATCGTGGTGGCTCGCAATCGGTCATGCAGTTTCACTAGTTGCGCGCGCATCGAGACACGCAACTTTGCGTCCAGATTCGATAGTGGTTCGTCCATCAGGTACGCCTGTGGATCGCGAACCATCGCGCGCCCCATCGCAACCCGCTGGCGTTGTCCACCGGACAACTGTGCCGGACGTCGATCCATCAGTTCGGCCAATCCAAGTACGTCAGCAACTTCGTCGACGCGCGTGGTGATCTGCTTTCGGGGCGTCTTGTGAAGCTTCAGACCGAATCCGAGATTTTGACGGACGGTCATGTGCGGATACAGGGCATACGACTGAAAAACCATGGCGATGTCTCGCTCGCGCGACGGCAGATACGTCACGTCCTTGCCGTTGATGTCGATGCCGCCTTCGCTAACCTCCTCGAGCCCGGCGATCATGCGCAGCAGGGTTGACTTGCCGCAGCCTGACGGACCGACGAGCACCATGAACTCACCGTCGGCGATGTCGAGGCTGATGTTGTCCACGGCCTTCACGCCATTGGCGTAAACCTTGCACACTTCGTCGAGTGAAATCGCGGCCATCGCTATCCCCTACTCACTGGCGGGAGCCCATTCCCGCACTCGGGCCGAACTATCGGACAACCCACCAGATCGATTCCGCGCCAACCAGTGTTCTTCATGCAACGCCAGTAAGTGACCGTGTTCGGCGATGAGCGCTTGCCTGTCTGAGTCGCCGAGATATCCATCCCACTGAGCGAGATTCACCCGGCAACCATAAATTAGCCACCCGATCGAGGCGCGGACCTCATCGATCACCAATGCACCGTCATTGCGCGCGCTTGTGTGACCTTCGAAAACTGCATCGAATGCGCGCAAGGAGTCCACGGCCGCTTCTACCGCATCTCGCGCCAAACCGTGCTCTTTGAGGCGAGGGAGCGCTTCATGTGAGTGGAGCAAGATTCCCAGAACTGAGGCTTCGGGCACAGCGGGCACCAGCGTCTCGTGCAGGTCCCCTGCTGCAAGCAACGATTCACCAAGTCCATCAGTTGCCTCAAACACGTATCGGTCGATTGCGACCGCCCAATCCCACTCGTCGGCAGCCTGGGGATTCCAGGCGTACGCCGCTCCCAAGGCGAATGCCGGCTCGGACACCGCGAGTCTGCTGAAGTGCCCGAGGTCACCCCAATCGGCCATCACGAAACCTTGGGCACCGTGCGCGATGCCTGCAGCCGCAGCGGCAGCTACATTGCCACGCACGTTGCTGTAGCGCGGAATAACCGCACCCCATGCGGACGTGCCCGCGCAAAGCCAGAAGCGAATCCCTTGCGCAGCAAGGACTTTAGCCCGTGCGTCGAACGGGTACCACGCCTCGTAGCCCCAATCGACAACGGTGACGCCCTCGGGAACTCGATGCAACACGTAGTCGTTTGCGGCCATCACATCGCCCCAGACGAGCACCTCGCGCCCGTCCAGGACTGGCAATTCACGTAGTTTCGACAACCAGTCCGAGAAACTCTCTTGCGCAGACTGCGGCAACGTAACGGTGAATACGTGTGGAGGAGCATCGGGGTCGGGGACCTCATCGGTGTAGATCGCCTCCCACACCTCAGGGCTCAGATCCAGCGGCTCGTCAAGCCCGAGATGCACCCGCCGAGCGTCGGGCAAAGCCGCGACCAACTGCTCAACCAAGTCCCGAACGAGTTCAAACGAATAGGGATTAGTTGGGTCAACGGTCGTAGCCGGCTCTCCTTCGCCGTCCGCGCTACGCCAGCCACCGGGGATCGCTGCCAACTGGGCGTATGGCTCGTGACTGAGCCAACGTTCCATGTGGCCTAAGCAGTTCTGCTGGAGGACCAACTCGATGCCGACTCCACGACAGTGCGCGTCCAAGGACCGTACGTCGTCGACCGTGTAAGGCGTTGCGTCTCGCCACACGACGTCATGACCGGTGTAGGCGAAGGTGTGCTCGATGTAGAGCTGAAGCTGGTTGTACGACCACTGCGCAAGTCGCTCGACCAACTCGAAAAGGGTCGCAAGTGTCGGGACCTTGTCGCGCGATACGTCCAGCATCACGGCTCGGACCGCAAACTCGGGCCAGTCAGTGATTCGCATCGCGGGAACGTCGACGCCGAGGCGGCCAGCGGCCGTGACGAGCGACGCGACCCGAAATCGCGCATGGCGAAACGCGGCATCGTCGGCGACCCGGGCCTGAAGACCATTCGATGACAACGTGAGAACGTAACCCTCGTCAGGCAATGACGGATCAACGATTGACTCGAGGCTTGAGAAGATTTCGTTATTAGCCACAGACACTGCCGGCCCATCAATCGGCTCGACCATCCGAGGCGGAGGAATCATGCCCCGGATAAGCCCCGCGATCGCTGCCGAGGATTCGTGGCTCATCGGCACAATCCCGCCGGAAGTCGACCTGCCGCTTGGTGGACGTCGAGCAACTCATCCACCATCGCGGCCATTTGATCAAGCGACAACGCCGCGGATGCATTGGGGTCAAGCATCACCGCGTGATGCACATGCGAACGATCACCCTCGACCACTGCGCGTACGGCGAGATCGCACACTTCCAGATAGCGGCGATTGAGTGCAGCGCATTGCGGCGCTAGTGATTCGGCGCGGATCGGGTGGACGCCATCACCGTCACACGTAGCCGGCACTTCCACGACCCCCCACTCGGGCAACTCGGCCACAAGTCCCTGCCGATTTGGGACGTTTACATGAATCCGGTCGGCCACCCCGGTCACGAGTGACCGGACTATGCGGGGGGCGTACTCCCCCGATGGCAATTCATCAACGGGGACATCGACCATTCCGGCTGCTACCGCTTCGGCCTGGCCGAACCATTCGACGTTGTCCGCCTTGCGTTCCTCGTATGAATTGACCGGGAGTCCAAAGCGCGCGACCTCCTCGTCGTGATGCAAGTACCACGCGACATATTCAGCGCCGTGTTTGCTGCTCTCGGTGGGAAAATATCCCAGCCGTCGAAGTAGGTCGGCTCGCACGGTGTGCGCC
>JBBRTC010000075.1:0-9137 GCA_038244765.1 Candidatus Nanopelagicales bacterium | reverse complement strand
TGTGCGAGCTCAGGTGGAAAACGAACTAGCTGACGAGCACTCGCGCATGGCCGGCGGCGTTGATCGCGCCGTCGAGATCGGCGTCGTGGACGAGATCATCGAACCAACCCAAACGCGGACTGCGGTCGCCCGCGCCATTCAGGAAGCACCCCACCGTCGCGGCGACCACGGCAACATTCCGCTCTAAATCGTCGGCGCATTCGATCGGGGACGGGCTAAACAACGGCGAGGCTAGCTAACGATGCGGGCTAGATAACTTCGTGAAGCTCCGCGGAGAATTCCGCGGCGGCTCGAAACGGTTCTAATTCCAGATCCCACGGCTCGCCCCAAAGGCGCGCGACAGCATCGGCAAGGTCGACGACACCACTCGCGGCCGCGGTGTGCGCGGCCCGCAATCTGCTTTCGCTGATCAGGATCTCGCCGTGCGCGCCCATCTCGGCTCGGAAGATCCCTAGCATCGGCGTGTAAGACAGGCGCTCGCCAGCCCTCGCGGCGATCGGCGGAGCACCAAGTCCGCCGGCGTACATCGGAGTGGGGTCTTCGGTCACCTCAAGGCGGACCTGAGTGAACGTCCGCATCGCCGACGCGATCTTGCTCGCCGACCCGGGGGCGCCCACCCACGCCAGCTCGGCGCGTAGCGATCCAGGTTCGACGGGTTGACGAGTCCAGTTCAGGCGTACCGGGACACCCAGGACCGAGGCAACCGCCCACTCGACGTGCGAGCACAACGCCCGGGCGCATGAGTGCACGTACAACACACCGTGGGTCTGAACCGGTCGTCCTTGCGCGCGTCGGGACTGGTCGTCCCGAGACCTTGCATCGCGATCCACCGAATACCTCCTCGATCGAGGGTCGCCTTCCCCAGCGGCCTCATCGAGTGGTGCGTCGCGCTCCTGGGAGCGCCCGGTGTGCGTGCTGACCCAGGATAACCACGGACTTGCGCTCAGGTCACGCTGCGCGCTCACCGACGCTGGCGATTCCCGCCTGCAGCGGGCGAAATCACCCGTGTAGGCCGTGACTCCGCGAGGACCCTCAGGCGCGGACTTGGCTAGTTTCAGAAATGGGATCCCCAGGGCAACTCGGGGTCACCCGAATGGCCCAAGCGGCGTCGGGCGGGGCGGTAACGACTCTCAAGTCAGCCAGACCTGCTGGTCGAAGAAAAGCAGAGTTCCAATCGCGCGATGAGACAGGACGAAGGAATCGTGAACGAGTCCGAGATCTTGCTGACGGAGACGTACGACGAAGGTGTTGTCACCGAAGTCATACGTCCTGCCGCCATCGTGCCCGAGGAGTCCGCTCGCGCGATCTTGGTTGAACTTGCCATGCGCGATGCGCAAAACGAAGGTCTTTGGATTTCCGACCCGTCGCGATGGGCTCGCTACGACCGTCCGTGGCTTGGCATCGGTGACCCCGGCGAATCCAATTTGATCGGCACCGTGCAAGTTGCGTACGGCACACCCACGCGCTACGAGATCACGCTGTATCGCGCCACCATCACGAAGATGGGAACCGAGATGGGCTGGACCGTCGTCAAACTCTGCGACGAAGCACTTGCCTTCGGCGGACTTGATCTTGCAACCTGCCCAAGGGCGAGCCTTAGCTCCCCACCCAAGCCGTTCCACTTCTAAGCGGGCGGCTCAACCTCCACAGGCTGGCACTCGTTCGACCGACCCGATTGGTCGCTCGAGCCTGCGCTGGTCCCTTGCTCGTCCTCAAATGCGCCACGCATCCGAAGGTCCCGCTCGATTGGGACAGAGCAGCATGAGTTCATCCGTACCCGGCCCGTGAGGCCGCCGACGACTATCACGGCCAAGAGAGCGAAGGCGAGACCGCCAAGGACGTAGTGCATGAATCGAGAGTACGCCGTACGAACAGTTTTGGTCGATTCGAAGCGAGCCCGGACGCATTTCGTCCGGCTTCACGTCGGTTTGGCCACGAGCCTCGACTTACGCCTCGAACACTTCCCGCGTCAGCGTCGATGTTGAGCAAGCAACGACCAGTCGTTGCGGGTAAGGCAGCAGAGATCAGCTTAGTAGTGGGATTGCCCCCTGTTTTCGGGGATTGATCCCACCACTAAGACCGCTCGCCGAGGATCCTGACCGGCAGTACCATCTGACAGATTGCTCGCAGTGGTATCGGGGGACCCACATGTCGTTCAAGCGAAAGTTCGTTGCAGCGCTGCCGGACCGTGTCTATCGTCCGTTGAAATTTTGGCGGACGCACGGTCGACTTCCCCGTCGACCACCACAGAACCTCAGTGAAAAGGTCAACTGGCGAATCCTCAACGATCGCCGTCGTTTGTTGTCCTGGACGGGTGACAAGTTGGCGATGAAAGATCGCGCGTCTCAGTGCCAGGGCTTGCGGCTACCTCGCACTGTGTGGACCGGCGCTAATCTGCACGAGCTTGTCGGCGTACCGCTTCCCGCGCATTGGGCACTCAAACCCAACGGAAGCACCGGGGCCGTACATCGAGGTTGGGGCCACGTGACAACCGCGGACGCCGACGCCTTGGTGGCAGTTACTGATGGCTGGCTCGACGCCGCCGATGTCACTCACCGTCGTGAGTGGATTTACGGGCAAGCGCGCCGAACGTTCATCGTGGAGGAATGGATCGGATCAGGTGAAGCCCCGACAGATTTTCGATTCTTCGTCTTTGCCGGACAGCCGCGACTCATCCAGGTAGACGTGGGCCGCTTCACTGACCACCGGCGCGGGCTGTATGACACCAACTGGACGCCACTTCCGGTGCGGTATGGAACGAAATTCCCACCCGCGCCACCTATTCCGCGACCCGAGCGACTGGACGAGATGCTGCGAATCGCCTCCGAACTCGGACGGGAGTTCGACTTCATCCGCATCGACCTCTACGAAGTGGACGGCGAAGTTTGGTTTGGGGAGTTCAGTCCCTACCCAGCATCCGGGCTGGCGGTGATCGAACCTCGGTCGTACGACGAACTGTGGGGCAGTTGGTGGGAGTTGCCGGCTCGCGTCGCGGACTAGCCTGACGGCATGACCAGTCCCGGTGAACAGCGCGATCGTGCGCGGGCCGGCTGGGACTCGCTGATCAGCGCATGCGTACGCGCCGGTCGAGGTGGCCTCGTTGTACACGCGCCCCGACGGCGAAGGTCGGTGCCGCTGTGGCCTTTCAGTCAGGTACTCCAGGCCGTCGCGATCCTCGACGCGGTCGGAATCAATCGGATGAATATCGCGGACTGGGCATCCGCGCTGGAGAACTACCGCCGGAGCGACGCGTACGCTGAACGCCCGGGAAATCGTACTCGATACTACGACGACAATGCCTGGATCGCCCTAGCTGCAATGGATCTCGACGATCACAAGAAGGGCACCTGGCGCGATGCCGCGGCGCGAGTACTGGCATTTCTTCGCGAAGGAGAACGTGAAGTTCAGTCCGACGAAACTGGGATCCTGTGGGTTGAAGGTGGGCAAAGTCTCAACGCCTGCTCGACTGGATCGACAGGTTTAGTGGCACTGCGTCTGGCTCGTGACGCACACGCCGGCGATAACGCGGATCTTGTCGAGTTCGCCGAGAGGTGCCTTCGCTTCTTGACGGGTACGTTGCGCGGCAGCGACGCGCTGGTTTGCGATCACCTTGACGAACAGAATCGCGTCGACCCGGCCGAATTCACCTACAACCAAGGTTTGGCGATTGGATTGCATGTAGGGCTGGCTGAAGTTGGTCCCGTCGGAGGTGTGAGTGAGGCACAAGAACTGGCGGGTCGCACCCTCGATGCATTCGCAGGCGAGCGACTTTGGACTCACGCGCCCGCGTTTAACGCGATCTTCTTCCGCGAGTTGCTCGGTCTGTACGCCGTCGATGGTGATCGGCGTTGGACGAGTGCGGTTGACGCGTACATCGACAGAGTGTGGCTCGAAGCACGTGACCCGGACACCGGGCTGTTCACTGCTGGCGGCATCGGCCGCTACGACAGCGACACTGCACTCGATCAAGCAGGCCTAGTACAACTTTTCGCCCTCCGCGGCCGAGAGAACTAACTTCAACTGTCGTCGAGGTGAAGGCGGCGGCTTCGATACTCGTCTGCGTCAATCTCGCCACGAGCGAACCGCTCGTCGAGGATAGTCCGAGCAGACGAGACAACACCTGGTTGAGCCGTCGCTGAGGCCATGAGCGGGTTCATAGTTTGCGGTTGAGCGAGCTGGCCGTTCGAATGTCGTAACAAGAGCCAAATCAGGACCCCGACACCAATCGCGAACAAGATAAGCAGCACAAACATGACAATGAAAAACCCCGCGCCGCCCGTGTTGCCGATGTGTCCAAACTGGCCGTGATCGTCGTACATCAAGATGCCACGCTCCTCAAACTCTCGTATCTCTCACCCTGCCACCGAAATGTGACCGTGCCAACGCCAACGAGGATCTGCCACCTACTCGAGTCACTCATCGACGAGTTCGTCGACTGTGATTTCGCCGCTGTCGCTCATCGCGCCGGTGAGGGTCATGCCGACGGGGTCACCGCCGCCGTGCACCGGGTCATCGCTGTCATCTGGATCGCCGAAATCAAGGGCTGGTTCATCGCTGATCGAATTAGGGCGGCCGTCATCATCTCGGTCGTCGCCGACGATGCCGCCACTCAGCGCTGCTGCGATGGCAGCTTGCTCAGCGGCTTCCACCAGGGAGTTAGCTTGATCCGCGCTATCGCCTGCGGGTTCGTCAGGCATGAGATTTCCTTTTCTGCGGAATTGCGATGAGTTGAAGAAAGATGCCTGGGCCATTGCAGTACCCCCAACGCTGGGAGTCAAACGCTGCTTCCTTGTCGTCACCGCTGTCGGGGATCGGGCGGTGCGCGATCTCGTGTGCTGAATCGGCCGGCACGCCGAACTTTCGCAACAGTTGCTCGGCGAGTTCGTCGCCATCGACGTCTGCGACGAACGGCGGGTCTTCCAAGCGGAGCCGCAGAAATGAGAACAAACACCCCGAAGCACACGCGAGCGCAACATTGGGATTGGCGACGACGAATCGGCCCGACTCAATGCCGCGTCGAATGTTGCGCAGCGCCCGGGGAGCCAGCCCCCGATCTTGAGTGAGGAACCGCAGGCCCCCCTGCGCAAACACGCGTGCGACTTGCAGGGAGGTGGTGGCAAGTTTTGCTGTGATTCGAACATTCGTCGCGAAAACCTCTGCCGGATCGCTCAGGCCGATCGTCACCCGATCAAGTTGCTCGCCATGCTCCTCAAGGATGTCGCCCACGGCCTGCTCGAAGAGTTCAGTCTTGGTCGTGAAGTGGTTGTAGAAAGAGCCCATCCAGCATCGGCGAGATTAGTGAGCCCCTGGATGCTGACGTCGGTTCCGCCCTTCTAGATCAAGATCTGGCGGGCCGAATCAAGGAGTGCATGGCGGGTGCGAGTCAGGCGTCGATCCAGCCGAGAAGGCGAGACCCCTACCCCTTCTTCTGACCGCTCGTCCCGTGCCGAGCGAGTGTGGCTCACTTTTCAGTCCACCAACCTGGCGAGAAGTCGTCGATGATGGGCGTGTTAGAACTAAAAATGCCGCCGATTAGGGTGATATCGCGGCGATGCAACTGGCCTGCCCAGTTTGGCAAGAGTCCGACTTGGTGTTTCCGTCCTCGATTGGTACGCCGCAGCACTCGCAGAATGTTCGGACCGTGTTCCGGGCCCATCGCTGCATCGGTGAACTATCTGGGGAGTTTCCACTCACTCAGGCATTTCGTCGCGTCGGTGGCGGTCGCTTCCGTACCCCTGGCCTTGGTGTCCAAAGTGCTCGGTCATCGCAGGAGTGCCTTGACCGCTGACCTCTATTCGCACTTGCTCGCGAGCGAAGCGGGCCAAGTTAGTTTGGCTGTCAGTTTGGCTGTCAAATCAGGGCGAGCGAAGTGAATGACAAGGCATAACCGCAGGTTAGATGCTTACCGAGTGGGGCGGGTGGGGTTCGAACCCACGACCTGACGGGTCGAAATGGGAGGTGTCGGCAGGTTCGAGCAAGTACCGGAAATCCAGTATTCGCAATGCTTTTCGTCGCTTGAAGTCCAGGCGCATTCGGGACTGTTCGGACAGCGTTGGTGTCACGGTTGGTGTCAAATGATCTTGAGTTCAGACGTCACCCGCACCGTTCGGTGTCGCTTGAAGGTCCGCGACCTGTCGTGGCTGCCGGGTCTCGCGCATACGGTCGTGATAGAGCACGGGAACAAGCTGCTGCGCCATGACCTAGGAGAAACTGCCCACGTTCCTGCGCACCATGGAAGGAGCCGGCCAAGCGTGGTCGAGGTCTTTCGCACGGGGTCCGAGTGGGGCGGCGGTGAGGTCCCGTTCAACACCCTGATCGTCGGCAAGCCACCCCGAGCGATAGCGGCACTTCGGGTGGACGGAAGGGAAGTGACCCAATCGCGTCGTTGCGACACGAGATCAGGCGACGCTAGAAAGGAACGACTGCAGGGCAGGGGTCGGCGCGAAGGCGGTGCTGATATTCGCAAGCGTAAGAATGGCGAAGATCGTCATAGTGGCTGCCAGCACGACTACCGAACCCCAACGCCGGGCGCGGGTTACGCGGACAGTCGCGACGCCAGCAAGGACAGTCACCAGAGCCAGCAGTACCGCAACAACGGCGTGATAGATAGCAAAGTCTCGGACGATTGCAGTGGCTGTCGACGTCGGGTTGCCGCTGCCGATGCTCGCGTTGAGGTCCGTCACGGCGTTCACGAGCGCCGGACTCCTGCCACTCAGGGGGAGGAAGGACAGCACCGACGACATGGGCGCGAAAGCACCCTGCACGTTCGCCACCACCAAGATGACGCTGAGCGCCGCGATGAGGCTACCGATGGTGGCAGTGGCCGCCCACGCGAACCGACGGGCAATCGTCGACGCGGCACGCCTGTCTCGCCACGCGCGGGTGACGAGCACGAAGGCTGAAACCAGGGCTGCGACGGCCAGTACCGCTTTCGCTATGTGGAACCAGCGCCAGAACCGGGTCGGGTCTGTCAGCGCGGATGATTCTTGACCTCCCGGAACTGGAACAGCTGAAGCCCAGTCGGCGACGAGGGCGTGTCCCACCGAACCCGCGAAGTCGTTAGGTCCAGCCCACGTGAGGCCGGTGATCGCCGACGCGGCGTGCCAAGGGACAAGGAATGCCGCTGCGGTGAACCCCACGGTCGCCACCCCGAGGGCCCACCAGCGTGCGCTGCCGCTCGTCACTGTGCACCTATCACGTTCGTCAGTGCTTGCGCCTCGATCATCAACTCTCCCGAACACCCGACGACACGTAGCGATGACCCCCAACCGTCGGCCCAGCCACGCGGGGCGCCGTCTGCGCCCGCGTCCCAATATGGCCTCGCCGACGCCCCTAACACCTCAGGGGCAAACCCTGACCCGACCCTGAACCTGCGTCGGTGTACCCACAGGAACCTCGGCTACGAGTTGGAACCGCGAGCGCTCCGGCGGTGGGGTCAGAACACCGGGTTGACGCACCACGCAGCGATGCAGATCGGCACTTCTAGTTTGCGAAAGGGGTGGGTTGTGCGAGCTATGTGTTGGGATGACCCAGTGGGATCAACCGAGACGTGGGCCTCGTACTGCAACTCGATCGGAGACCGATCGGAGCTGTTCACTGCCCTGGTGACGGCGTGGCCGATCCATCGAGCCCTGTACCCGGGGTCGTACCTCGACCTGTCGCCGTCCGTGGTAATCCCTTCGGTCACCTACGTAGATTCCGACCGACGCGCGGCCAGATACTTCGGGGACCGCGATCTCGCCTATGCGGAGTTGAAGAGTCACCGGCTCACGAGTGCCGCGCCTGAGATCGACTTCATTGCCGCCGACTACACCAAGCCCCTCCCTCTTCCCGGAGCCCACTTCGACCTGCTCATCTCCCTCTACGCTGGTCCGTTTTGGCAGTATTGCCATGGATATCTCAAGCCGGGCGCGCTGTTGTTGGCGAACGCTAGTCACGGAGAGGCGAGCCTGGCTGCCCTGGATTCCGATCTACAACTGGTTGCCGCGGTGCTCCATCGTGATGGTCGGTATTGGCTCGATGACAGCGACCTGGACACGTACCTCATACCCAAGAAACCCAAGGCCGCGGACTCGTCGCTGATTCGTCGCGCGGGCAGAGGTATCGCTTACACCAAGCCCGCCTTCGCGTACGTCTTCAAGATGATCTAATCGCGCATCGCTGGTTGAGGTTTGTCGCGCGGAATGCGAACGCGAACGGCACGTAGGCTCGGCTCTCCTCAGTCCTTGAGCGCTGAGAGCCCCAGGCTCGCGCAAGTACTCGGAGGCCCCGGGAAGACCGCTGCCTCGCCCGACGGTAGGACGCAAGCCACCAGCGGTGGCACGGGGTACTCGCCCGCTTCGTTGGCTGAAGGATTCGACCCTGGCGTTGTGATGGCACCGGCCCGCCAGACGGCGGCGCAGTTCTCGACGGCGACGGGCGGCAACTCGGGTGCCGTCCCGCCGGGACGAGCGGCGTTGCTCATGCTGGTCCCTGGGAAGTCGTCACCGAAGTTGGTACTGACCGTGCTGTAGCAGCGCCCCGTGTCACGATCTGTAGCGGGCTTCGCCGCGAGAAGAACACCCGCCGCTGCTGCGCCACCAGCCGCGATGATGCCCAAGCCGACGATCACCGAGACGACGGCGACACGGCGAGTGTGACGCGGGGTGTGCGCGTCGACTGAGACGACGAGGGTTCGAAGCATCGATTGGTCGGCGACTCGTCGAGCGTCGGGGATGAATCGGCCGTCGGGCACGTCTGTCAGGTCGATCATCGCGGTGCCTCCCCGTTGGAAGTCTTGGATAGCGCTGGAAACGGTGCTGGTACGGCAGGTTCGGTCAGCGTGCGCAGTCGGTCTCTGGCCCGGGACAGTCGGCTCTTCACGGTGCCTACGGGCACGCCCAGGGCGTCGGCGATCTGACGCTGGTCAAGGCCGGACCAGGCAGCCAGCGCCAGCAGTTCTCGATCACTGTCGCTGAGGCGAGCCAGGGCAGCCAGAACCCGGGCCATCCGGTCCGCATCGTCTAGTCGGGCAGCGGCGTCATCAGCAAAGTCAGGCTCGACCACCGGATCTGGCAGTCGCTGGAGCGCGAGCTGATGGCGGCGCATGGACCGCTGGCTGTTGCGGACCACGTTGTTGGCGACCCCGAACAGCCACG
>JBBRTC010000074.1:0-9530 GCA_038244765.1 Candidatus Nanopelagicales bacterium | reverse complement strand
GGTCAACGGGAGCGCTGCTCTGGTCGGAGGATTGTCCGGTCGTGGGCGGCGGTGGCAGACCGGCTACGTCCGGACGTACGCGCTGTCGATGTTTGGCGGCGTTCTCGCGGTCATCGCCACACTCGTGTTGGTGAGGCTATGACGATGTCGTCCTTCCCGTGGCTGACTGTCATTGGTCTCGTACCGCTTCTCGGCGCGATCGCCGTAGCGGCCTTGCCCAAGGGCCGTGATCTGCTGGCCAAGCAAGTTGCCCTCGGCGTCTCGCTCGTGCCGGTGGTGCTTGTGATCCTGATGGCGCTGCGGTTCGACGCGAATAACACCGCGCCGTTCCAGTTCGTGGAGAGTCACGAGTGGATTCCTACCTTTGGAATCACCTATTCGCTTGGCGTGGACGGTTTGTCGCTCGTCCTCATCGCGCTGTCCGTCGTACTTGTCCCGTTAGTGATTCTGGCGGGATGGCACGACGCGGACGGAGCCCGCGGATCAGTCAAGGCGTTCTTCGCGCTGACCCTCGCACTTGAGACGGCGATGATCGGGGTCTTCGCAGCCACCGACGTCTTCCTTTTCTACGTCTTTTTCGAAGTCATGTTGATCCCGGTTTACTTCCTCATCGGGCGCTACGGCGGGCCGCAACGGTCGTACGCCGCGGTGAAGTTCCTGCTCTACAGCTTGCTCGGCGGGCTCCTCATGCTGGCCGCGCTCATTGGCCTCTACGTCGTATCGGCTGATCAGTTGGGCAAGGGCACATTCGACTTCACCACGTTGGTTAACAACTTGCACATGGATCCGGGTACGCAGAAGTTGCTGTTCCTCGGCTTCTTTATCGCGTTCGCGATCAAGGCGCCGCTTGTGCCGCTGCACACTTGGTTGCCCGACGCGGCGGCGGAATCGACCCCCGGCACGGCGGTTCTGCTCATCGGCGTACTCGACAAGGTCGGGACCTTCGGGATGCTGCGTTACTGCCTGCCGATTTTTCCGGCCGCGTCTATCTACTACGCGCCAGCAATCATCGTGATTTGTGTGATCGGCATCTTGTACGGCGCGTTGCTCGCGATCGGCCAAACCGACATCAAACGTTTGATCGCCTACACGTCGATCTCGCACTTCGGATTCATCGCCTTGGGAATCTTCGCGATGACAACGCAGGGCCAAAGTGGTGCCACGCTCTACATGGTCAACCACGGCTTCTCAACCGCCGGCCTGTTCCTCATCGGTGGATTCCTCATCAGCCGACGCGGATCGCGACTTATCAGTGACTTCGGCGGTGTGCAGAAGGTCGCGCCATTGTTGGCGGGCACCTTCCTCGTCGTGGGACTGTCGTCGCTCGCCTTACCGGGTCTATCTAGTTTCGTGAGCGAGTTCCTGGTTTTGGTGGGTACCTTCTCGACGTACAAGTGGGCCGGAATCCTGGCGACTCTCGGCATTGTGCTTGCCGCGATCTACATCCTCTGGATGTATCAACGCATCATGAATGGACCGGTCGGCGAAGGCGTTGACAAGGTGAGCGACTTGAAGAGCCGCGAGATGTGGGCGATTGCGCCGATCATCGCGATCATCATCGCGTTGGGCTTCGCGCCGCAACCGCTGCTCAACGTCATCAACCCGACCATTGATCGCACGATGAAACAGGTTGGCGTCACAGATCCTGCCCCCGTGGTCAATGTCGATGTAGCGACCGGAGGGGTAGCCAAATGAGCACTCTTCTCGCGGTTGACAAGTTCCCGACACCGTCCATTGAATACGCGCAACTCGCGCCGGTCTTGATTCTCCTCGGTGTCGCCTGCGTGAGCGTTCTCGTTGAAGCACTCGTGCCACGAGCGCGCCGGCGCAACGTCCAACTCGTGTTGGTGTTCGGATCCCTGGCCGCCGCGTTCGTCGCAGTCGTACGCAACTCCGGCACTCGCACCTTGGCGGCTCAAGACGCCGTCGCCATTGACGGTCCCGCGCTCTTCATGCAAGGCACGATCATCGTCCTTGCCTTCGTCGGCGCCCTTCTGATGGCAGAGCGTTCGGTCGATCCTGGCGGCGACGGATTCGCGGCACGAGCATCGAGTACGCCGGGCAGCCAAGACGAAGCGGAATTCACGCGACAGGGCTGGTTGCAAACCGAGATTTGGCCACTGTTCCTCTTCAGCGTCAGCGGCATGTTGCTCTTCCCCATCAGCAACGACTTGCTGATGATGTTCGTGGCGCTGGAAGTGTTGTCACTACCGCTGTATCTGATGACCGGACTCGCGCGTCGACGTCGTTTGCTTTCCCAAGAAGCATCCATGAAGTACTTCTTGCTGGGCGCCTTCTCGTCGGCGTTCTTCATTTACGGTTCGGCGTTGCTCTACGGATTCGCGGGCACGATCGAATTCGGCGGCATCGCTGACGCGCTGACGAGCAAACCGAGCCAAACCCCACTGCTGCTCGGTGGGACCGCCTTGATCGCGGTGGGATTGCTTTTCAAGGTCGGTGCGGCACCGTTCCATCAGTGGACGCCTGACGTGTACCAAGGCGCGCCCACATCGGTCACTGCGTTCATGGCAACCTGCACGAAGGTCGCCGCGTTTGGTGCGTTACTGCGCGTCTTCTACGTCGCACTCGGCGGCCTGCAGTGGGACTGGCGGCCGATGATGTACGCCATCGCGATCTTCACCATGCTGGTCGGTTCGGTCTTGGCACTGACTCAGAGCGACATCAAGCGGATGCTGGCGTACTCGTCGATTGCGCACGCAGGTTTCTTGTTGATTGCGGTGGTCGCCACCAACGCCGACGGTATCTCCGGCGCAATGTTTTACCTCGTGGCGTATGGCTTCATGACTCTCGGCGCTTTCGGAGTGGTCACTCTCGTCCGTGATTCAGCGGGTGAAGCAACGCATCTGTCGCAATGGGCCGGCTTGGGCAAGAAGTCGCCGTTGGTCGCGGGCGTCTTCGCCTTCTTCTTGCTCGCCTTGGCCGGTATCCCGCTGACGAGTGGCTTCATCGCAAAGTTTGCGGTCTTCCAAGCCGGCATCCGCGGCGGCGCGGGCCCATTGGTAGTCATTGCCGTGATCCTTAGCGCGGTCGCGGCGTTCTTCTACGTACGCGTCATCGTGCTGATGTTCTTCAATGACCCAGCGCCTGACGGTCCGTCGGTTGTCGTACCGAGTGCGTTTACCTCGTTGGCCCTCGCGATCGGTGTGGGCGTTACTGTCATTGCCGGCGTACTACCGCAGCAGTTGTTGAACCTGGCCGGTCAGGCCGGGGTCTTCCTGCGCTGATGAGACTGGAGGGCCGCGACGATGAGCCAAACCGCCGGTCCCTTCGGACTTGATCTAGCCGATCGCGCACTTGAGTCGTCTCTCGTTGAGGGTATGGCTACCGTCGAGGAAGCTCTGCGCGATGCAGTGAAGAGCGACTATCCCTTCGTCACCGAGACGTCGCGACATCTCGTCGATGCCGGGGGCAAACGGTTCCGACCGTTGTTGACATTGTTGGCATCGCAATTCGGTGACAGCGCATCACCGGGTGTCATCCCGGCCGCTGTTGTTGTCGAGCTCACACATCTGGCGACGCTGTATCACGACGATGTGATGGACGAGGCGCCGTTGCGTCGCGGTACGCCATCCGCAAATGCGCGGTGGGATAACACTGTCGCAATCTTGACTGGCGACTTCCTGTTCGCCCGTGCTTCGGACTTGTTGGCCGACTTGGGACCAGAAGCCGTACGAATTCAGGCGCGCACCTTCGAACGGCTCGTCATCGGGCAGATCCGCGAGACTGTCGGTCCAGTCGTCGGTCAAGATCCGGTCGAGCATCATCTGCAAGTGCTCGCCGACAAGACCGGTTCGCTTATCGCTACCTCGGGTCGGTTCGGCGCGATGTTGGCCGGCGCATCGCCGGATGTTGTCGACGTGATGACACGGTTTGGTGAGCGGATCGGGGTTGCCTTCCAACTCTCCGATGATTTGTTGGACATTGGCTCCGCGAGTGTCGTGTCGGGCAAAACACCGGGGACAGACCTCCGTGAGGGCGTCGCGACGCTGCCGGCGCTGTTTGTGTTGGCCGGCAGCGATCCAGCCGACGCGCGCTTGCGTTCGTTGCTGGCTCGTCCATTGCCCGACGATGCAGACCATGCCGAGGCGCTAGATAAGTTGCGCGCGCATGACGCGATGAAGTTCGCGCACGGCGAGTTGGAGCGTTGGATTGCCGATGCGCGAGACGCGTTGGATTCGTTGCCCGACGTTGCGGCTCGCGATGCACTTGTGTCGTTGTGCGAGGTCGTGTTGACGCGTACTGCCTGAACCTCGCGGGTGCGTGTTGCGGCTGGTGACTTGGTGGCGCTCGTGGCTAGGCGTCACTCCTGGCTAGGCGCCGGTCGTGGCTAGGCGTCGGTCGTGAGTGTCAGTGACTCGGCGTCGCTGGCTTCCATGTTTGCTGCTCGCGTCACCCGGTTGTGCCGAATCGCGTCGGCCGTGAACACCATCAGTGCGATCCAGACAATCACGAAGCCGAGCCATCGAGCCGGCGGCATGTCTTCGTGGAAATAGAAGATGCCCACTAGGAATTGGATGGTTGGTGCGAGGTACTGCAGCACACCCATCACGGTGAGGGGGACGCGGTTGACGGCGCCGCCGAAGAAGAGCAGCGGGATGGCGGTGATGACGCCGGTCGCCGCGAGCAGCAACGTCGTACCCCAGGCAAAGTGCCCGAATACCAAGGCATTGCTGACTTGGAGATAGAGCAAGTAGCCGACGGCTAGCGGGAAGGCGTAGGCCGTTTCCACGACGAGACTCTCAAGCGGAGGAGCGCCGGCGAGCTTCTTGATCAAGCCGTACGACCCGAAGGAAGCGGCGAGCACCAGCGCGATGAAAGGGGGCCGGCCGTAGTTGACCGTCAGCACGATCACGGCGAAGAAGGCGATGCCGAAGGCGGTCCATTGCAGTGGACGAAGTCGTTCTTTGAAGACGAGTACGCCGAGGCCCAATGAGATCAGTGGAGTGATGAAGTAGCCCAGCGACGTTTCGACGACGTGGCCTGCGTTGACTGCCCAGATGTAGGTGCCCCAGTTGATGCCGAGCACGGTTGCGGCGACGACAAGCAATACGCGCGTCCGCGGTTGTCGCAGGATCGCGAGGACGCCCGGCCAGGCGCGCATGACGGAGGCCACGATCGCGAGGAAGATGAGGCTCCAGGCAAATCGGCCGGCCAGGATTTCCAGTGCACCGGCCGGTTCGAGCAGCGGCCAATACAGGGGGAACAACCCCCACATGAGGTACGCCGTGATGCCAAAGGCGAGCCCCCGCCCGTACTCGCTTCGCCCCCGCCCCCGCCGAGTCGTCAGTTTTTGGTCACTTTTAGGCGCTGGAATGACAAAAAACTGACGACTCGAAGGAGGAGGGGTGGTCGTCGTTTCCTCGGGAGGTGGGGTGGTGGCCATTTGGGCAGACGGTACGCCTGAGACACCACTCCGCGGAAATCCGTTTCTACGCTGTACGGAAGCCCGTCTCGACCCGGCGGAAATCCGTCCCTGCGGCCCAACCCCATCCGCCGAGTCGTCACTTTTTGGTCACTTCTCGACCCCAAAGTGACCAAAAACTGACGACTCGGGGGGAGGGGCTAGGCGATGACCCAGGTGTCGTTGCCGTTGATGAGGGCTTGCAGGTCGCCTTCGCCGGACTTCTCGACCGCGGCGTCGAGCTGCTTGGCCATCAACGAGTCGTACGACGGACGCGCGACGTTGCGGAAGATGCCGATCGGGGTGTCAGCCAACGTGGTTGGGTCCGACAACCGAGACAGTGCGAACGCGACACCCGGATCGGCCGCGTGCGCGTCGTGTACGAGTAGATCGCGCTCGTCGATGTCCGCAACGGTGACAACGCGGATCGCTCCATCGGCCGTACGCGCGACACCACGTTCGCCGTCAACGCCGAAACGAATCGGCTCCCCATGAACGAGGCGAATCGTCACGTCGTCGCGAGTCTCGGAATCCTTCAGCGGGTCGAACGCGCCGTCATTGAAGATGTTGCAGTTTTGGTAAATCTCAACCAGCGCAGTGCCCTCGTGCGAAGCGGCCGCGCGTAGTACGTCGGTCAAGTGTTTGCGATCGGAGTCCAGAGTGCGCGCAACGAAAGTCGCCTCAGCACCAAGCGCCAGTGACACCGGATTGAACGGATAGTCCAACGAGCCCATCGGCGTGGACTTCGTGATCTTCCCGGTCTCTGACGTCGGGGAGTACTGGCCCTTTGTCAATCCATAAATACGGTTGTTGAAGAGCAGGATCTTCAGATTCACGTTGCGGCGCAATGCGTGGATCAGGTGGTTCCCGCCGATGCTCAACGCGTCACCGTCACCGGTCACCACCCACACCGAGAGGTCCTGACGACTCGTCGCCAAGCCAGTCGCAATCGCCGGCGCGCGCCCGTGGATCGAATGCATGCCGTACGTGTTCATGTAGTACGGGAATCGCGACGAGCAGCCAATGCCCGAGACGAAAACGATGTTCTCGCGCTTCAATCCGAGTTCGGGCAAGAATGACTGAACCGCAGCGAGAATCGCGTAGTCGCCGCAGCCGGGGCACCAACGCACGTCCTGATCGGTCTTGAAGTCCTTCGCGTTCTGCTTCTCGTCAGTCTTCGGCACAAGTCGCAGCGACGGCATACCGAGATCGGCGGTTGCTTCAGACATTACGAACCACGTCCTCAAAGACACCCGCGAGTTCTTCGGCCTTAAACGGCATACCGCGGACTTGGTTGTAGCCGATGGCATCGATCAAATAGCGCGCGCGAATCAACAGTGCGAGTTGTCCGAGGTTCATCTCGGGGATGACTACCCGGTCGTACGCCTTCAGCACGTCGCCGGTGTTAGCCGGGAACGGGTTGAGGTGACGCAGATGTGCGGTCGCAACCTTCAAACCCGCCGTCCGTACGCGTCGTGCGGCCGCGCCGATCGGGCCGTACGTCGAACCCCAGCCGAGTACGAGAACGCGCGCATCGCCATCGGGATCGTCGACCTCAAGCGGGGCGATGTCGCGGGCGATGCCGTCGATCTTGGCCTGGCGGGTGCGGACCATGAAGTCGTGGTTGGCGGAGTCGTATGAAATGTGTCCGGTGCCGTCGGCCTTTTCGAGACCGCCTATGCGGTGCTCGAGACCAGCCACTCCCGGTACGGCCCACGGACGGGCAAGCGTTTCAGGGTCGCGCTTGAAGGGCCAGAATTCCTTTGTGCCATCGGCCTTTTCGTGGTTGAGATCGGTCGCGAACTCCACGGTGAGGTCGGGCAAGTCCTCAACGTTGGGCACCCGCCACGGCTCCGAGCCGTTCGCCAGATAACCATCAGATAGCAGGAAAACCGGAGTGCGGTACTTCGTTGCGATCCGCACTGCCTCAATCGTCGCGTCGAAGCAATCCGCCGGCGAGCACGGAGCGACAATCGGCACCGGCGCTTCACCATTGCGGCCAAACATCACTTGCAACAAGTCCGACTGCTCAGTCTTGGTCGGCAAACCCGTCGATGGCCCGCCTCTTTGCACGTCGACCACGATCAACGGCAACTCCAGTGCCACCGCGAGACCGATCGCTTCGCTCTTCAACGCGATGCCGGGTCCTGACGTCGTCGAAACTGCGAGCGAACCGCCGTACGCCGCACCGATCGCAGCGCCGATGCCGGCGATTTCATCTTCGGCCTGGAAGGTGCGTACGCCGTAATTCTTGTGTCGGCTCAATTCGTGCAGGATGTCCGACGCGGGGGTGATCGGGTACGACCAGAGGTACAGCGGAAGTCCGGCCAACTTCGACGCGGCGATCAATCCGTACGACAAGGCCGAGTTGCCGTGGATGTTGCGGTAGAGACCCGCGGGCATGACGGCGGGTTTGATCTCGTACTGCACGATGAAGTCTTCGGTGGTCTCGCCGAACGCCCAACCTGCCTGGAACGCAGCGATATTCGCGCGCAGAATCTCGGGCTTGCGGGCGAATTTTTCCTCGAGGAACGTGATGGTGCCTTCAGTCGGGCGGTGATACAGCCACGACAGCAGACCGAGCGCGAACATGTTCTTGGCCCGCTCGGCTTCTTTCTTGGTGAGGTCATAGCCCTTCAACGCCGCCACGGTGAGAGAGGTCAACGCGATGGGATGCACGGTGTAGGACTCGAGCGAACCGTCCTCGATCGGGTTCGCGGCGTAGCCGACTTTCGCCAAGTTGCGCGTCGTGAATTCGTCGGTGTTGACGATGATGTCCGCGCCGCGAGGCACGTCCATGAGGTTGGCCATCAACGCGGCCGGGTTCATCGCGACGAGCACGTTGGGTGCATCGCCGGGCGTCATGATGTCGTGATCGGCGAAGTGGAGTTGGAAGGCCGAGACACCCGGCAGGGTCCCGGCTGGCGCGCGGATTTCTGCCGGGAAGTCGGGCAGTGTCGACAAGTCGTTGCCGAAAGTCGCTGTTTGCGATGTGAACCGGTCACCGGTGAGTTGCATGCCGTCGCCGGAGTCGCCGGCAAATCGAATGATGACTCGATCCAACTGGACGAGCTGCTTTGCCACGTTGGCACCCTCGTAACGTCGGACTCTTCTGGAACGCTGTTCCAGACTACCCTGGTACGCCGGTGTCTGAGACGCGTGCTCGGTTCGGAGTCTCGTGTATGTGCGAGGCCCAGCCTCTCAGGGCGAGGAGGGGTTGGCGGTTGCGGGGTCCGGCAAAATGCCCCGTCTCAGCAGGCGAGACCGATGCTCATTCCCGAGGACTACCCTCACGGCCGTGGTGACCATCGCGACTCTCGGCTTCGCGGGGACTCGACTTCGGGTTACCGAACTTGCCCTCGCGTGCTGCGCGGTCGAATCCGCGCACACCTGGTCGGCGCTGGCCGATGCCACCGAGCCCGTGCACGGTTGGACGATGGAGGCGCTCGATTTAGTTGAGCCCTCCCCGCCGTCCGAATCTCGCGACGATCCCGAGCCCCTCGAGGTGCTCAAGCCTCCCCAGTCCCTCGGAGAACCCGAGCCCCTCGAGCCCCTCGACAAACCCCAGCCCCCCGAGCCCCTCGAGGTGCTCGTCGTTTCCGGGACTGTGACGCTCGCCAATGTCGACGACGTACGCACGGCGTACGAGTCGCTCGCCAGCAGCGCCCGGGATCGGGGTGCTTCTGCACCTCTCGTTGTTGCGCTCGGCGTGTGCGCCATCAGCGGCGGACCATTTTGGGATTCGTACGCCGTCGTGCCCGGCATCGCCGATCTGATGCCAGTCCACATCTCAGTGCCCGGCTGCCCACCGCGCCCGGAGGCGGTCCTCGACGCGTTGGGTGAGCTCGTCAAGATCGAACTGGACCCAGCGGCCGCCTCGTTACATGAGGAGAAGCGCGATGTCTGACACGCCCCGCGCCCTGGCGCAGATCCGCGCGGTGGATCCGACCGCGGCACTCGCCGACAACTTCGGTACACCCACGATCACCGTCGCCCCCGGGCGTTGGCGGGAGGCGGCCTCGTGCTGCGAATCCGCAGGATTCGACTTCTTTGAACTGCTCACGGTGGTCGACCAACTCGACCGCGGATTCGACCTGCTCCTGACGCT
>JBBRTC010000073.1:0-9596 GCA_038244765.1 Candidatus Nanopelagicales bacterium | reverse complement strand
TGATCGAACTTCTCGTCGTCATGATCATTATCGGTATCTTGGCAGCTATTGCCATCCCGACGTTCTTGAACCAGCGTCAGAACGGCTACAAGACCGCTGTGAAGAACGACTTGCGCAACGCGGCAACCGCCGTTGAGTCCGTCGCTGTTGGTTTCAACGGCGACTACAGCAACGCTGGCGTGCTCGCTGCCACCGCTGCCGGTGCGGCCATGCCGGCTGCTATCTCGTTCCAGCCCAGCCAGGGCGTCACCGTGACGGTTGGCAAGGTTGCCACAGCGAACGGCTTCTGCCTCGTGGGTGTGAACTCGGGGGCTGCGGCCAGCTTCTTCACCTACGACAAGACCAAGGGTGGACTTCAGACCACGGAGTCCGCAACCGCTGCTGCAGCTCAGGGCCTTTGCACCTGATCCTGCTGTAGTCCGTAACACCTAGAACGTCATCCGTGGGTGGTCCCGTTACCGGGGCCGCCCACGGGTCGTTTCGCCTCGGTTGATGGCTATTGAAGAACATCAAGCGCGGTCACAATTCGGTAGCGGGTGCTGCACGGGCTTAAGGAGTGCACCAAACGCGCCGATGGAAAGCGTAGCCGGGGAATTCACAGGCCGAGGTTTCAGACGGAAGGTTGACGAGGTGTTCCCCACTGGGCGCGCAGCGCTGACTCGAGATGACGATCGGGGCTTCACCTTGATCGAACTTCTCGTCGTCATGATCATCATCGGTATTTTGGCAGGGATTGCCATCCCGACGTTCTTGAGCCAGCGTCAGAACGGCTACAAGACCGCCGTCAAGGATGACCTCCGCAACGCGGGCACTGCTGTCGAGTCCGTCGCAGTTCGTTTCAACGGTGCGTACAACAACGCTGGCGTGCTCGCTGCCACCGCTGCCGGTGCGGCCATGCCGGCTGCTATCTCGTTCAAACCTAGCCAGGGCGTCACCGTGACGGTCGGCAAGGTTGCGACGGCGAACAACTTCTGCCTCGTGGGTGTGAACTCCGGAGCTGCCGCCAGCTTCTTCACCTACGACAAGACCAAGGGCGGGCTCCAGAAAACCGTGTCGGCGACCGCCGTTGCCGCACGAGGCCTGTGCACCTGATCAGGCCAAGGGCCGGCGCTGAGCCGTTGGAGTGGCTCTGGCCACAAAGTGATCAAGTTCTGAAGAGAACATGTCGACTGACGACGGAGAGCAAACTCGAGGAGTGAAGATGATGCGTCGCGCGGTTGATCCGGTGCAGTTGATGCGTCGGCGCGTCGAGGGCGACGACGGACTCGGCTTGATCGAGGTGATGGTCGCGCTGTTCATCTTCTCGATGCTCATGTCCGGTGTCGCCTACGGAATTACCCAGAGTTTGGTGACCACCCGAGAGTCTCGGGCGCGCGAAGTCGCGTCCAACCTGGCATCCGCGGCGATCGACCAAGCGCGAGCCACGACCGACTTCTCCACGCTCGTCAGCGCGACCTGGACCCAGACTGTCGATGGGCAGACCTACACGCTCCTTCAGACCGTGACCGACCAGTCGGGAACCGGAAACGCCTCGCCGTGTGATGGCGGCGCGTCGACCTACATCCGGTACAAGCGCGTCAGTGTGAAGGTCGACTGGCCCAACTCCTCGTCGAATGACCCGGTACGCACAGACACCTTGCTCACGCCCGGGCTCGGAAGCTTCGATCCTCTGACCGGAAACATCGGAACCAAGGTCACCGACGCCACGGGTGACCCGGTGGAGGGTGTTGAAGTCATCGTCACCGGCCCGGACAACGCCGACGTGTTCACCGACGATCAAGGCTGTGCCTTCGTGGACAGTCTTTCGGCCGGTTCATACACGGTCTCGGCGTCCTTGGCTGGATACGTCACTCCGCAAGGTGCGGCCAACCCGACGCAGTCCTCATCAGTGAGCACGGGCTCGACGACACAGATGGCCTTCGAGATGGACCGGGCCTCCACCTTGATCTTGACATTGCCGACAGGCACCTTCCCGGCGGTCACCACCGGTCCAGTGACGATTGCGAACCCGACAATCATCCCGTCCGGAAAATTGACCTTCCCCGGCTCCGGAGTGAGTCGCACGTTGACCGGTCGCTACCCATTCGCATCTGGCTACGAATACTTTGCCGGCGCGTGCGCGGACGCAGACCCCGAGGGAAACTCGGGCACCGGCCCGTACTACGTCGGTGGCAACCGTGCCGGTCCGGTCTCCATGACTCCCGGAGCTAGTAGTTCGGCCGCCGTTCCGATGGCTCAGGTTTCGGTGCGCGTTCAAACGCTGCTGTCGCTGCCCGTGTCTGGGGCGGTAGTCACGGTGACGCACGACCCAGGTTCCGGCACGGACGCTGGCTGCCCGACCGGCGAGACGTACACACTTCCTGCTACAGATGCAACGGGGACGGTCGATGTCTCTTTGCCGTGGGGTAAGTGGAAGTTCACGACCGCACTACCTGGTACTTCAAACACGTCCTACACGTTGGATCCCACCGTGACCGGTGTGAACTCTGCATTGGTGACAGTCTCATGAGGGCCATGAGGCGATTCATTCGTAGTCGCACAGCGGGTGAAAGTGGCTTCACCATGGCGGAACTTCTTGTCACAATGGTTCTGCTCTCCATTGTAGGAACGATGATGGTCACGACGGTCACTATCATCAGTAGTACCGTCGTGCGCGAACAAGCAACCGGCGAGAGTCTTGACATCGCTCGGGTCGGGATGAATCGCATGACCAAGGCGATCCGTGCGGGTACCGAAATCCCCGTCAGTGGAAGTTCGAACCTGCCTGCGTTCGCATCGATTGGCCCGACGACCATGACGGTCTACGCGAGCCTCGGGGCCGCACCCACCAAGATTCAGTACTCAATCAATGCGACGCGCGACCTGATCGAAACTCAATGGCCCGCGGACACGTCCAATGCGCCGTACTGGACCTTTGGAACCACACCCCGCGTTGAGATCATCGCATCCAAGATTCCCGCCGGGGCAACGTTGTTCGTCTACAACGACGCCAACGGCGCTCCCGTTTCGCCCCAAACAACCACGGACACCACGGTGCTCTCACTGGTACGAAGCGTGGACATCACCGCAATCGTCAACGCAAACCCAGCAAAGGGTTCTGACGTCACGATCAGTAGCACAGTGGTGCTGCCCAACCTTGGAGTGGTTAAGCGATGACAACCGGAATCCTTATCGCCTTGCGCCGACGGATGGGCATGGTTCGTGGTGACGAACGTGGGCTCGCAATCGTCGCGGTGCTCGCAGTCAGTGCGGTCCTGACCCTGCTCTTGAGTGCGACGGCAGCATTCACTGTGAATCAGCTCAAGCAGGTACACAACGACGAGGATTGGCAAGCGTCACTGGCTGCTGCGCAATCAGGCATCGATGAGTACGTGTCACACCTCAACGAAGACGGCACCTACTGGCAATTCGGGAATGCGTCGAATCCTTACACCACCGGTAGCACCATCACCGGGACAGGTGGCAACGCGGCGTTCACGGGCTGGGTGAGCTTGCCGGGAACCATCGGACGAGGTCAGTTCCGATACGAGATCAACAACTCGCAGTTCGCCGGTCGTGGCCTGCTCCAGATTCGTTCCAGCGGCAAGGTCGGAACCCAGGTCCGGACGGTGGAAGCCTTCCTGCGTCGTCGCAGTTTCATCGACTTCCTCTACTTCACCGACTTCGAGACGAAGGACCCGGCGCTTTATACCGGTAGTGGCGAGTACACCGCCGCGCAGGCGCAAACCAACTGCTCGAAGTACTGGTACAACGGACGCCCGACGGGTGCCGGACAGTGCACTGATATCCGGTTTGCGACTGCAGACACCATCAACGGCCCATTGCACTCCAATGATGCATTCCTCGCCTGCAGTGGAAGCCGAAGCGGTAGCCCGAATTTGGGCCCAGCTTTCATGGGTGACACGTCAACGTCCTATAAGCCGGCCTCTGGCAAGCGCTATCGCGAGGCATGCGACAACAGCAAGACCCCGTACTTCGCTCGATCCGGCGATCCCAAGTCGGTGGACCCTCTGACGATGCCTCCGACCAACGGGTCGTTGAAACGTGAAGTGAATCCGGCGTACACGCCCACGCCCGGTTGTCTTTACTCAGGACCGACCAGGATTGTTCTCAACAACAACGGCACGATGAACGTCACGAGTCCGACGAGTACCGCGGCCGCCAACCGCTCGCAGGGCCGATGCGGAACGGGCAATAACCTTGCCTTGCCCCAGAACGGTGTCCTATACGTGCAAAACGTGCCTAGCCCTGCGGATGCCTACACCAACTCGTCTCCGTCGCCGGCGTGTACGGCCAGTGGAAACCGGTTGGGCTACCCGCAAGAGGGTGACGTCTCGACGTACTCCTGCACGGCCGGGGACGTGTTCGTGGAGGGGACCCTCTCGGGAGCTCTCACGATCGCGGCTGAGAACAGCATCATCGCGACGTGGCATATCGACTACAACACGGGCACCGGCGCCAATGACATGCTCGGTTTGATCGCCAACAACTACATCGAGGTGTACCACCCGTACGGCAAGACCTGCTTAACGCGCTCAGGCTCGACGTGCACCAGTTGGTCCGCATCCTCGTCGAACCTCAACGTGTCGGGACACTCCTCCGCCTTCACTGACGTGCGGATCAGCGCAGCGATATTGTCGGTGAACCATTCATTCCGCGTGCAGAACTACAACAGCGGAAGCGTGCTCGGCACGCTCAACATCACCGGTGCCATCGCGCAGCGATACCGCGGAATTGTCGGGACCGGTGGTGGATCTGGAACCGGATTCATCAAGAACTATGTGTATGACCCCCGGTTGAAGTACTCCTCACCACCGAAGTTCCTCGACCCGGTTTCGTCGGCATTTGGTCCGAGCCAATGGTCTGAGCTATCACCGGCGTACTAGCAGGACAACGACGAAAGATCGAGGAGGGCAGCCGCGAGTCGCTGGCTGCCCTCCTCGACGTTGGCTTCTAGGCTCCATCAGTGCTCGCCCTCACTGCCTTGTGCGCCCTCATCGGCTTGCTGATCGGGTCGTTCCTGAACGTCGTCATTTACCGCGTGCCGCGCGGTGAGTCGGTCAATCACCCCAGATCACATTGCCCGGGATGCAACAACGAGATCTCGCCGCGGGACAACATTCCCGTGCTTAGTTGGTTGTTGTTGCGGGGACGCTGCCGACACTGCAGTGAACCCATCTCGATGCGCTACCCCGCGGTGGAATTGCTCACCGCCGTCGTGTTCGCGGCGTTCGCGGTCAAGTTCGGTGCGTCCTGGGCGTTGCCGGCGTACCTCTATCTCGCCGCGATAGGCGTCGCGTTGGCCTTCATTGATTTTGATACCCAACGCTTGCCGAACGTCCTCACGTTGCCTTCCTACCCGGTTGCGGCCGCGTTGCTTCTGCTTCCTGCCGCGATCGACGGCCTTTGGTCGGACTACCTGCGGGCACTCTCCAGTGGCGCCATCTTGTACGCCGTCTACTTCATCATCGTCTTCATCTACCCAGCCGGGATGGGCTTCGGCGACGTCAAACTCGCTGGCGTACTCGGCATCTATCTGGGCTGGTTGGGCTGGGGGACCCTGGCGGTTGGCGGGTTCCTAGGCTTTCTGCTCGGCGGGCTCGGTGGAATCGCCTTGATCTTGGTGGGTCGGGGCGGGAGAAAAACCAAGATCCCGTACGGCCCGTACATGATCGTGGGGGCCTTCTTGGCGATCTTTGTCGGGCAGTCCATGGCGACTTGGTATACCTCAGCCGTCGGCCTGTGACCGACAATTACGGCGCGAATCCCGGTCAATCCCACAAATCAGCGGACCTTTTTTGCCCTAATGCTCAAGCCAGCCCTTCCCACGACCGATTTCGGGTGAGGAAGAGCCTGTCGCATCCGGTGCGCAGGCCATCGGAAGGGACCCGTCGTCGTGGCTTCACATACCGCCATCGGCTTGGACATCGGCACGTCAGGAGTACGAGCGGCACAGGTAACTGTGTCGAACGGCAATCTGACGCTTGACCGATTCGGCCAAGTTGCATTGCCCCATGGGGCTGTCCGGGACGGCGAAGTCGCCGATGCCGATGCTGTTGCCGACGCCATCAGGTCACTCTGGGCGTCGGCCAAGTTCAGCGGCAAGAAGGTCGTCCTCGGTGTCGCCAATCAGCGTGTCGTCGTACGACAGGTCACGTTGCCGTGGATGGAACCAAAAGATCTGCGGGGCAGCCTGAAGTATCAGGTGGCCGACCTCGTACCGATGCCCATCGACGACGCAGTGCTTGACTTCGTGGCGATCGATGAGGTCGACAGCGACAACGGTCGCCAAATCCGTGGACTTCTCGTGGCAGCTTCTCAGGACATGGTGCTCGGCTCAATCCGTGCAGCGCAGAAAGCCGGACTCCAGCCGACCACGGTAGACCTCACTCCCTTCGCGGTTCTGAGGTCGCTGGGTTCGAGCCACACCTCCGCGATCGGCGCACCAGAGGCCTTGGTCGACATTGGCGCCAAGGTCACCAACATCATCGTTCACGAGGGCGGCGTACCGCTTTTCGTTCGTGTGCTTCTCATGGGTGGCGAAGATGTCACCGACACCTTGGTCGAAAAGCTCGGTGTCGGGCTCGCTGAGGCGGAAAGTCTCAAACGTGTCGCGCCGTTTGATCCGTCCGCCGAAGCACAGGCCGCGCAACGCGTCTTGCTCACCGCAGTCGCGAACTTCGTCGGTGAGGTACGAGGCTCCGTTGACTACTACCTCGCCACAAGTGGCAGCCGTCCACTTTCGCGTCTCGTGCTCTCTGGCGGAGGCGCCCGACTCGCCGGTCTCGCCGAGCGGCTTGCAGAGGCGACACGGACCCAAGTTGTGCACGGGTCCACGTTCTCGCGGATGGGGATTGGCAAAACCGGTCTCACCGCAGATCAACTTCGATTCGTTGAGTCGATGGCTGCCGTGCCGGTGGGACTTGCCATGGGAGTTGCGTCATGAGTGAGATCTTGAACCCCACGATCACGCCAGCTGAAGAGACGATCCCGGCATCGTCGCTGACCTCGGCTGCCGCGTTCCCACGCGTTGACCTTCTCCCTCCCGCGATCAAGGAGGAGGGCAAGGTTCGCACCGCCCGGCTGATCCTGGGTGGATCTGTTGCGGCTGCCATTGTGCTTACTGGTGGCTTGTACCTGATGGCTAACAGTGAAGTGTCGTCGGCGCAAGTGTCGCTAGACGACGCCACCGCCCGCTCCACGCAACTGTCTGGTGAAATCGCGAAGTACTCGAACGTTCCTCTTGTCTACGGCCAAGTAAGTGCCGCTCAAACGGCTTTGCAAACGGCGATGGCCGGCGATGTCCGTTGGTCCTCGGTCTTGAACCAGTTGAGCGTGAACGTTCCGGCGGGCGTGTCTCTCTCTGAGATCACCATCGCTGCATCGGCAACCGCTGGTCAACCGACCACGGCTGCGTCCACTGGGAAGCCCGGCGCGCTCAGCGAATTGGGAACCCCCGGTATCGCCACGATCAAGTGGACGGGGACGGCCACGTCGTACGCGGCGTTCGCCAGTTTCCTGCAGGCGATGTCACGGGTTCCGACCTTCAGCGACGTTTTTGACCACACGGTTTCCAAGACGGATCCGAAATCAGGGACTGTGCTCTTCGAGACGGTCGCCGTCATCAATGACAAGGCACTGTCCCATCGATACGACGTGAAGGCAGGACGCTGAGATGAACAAGTCCCGAATGTGGATGATCGCTGCGCCGATCGCCGGAGTGCTTGTCCTCCTTGTTGGTTGGTTTGCGCTGGTCTCGGGCTCACGGACCACCGCGAGCGATCTCAGAGCTCAGGCGGATCAAACACTTGGCAACAACATTGCCGGCGAAGCGCAGCTCGCGACGTTGAAGAAGCAGGCGCTTACGTTGGCCGCCCAGAAAGCCAAATTGGTGGCAGTTCGATCAAAGATTCCGGTCGGGCCTGAGCAACGTGCTTTCGTCACGACCGTGTCGACCTTGGCCACCAATTCAGGCGTCAGCCTCAAGAGCATTTCGTTCACTGCGCCAGGTGCAGCTGCGGCGGGTTCGACAAGTTCAGTGACGCCCTTGCCGGTGACGCTGAGCGCGGCCGGCACGTACGCCCAACTGAAACTATTTGCGGCGTCGCTTGAAACCATGCCTCGCGCGTTCCTCGTCGGGACTTTGGGAATCACGAAGTCCGGAAGTACGGCGACCGGTGGGGGGGCGACAGCGAATCCCGATCTTGACGCAACTATCCAGGGCACGACGTTCATGGCTGTGACCTTCTCTGCTCCGAGCACGAGTGCTCCTGCTGCAGGTGCGGCCACAATCGGAACACCAAACTGAGGATTCTTGATGACTCAGTCAACATTTGGAACGCCCAAAACTGTCCCTGACGATCTACCAGGGGTGGAGTCCGAAGGTCCCGATCGTCGACGGCTTCTTGTCTTCGGACTGGGCGGACTGCTGCTGGCTTTGCTGGCGGTGGGCCTCTACCTCGTCCTTAGCGGAAGCGGTTCCAACAACGCCACCGCACCGTCGGCGCCGGTAAGGGCCAATCCCGCCCAGGTCAACTCAGGTACGGATCAGAGCGCGCCCGCGCAGATCGCTCCAGCGCCAGCCATCGGGCGTGATCCCTTCGCTGGACTTCCCTCCTCGGGAGCAGCCGCCGTGGTAGCTGGAGGTAAGACGTCTGGCGGCACGACTGCGTCGACTGCGACACCAGCGCACACTCTTGTACTCGTCACTGTGAGCGCTCCAACTCAAAGCGCGGTCTTCACTGTGGACGGCAAGAAGGTGACGGCCAAGACCGGCACGACGTTCGCCCCGAATTTCCGCTTGTACTCCCTGTTCGGGACGACGTGTGCGGGCGTTCTCTACGGCGACCAGAACATCGCGATCTGCCAAGGCGACGTCAAGAAGGTCGGTGGCTGATCCAAGCTTCCGGGGCCGACGTGACAAGATCACCCCATGTTGCGGTGGTTAACGGCCGGGGAGTCTCACGGGCCAGCACTGGTCGCAATTCTTGAAGGACTCCCGGCTGGTGTCAGCGTCACCAGCGATGATCTTGCCGCTGATTTGGCCCGCCGCCGGCTTGGTGTTGGTCGCGGCGCGCGGATGAAGTTCGAACGCGACGAAGTTGAATTCCTCGGCGGCGTACGGCACGGGTTGACCCAAGGGGGACCGGTCGCCGTTCGTGTCGGAAACAGCGAGTGGCCCAGGTGGGACGTCGTGATGTCGCCCGATCCCGTGGATCCCGCTGCGCTGGAAGGCATCGCGCGCAATGCGCCGCTGACCCGACCACGACCTGGCCACGCGGACCTCGCGGGTATGCAGAAGTACGGATTTGACGATGCTCGACCGGTGCTCGAACGCGCGAGCGCCCGAGAGACGGCGGCCCGCGTGGCCCTTGGTGCCGTCGCACGGGCGTTTCTTCGCCAGGTGTGCGATGCGGAGGTACTCAGTCACGTCGTATCGGTCGGTTCTGTCGACGTCCCACCGGGAACTGTGCCCGGCGCCACCGATTTGCCTCGCATCGACGATGACGCGATGCGCTGTGTCGATGCCGGGACCAGTGCTCGGATGATTGCCGAAGTCGATGCGGCCCGAAGTGAGGGCGACACGCTCGGCGGCG
>JBBRTC010000072.1:0-9853 GCA_038244765.1 Candidatus Nanopelagicales bacterium | reverse complement strand
AGTTGCTCGGTGTCTGAAACTTCGTCACCGCGAAGCGCTGCTTGTGTACGGGAAACGAGTTCATCGATGAGTTGCTTCTTCCATTCGCTCCACGCAGCCGGACCGGTTGCCGCGGCATCGGCTTCGGTGAGCGCGTGGAGAAGTTCGAGAGTCTGGTGATCACCCACAGCTGCGACGACGTGAGCGACTGTCGCAGGATCGTCGTGATCGCGACGCGTAGCCACCTGAGGCAGCAACAAGTGGTATTCGACCATCGTCACTAATGTCGCGGTATCAGCCTCGTCAAATCCCATCCGCGGCGCAATGTCGGCGACGAGCACCATTCCGACCTCGGTGTGGTCACCTTCGCGCCCTTTGCCGATGTCATGTAGCAAGGCACCGACCAACAACAGGTCGGGGCGCGAGACGCGTCGAGTCATGCCCGCAGCATTGACCGCCGTTTCCACCAGATGGCGATCCACGGTGAATTGATGCACCGGGTTTCGCTGTGGAGAACTGCGTACGACCTCCCATTCCGGAATCAATGCCGTCGTCAAGCCCGCCTGATCGAGTGCCTCCCACACAGGAAGCGTCGCGCGTCCAGCACCGAGCAACGACACCATCAATTCGCGTGCTTCTCGTGGCCACGGAGTTTGCAACGGCGAACTCTCGCGGGAAAGCCGCTCAACTGCGTACGGCGACAGCCGTACACCTGCTTGAGCCGCAGCCGCGGCCGCGCGCAACAACAGGGTGGCATCCGTGGACGGTTCCGCGTCGGCAGCCAAGACCGCTTCGCCATCCTGGAGGACAACACCTTGGGCGAGGGGTGCGCGCACGTTTCGGTCAGAACGACGACGCAAGCGCGCGAACGGCTTACTGACTGACGACCTTCCGACCCAATGCCACGTGACATCGCTCGCGTAGGCGATGGCCCGGCCCGACGCCGAAACCCGACGCAGCAACGAATCCGGGTCTGTTCCCAACATCGCTGCAACGGCGGACTGCTCTTGCAGCAACAGCACATCAGAATATCGCCCGCTCGTGGCATGCAGCGCATCGCGAACATCGAGTAGGAAATCGCGGGCAGTCGTCAGATCGTCGTGAGGTTTGTCGGTCACCCACGAAGCTGCGATGGCCCGCAATACAGACAAATCGCGTAGTCCGCCGTACGACTCTTTCAGGTCCGGCTCGAGCAGATGGGCAAGTTCACCGGAGCGCTTCACGCGCTCATCGATTTGCTCACGCAACTCCGGCAACCGAATCCGCGCGGTCGCACGCCAGTCGTCGAGCAGGCGGCTCCGCGCGGAAGCGCCTAGTGCGTCATCGCCGTCGATCACCCGCGCATCAAGGAAGCCGAGGACCACCTTGAGGTCATCGCCGGCGGCATCGCGGAGTTCGGCCAACGTACGTACTGAATGATCGAGGCGTACACCGCTGTCCCAAATCGGGTACCAAAGCGCCTCCGCGATTGCGGCTGCGCCGTGGGCGCCGTCATGGACGAGGACGAGGTCGAGGTCACTTCCCGGTGCTAACTCGCACCGGCCGTACCCCCCTACAGCGACAAGTGCCATCCCGCTTCCGCGTCCGCCGGCGTGGGCGTACGCCGCACGCAACCACTCATCGGTGAGAGCGACGAGTTTGTGACGCCGCTCATTGGGCGATCCCTCAAGCTCGCCCAGCAGCGACTCACGACGACGTTTGTATTCGCGGGCCGAAGACGTGGAGTCCTCAGAGTGCGTCGACGCCACGTTCACCTGTGCGGACGCGGACGACTGTATCGACGGGCTGACACCACACCTTCCCGTCACCGATGCGTCCGGTTTGCGCGGCCGCCACGATCGCGTCGACTACGCGATCGGCGTCATCTGCTTCGATGAGGACCTCGATGCGTACCTTCGGCACCAGGTCGACGGTGTACTCCGCTCCCCGGTAGACCTCAGTGTGCCCGCGTTGACGGCCGTACCCCGACGCTTCGGAGACGGTCATCCCGTGTACCCCGATCGCTTCTAGAGCTTGTTTCACTTCGTCGAGCTTGAAGGGCTTGATGATTGCCGTGACGAGCTTCATGCCGTTCCCTCCACGCTGTCGTTGCGGGTCATCTTGCCGGTAACCATGGCCAGTCCTCCACCGAACCCACTACCGGTCACTCCGTCCAGCTCGTACGCCGATTCTGCGTGCTCGCTCACATCGATCCCTTCGAGTTCGGCGTCTCGGCTGATTCTGAAGCCCATCGTCTTCTCAATCGCAAATCCAATGATCAGTGTGACCACGAAGGAGAAGGCAAGCACGCTGAATGCGCCCTTAGCTTGGATCCCCAACAACTCCAGGCCGCCCTTGTAGAAGACTCCGTCCTTGCCTGCCGCGTTCACGGCCTTCGTACCGAAGAAGCCGATCGCCAGACAGCCGACGAGTCCCCCCACGAGGTGGACTCCGACGACGTCGAGCGAATCGTCATAGTTGAGTTTGTACTTCAGCCCGACCGCCATGGCGCAGACGGCACCGGCGAGGAACCCGATAACAACCGCTGCCCAGGGTGCAACGAACGCGCATGCCGGGGTGATCGCCACCAAACCTGCGACAGCTCCGGATGCAGCTCCCAACGACGTAGCGTGCTTGTCGCGTACGCGCTCCACCAACAACCAGCCGCCGACTGCGCCAGCAGTCGCTACCTGAGTGTTCATGAACGCGAGTGCGGCCAATCCGTTGGCACCCAATGCCGATCCAGCATTGAAACCGAACCAACCAAACCACAGCAGACCTGCGCCCACGAGTACGAGCGACAGATTGTGAGGTCGCATTGGATCCCTGCGGAAACCGACGCGTCGGCCCAACACGATGGCCAGAGCGAGTCCGGCGGCACCGGCATTGATGTGTACGGCCGTACCCCCGGCGAAGTCCTCAACGCCAGCCGCTGCAAGCCAGCCCGCGCCCTTACCGTCGGCATTGCCAAAGTCGAAGACCCAGTGCGCCACTGGGAAGTACACGATTGATACCCAGACTCCGACGAAGACGCACCACGAAACGAAACGAGCGCGGTCAGCAATCGCCCCGGAGATGAGTGCCGGGGTGATCACGGCAAACATGAGTTGGAACGCCGCGAACGACAGCAGCGGAATCGGATAAGGCGTCCCGTTGAATGTCAATGAGTTGACTGAGGAACCCAGTCCGGACAGATCGAAGGATCCAAACCAGCCTGAGTCTCCGACGCCAAAGGCGAGAGAGAAGCCATAGAACACCCACAGGACGCTGACGATTCCGATGGTGACAAACGACATCATCATCATGTTCAGCGTGCTCTTCGAGCGAGTCATTCCCCCGTAGAAAAATGCCAGACCTGGGGTCATGAGCAACACCATCGCACTGGCCGCAAGAACCCACGCGGTATCCCCGGTGTTGATTTCTGACACGTCCATCACTCTCCTCCAGATCAACAGCGGACCAGCGTTGAACGCGGAGCACTGCGACCGACACCCACGTGCGCCGATGTGGAGGATCAGATCGGCTCGGTGTTGCGCCTTGGCTCACCTGATGTTTCGTGTCCGTCACAGTCGGCGGTGTCGTGTTACACGTGTGTGAACTCGGATTTCTCGTGCCGATCAGTCAGCGAGCAGGGCATCGACAAACGTTTCGGGGTCGAAAGGAGCCAAGTCGTCAGGGCCCTCGCCTAGTCCAACCAGTTTCACCGGGACGCCGAGTTCGCGTTGGACACTCACGACGATCCCGCCCTTGGCGGTACCGTCAAGTTTGGTGAGCACGACACCGGTGACGTCAACGACGTCGGCAAAAACGCGGGCCTGGACGAGGCCGTTTTGACCTGTCGTCGCATCGAGGACGAGCAATACTTCATCCACTGGCCCGTGCTTTTCGGCCACTCTTTTCATTTTGCCGAGCTCGTCCATCAGGCCCGTCTTGGTATGCAAGCGGCCAGCGGTATCGATCACGACGGCGTCTGCTCCGCGGGCGATCGCGGTGCCGACGGCATCGAAGGCGACTGCGGCCGGGTCGCCGCCATCTGGGCCTCGTACGACGTGGGCTCCTACGCGATCCCCCCACGTTTGCAACTGCTCGCTCGCGGCGGCACGAAACGTATCTGCAGCGCCGAGTACGACGCTGCGGCCATCAGCGACAAGGAGCCGAGCGAGCTTGCCGGTCGTCGTGGTCTTGCCAGTGCCGTTGACACCGACGATCAACACGACTGACGGCCGACTATCGTCGCCATGGCGATCGACATGAAGTGACCGGTCCATGTTGGGGTCCAGCGCAGCAATCAGTTCGGTGCGCAACAGGGCTCGGGCCGCTTCGACAGTGGTGACGTCGTTGACCCGTACGCCGGTTCGCAGGCGCACCATCAATTCTTGAGTGGATGCGACGCCAAGATCGGCCACAAGCAGGGTCTCTTCGACCTCGTCCCAGGCGGCATCATCGAGATTGCCACGCGACAACAAGGCGAGGAGGCCCTTGCCCAATGTCGTGTTCGATTTCGCTAACCGACCACGAAGCCGGGCAAGCCGGGTGATTCCCGGTTCTGGGTGGTCCAGTTCGAGGGTTGATACGGCCAGGTCAGCGCTCGGTCCGTCAGCGCTCGGTCCGTCAGCACTCGGTACGTCGTCACTCACCCCATCGGCGGGACGATCGAGTTCAACGGTCCCAGCCGAAGATTGAGCGTTGGACTCAGTCGAGAGTGTCGTCGCCGACGTCGCCGAGCTGCGACCGCGTGCCACCAATGCGAGGCCAACGAGCACCGCGGCCAGGATTGCGAGGGCGATCGCGACGTACGCCAACGCGTTCACGAGTTAGTTCCTCTCCGCTGTCCGCACGACGACCACGATGGGCTGTTGTTGGGGGAATAGTTGAGGACAACTACGGCTCCAAGGGCACCTTCATCGCAGGGAGGGCCAAGGCTAGGCGGGTTGCGATTCGAGTGCGGGGGTTTGCTCGGAGTTACGAACGGGGTCTTGCTCGGAGTTGCGGAGGGCGTGATGGTCTTCGCGGAGGCGCTGCGAGATCACGGTGGTGACGCCATCGCCGCGCATCGCTACTCCGTACAGCGCATCGCCAATTTCCATCGTGCGCTTTTGATGCGTAATCACCAAGAGTTGCGACTCTTCGCGTAACTCCTCAAGCAGTTCCAGCAGTCGGCCAAGGTTGACCTCATCGAGCGCGGCCTCAACCTCGTCCATGATGTAGAAGGGACTGGGACGCGCCTTAAACAATGCAACCAGGAAGGCCACGGCGGTGAGCGACCGTTCGCCACCAGAGAGCAGCGACAAACGCTTGATTCTCTTCCCCGGTGGGCGCGCTTCCACCTCGATGCCAGTCGTCAGCATGTCCGAGGGGTCGGTGAGGAACATCCGACCTTCACCGCCGGGGAACAGTCTCGCGAAAACGCCCTCAAATTCACGAGCGGTGTCTTCGTACGCCGCCGTGAAGATCTGCTCGACGCGATCGTCGACATCCTTGATGATCGACATCAAGTCGTTGCGCGAACGCTTGAGGTCGTCGAGCTGTTCATTGAGGAACTGGTGGCGCTCTTCGAGCGCGGAAAATTCTTCCAAGGCCAGCGGGTTGACCTTGCCCAGCAGCGCGAGTCCACGTTCGGCTTGGCGCAACCGCTTCTCCTGCTCGATGCGGTCATAGGCGTACGGCATGGGCGCCGGCGCGTCCGGGTCAACTTCATCGCCAGGTGCTGCCGGCGACGGGGGAACCAACTGGTCCGGGCCGTATTCGCTCACCAGCGTCTCGGGGTCGATCCCGAATTCTTCCATCCCCTTGTTTTCCAGTGCCTCAATGCGCAGTCGTTGCTCGGCGCGAGCAACCTCGTCGCGGTGAACCGAATCGTTGAGGGTTTCGAGCTCCTCGGCGAGTTCGCGTAAGCGGGCACGCAGGACCACCATTTCGCCCTCGCGCTGCGCCCGGCCACCTTCAGCTGCTTCGCGTTCCCGAAGCGCTGCGCTAGCCGACACTTCGAGGCGCTGCAGGACAACCCGGGCACCGGTCAGTACTGCTTGGGCGACTCTGCGTTCACGCTCTTGGCGCTCTCGTCGTTGGATTGATCGCAGCCGAGCGTTCCGCTCCGCCGCCGCAGCACGTTCGAGTTGATCCGCGCGACCAGACAGTGCACGGGCGCGTTCCTCTCCAGTTCGAACCGCAAGCCGCGCGTCAACTTCGTGCTGCCGTGCAGTGGTTGCGAGCTCAGCCAACGCCGCACGTGCATCAGTGGTGTCGATTTCCTCATCGTGAGAGCTCTGCGCTACTTCGAGACGTCGCTCGAGTTCGGCCAACGTGGCCGCATCGGCATCGCGGGCCTGTGTTGCAGCATGAACGGACGCCGCTGAACGCTGCGCTTCGCCCGCAGCGGCGCGTGATTGCGAGCCAAGTTGGCTCAACTGTTCGGCGACGGCAGCCATCCTCGCGTCGGATTCATGCAGTCGCGATAGAGCAGCCTCGACGCGGCCCGACGCATCGCGTTGCATTGCGAGAGCCGTACTCATTTCAAAACGAATGCGTTCGACCCGGTGCATCGCCTTAGCCAAGCCCTCTCGAGCCTCATCGACCGCGGCTTGCACTTCAAGCAAACTCGGCGCTTTGCCTGATCCACCGGCCGCGATGCCATGCCCGATGATGTCTCCTGATCGAGTCACCGCGATGACATCGGACCGTGAAGCCACAAGCGCGCTCGCGGTGGCAAGGTTCTCCACAACGGCGACTCCACGCAAGACCCTGTCGAGTGCCGCAGTCAAATGCGTCGGACTCGTGATGACTTCGCTAGCCCATCGAGCGCCCTGAGGCAGGGGGGCCGGCGATCCGGACTCGGCACCGGACCATCCACCAACAACCAGCGTTGCCTGACCGCCGTCATTGGCGTGCAGATGAGACAAGGCCCGGATCGCTCCGTCGAGCCCTTCGACCGCAACCGCATCCGCAACCGGACCCAAGGCAGAGGCGATCGCCGATTCGTACCCATGATCGACGTGCACCAATGACGCGATCGACCCAAGAACGCCCCCAACTGAGTCCGCCGCCTCAAGAAGCACCGCAGCGCCGTCGCGTCGAGCCAGGCCTATCTGAAGTGCCTCGATCCGTGCCTCGAGTGCGATTCGTTCCCGCTCGGATTCCTGCTCGGCTAGGCGCAAAGCCTCAACTCGCTCGTCGGCCTCCGCCAACGCTGACGCAGCCAGGTCGTGCTCAGCGTCCAATCCGACTTCGCCTTCGTCGAGTCCAGCTATCTGAGACTCAATCGCATTGAACTCCTGCCGCCCCGAATCCGCTCGACTGCTGGCTTCGGCGATCTGCTCGTTCAACCGACCAATTTCGGCGACGCGAGCTTCCAGTCGCGACTTAGCGGCGTGGACCTGGCCGGCGAGGCGCACGAGTCCTTCACGGCGATCAGATGCGGCTTGAATCGCGGTCGCGACTCGGGTCTCCTCGACGGTGACTGCGGCCTCGGCATTGGTTCGGTCACGTACGGCGTCACCGAGGACGACCCTGTCGGCTTCCACCTGACGGCCTAGTTCGAACTCTTGGGCACGTACGCCACGGCCCTCGGCGTCGAGCTCGTCGGGTTCGCGACCGGATCGTTCCGCTTCTGGCTCGGGTTCGGAGAGTCGAACCCGCTCGCCCGCAAGATCGACCGTCCCTCGCAACCGCTCACCGATCGAAGACAACCGGTACCAGGTCTCTTGGGCTCGGGCGAGCAAGGGCGCATCGGTAGCAAGTTCCGCCTCGAGCACCGCCTCCCGCGATCGAGAGCCGGCCAACTCGGCTTCGGCTTCTCCCTTGCGTTCACGCAAAGCAGTTTCGTCGGCGACCTCGGCGACGAGTGCGATCTTCAAGGCGGCGAGATCGTCGGCAATCAGACGCAACCGCGAGTCGCGAAGGTCTGCTTGGATAATCGACGCGCGACGGGCGACCTCAGCCTGACGCCCCAAAGGCTTGAGTTGGCGACGCAATTCGCTTGAAAGATCCTGCACTCGGGTGAAGTTCGCCTGCATCGCGTCCAGTTTGCGAAGCGCCTTTTCCTTGCGCTTGCGATGCTTCAGAACACCGGCAGCCTCCTCAATGAAGCCCCGTCGCTCCTCTGGTGATGCCGAGAGAATCGAATCGAGTTTGCCTTGCCCCACTATGACGTGCATTTCGCGGCCGATGCCGGAGTCGGACAGAAGTTCTTGGACATCGAGGAGTCGACTCGGGTTGCCGTTGATCGAGTATTCAGATCCGCCGTTGCGGAACATGGTTCGAGAGATCGTGACTTCGGTGTAGTCGATGGGCAGTGCGCCGTCGGCATTATCGATCGTGAGGACGACCTCGGCACGTCCTAGCGGCGGGCGACCGGACGTACCAGCAAAGATGACGTCTTCCATCTTGCCGCCGCGCAGCGTCTTAGCACCCTGCTCGCCCATGACCCAGGCGATTGCATCAACGACGTTTGATTTCCCGGACCCGTTAGGACCGACAACGCAGGTGATTCCGGGTTCAAAATTCAGCGTCGTTGCCGACGCGAAGGATTTGAAGCCCTTGAGCGTCAGACTCTTCAGATACACGCGCGCATCTCCTGGCCGTCAGGCCGATGCCCCAACACGCACCTCGGATAGGCGCGCAGGATGTCGGCGAACGGCGGGTCTCGGGGGTACGGCGGGGAAGAGCCTTCACCCTATCTGCTGGTACGGCGGCGGGCCGTCAGCGGCTCACGGTGAATCAGCGAGCCGTCAGCGGCGTACGCACGGCGGCCCAGTACGTGGTCCCCTACGGCGGCCCGTACGGCGACAAAAGTCAGGAACTCATCCGCTCGGTCAGCAGGGTCGATCGTCAGCTGGGGGACTAAGCGGGGACGGGCGCGGGCGCGGTCTCTTCCAAGTCAATCAGCGACACGGGTTCCATCTGCTGATCGAGATGCTCGTCGATTTGGTGCTCCAGATGGGCGGCGAGGAGGGCGTCGCGCTCGTGGCGGCTCTTGTCCAGAGCGGCTTCCAGCGTCTTCACTTGCTCCCTCAGGCGGGTCACTTCCGAGACCAACCGAGGGTCAGTGCCACCGAGATGACCGAACAGCGCCTTAGGCATCGCATCTCCGGATCGGTTGTCGCGTGCAGGCACCGGGACAACAAGGGGAAGTGGGCCGCCCCGGCGCACATCACTAGGGGCGTGTCCTTCAGGGTGACACCCCCGACCATGATCGTCAAGACGCCAACCGGGATGGTTCAACCCGATCGGCCCAATCGCCCGGCCGTGAGGGCTCGCAGCGAGGCCCGCAGCCCAGGCGGGCAGCGCAAGGGACCTATCGCTCCTGAAACCCCTCGAAATCCGATTCCTTGGATGGGCCCACGAACAAGATCGTCACGCGAACCAACTGGCCTGGATCGGCATCCCTCACCAACGTGGCGACCGCGGAGTTCGTTGGCATCGCGGGCAGCGGTACGACGAACGATTCATGAATGCGTCTCTCACAATGAGCGATCCGCAGCGCGCGCAGGGTAGACCGCGCCGGCCGTACACATGGAGCCCGCGTTCGAAATATCCGCTTCGTCCATTGACGTCGACATACAACGAATCAAACGATGTCCCGCCCTGGGCGAGGGCGTCGGTCATGACGTCGCGCACGTGACCAAGCAAGGTGAGCACGTCCGATCGCGACATCGAGTCCGTCGCTTTGGCGTAGTGGAATCGGGCCCTCCACAAGGCTTCGTCTGCGTAAATGTTTCCGACGCCAGAGACCAACGTCTGATCGAGAAGTGCGCGTTTGATTCCCGTACGGCGTCGACGCAGTTTTCGGGCGAACTTGTCTTGGTCAAATTGCGCGTCGAAAGGATCGCGCGCGATGTGCGCAACGGATGCCGGCAACCTACTGCCACTTCCGTCTGCGACGAGTGGTTCAACGGCT
>JBBRTC010000071.1:0-10079 GCA_038244765.1 Candidatus Nanopelagicales bacterium | reverse complement strand
TCGGTTGCGGATTCTTCGGTTGGTGCTTGTTCGGTTGGTGCTTGTTCGGTTGGTGCTTGTTCGGTTGGTGCTTGTTCGGTTGGTGCTTGTTCGGTTGGTGCTTGTTCGGTTGGTGCTTGTTCGGTTGGTGCTTGTTCGGTTGGTGCGTCTTCGACCACCGGAGCAACCGGCGTACCGGCGCCAGCGATGACCGACGGATCGGCCTCCGCCTTCACGCGCAACGCCTCGAAGGTCCGAACAGCTTGTGACAGTGGAGCAATGAAGAGAGCGGCTGCCTGAGACAGCGACGCCTTCATCGCACCAGCGAGCTTGGCGAGGAGAACCTCGCGCGACTCGAGATCCGCAAGCTTGTTGATCTCATCGGCTGACATGACGTTGCCGTCCATGTAGCCGCCCTTGATCACAAGATGCGGATTCGCCTTGGCGAAGTCACGCAGACCCTTGGCCGCCTCGACCGGATCGCCCTTGATGAAGGCGATCGCACTCGGTCCGACGAACAATGAATCCAAGCCCTCGACTCCGGCCTCTTTGGCCGCAATCTTGGTCAACGTGTTCTTCACCACGGCGTAGGTGGCGTTCCCACCGAGAGAACGACGCAACTCCTTGAGCTGCGCGACGGTGAGTCCGCGGTACTCGGTCAGCACGGCGGCATTGGACTCACGGAACTCGCCCGCGATCTCCGCTACTGCGGCTGCCTTGTCGGCCCGCGCCATGGGTTTCCTTTCTTCGGAGCCAGACGGCTCGTAGATGCGAAAAGCCCCGCGCACGTGGCACGGGGCGTGAGGCGCTCGGTCTCGAGGACCGTACGGCTAACGACTAGCTCCACCTGCGCTGGACGTTCGCATTCACGAACCTTCGCCCACCTGTGAGGTGAGGACCGGCGATCTTTGGCGTTCTGCAGAGTACGTGCGTTGGGCGCGGCGGTCAAAACCCGGGCACGTCCCGGGCTCAAGCCCGAGGTCAAGCCCGAGGGCAAGCCCTGAGGGCAAGACCCGAGGTCAAGCCCCGGGGTCAGGCCTGGTCGAGCAATCTCGCCCGAGGACATCGTGATCGTGCGGTGCGCTCGAACGAGGACTAGAGGTCCACGTTGTCGTCGGCGAGCAAGTTGCGAGTGCGGTTGGTGTCCATGGCGATGCCTGGGCCCATGGTCGTCGCCATCGTAGCGGTCTTGACGTAGCGACCCTTCGACGACGACGGCTTGGCCCGCAGGACCTCGTCGAGGGCAGCGGCGTAGTTCTCGACCAACTCGGTCTCACCGAAGGAGACCTTTCCGATGATGAAGTGCAGGTTGGAGTGCTTGTCCACTCGGAATTCGATCTTGCCGCCCTTGATGTCCGAGACAGCCTTGGCCACATCCATCGTCACCGTGCCTGTCTTGGGGTTCGGCATCAAGCCGCGCGGGCCCAACACCTTGCCGAGGCGTCCGACCTTGCCCATGAAGTCCGGAGTTGAGACAGCGGAGTCGAAATCGGTCCAGCCTGCGGCGACCTTCTCAATCAGGTCATCCCCACCGACCACGTCGGCGCCCGCGGCGCGAGCTTCGTCGGCCTTTTCCCCCGCAGCGAAGACAATGACACGCGCGGTCTTGCCGGTCCCGTGGGGCAAAATCACAGTGCCGCGAACCATTTGGTCGGCCTTGCGGGGATCCACCCCGAGTGCCATGGCCACCTCGACAGTGGGGTCGAACTTGCCACCGGTGGCCTGCCTGGCGATCCGAACTGCTTCCAGCGGGCTGTAGACCTTGTCCACATCGATCAGTTCGGCCAACTTGCGGTAGTTCTTACTGCGCTTCATTGCGTACTCCTGAATCTTCTTGGAGATGTGGTTAGCGGACCAGCGCTGGTCCTCCCACCCCGGCCTACGTCGTACGCCGGGTCGAGCGGTTCGTTCGGTCGAGCAGTTCGTTCGGTCGAGCAGACGGTTCAGATCGAGGGCATTGGGAATGAATCAGCTCGTGACGGAGATGCCCATCGAACGTGCGGTGCCCTCGATGATCTTCATTGCGGCGTCGACGTCGTTGGCGTTGAGGTCGACGATTTTGCCCTCAGCGATTTCGCGTACCTGCGACTTGGTGATCGACCCGACCGTTTGCAGCGGGTTCCCCGAGCCCTTCTCGAGGCCAGCGGCCTTGAGGATGAGCTTGGCCGCCGGAGGCGTCTTAGTGACGAAGGTAAACGAGCGGTCCTCGTAGACGGTGATCTCAACGGGGATCACCTGCCCGCGCTGGCCTTCAGTCGCGGCGTTGTACGCCTTGCAGAACTCCATGATGTTGACGCCGTGCTGACCCAGGGCCGGACCAACCGGCGGGGCCGGGTTGGCCAAGCCGGCATTGATCTGGAGCTTGATGAGGCCGGCGACCTTCTTCTTCGGTGGCATTGCGTTGCGTCCTTGTCTGGATCTGCTCGGGCGTTTGCAGCGAGCGGGCGGTGGAGTTAGTTCTTCTGGATTTGGGTGAAGCTGAGTTCGACCGGAGTTTCGCGGCCGAAGATCTCGACCAACCCCGTGACCTTTTGCGAGTCCGGGTTGATTTCGGAAATCGTGGCATGCAGCGTCGCGAACGGGCCGTCGATGACGGTGACCGAGTCACCGAGCGAGAAGTCGACAACAGTGACCTCGGCAGCGGCGGTTGCGCCTGCGCCAGTTGCCTTTTCGGGCTCGGGGGCGAGGATCTTAACCGCTTCATCCAAGGTCAGCGGTGCGGGGTTGTGACCGTGCCCAACGAAGCCGGTGACGCCGGGGGTGTGCCGAACGGTCCCCCACGATTCGTCGGTGAGTTCCATTCGCACGAGGACGTACCCGGGAAACTTGTTGCGGCTGACGATCTTGCGCACGCCGTTCTTGATCTCGGGAGCCTCAACCATCGGGACCTCGACGTCGTAGATGTAATCCTCCATGTTGAGCGAGGCAATACGACTTTCGAGGTTGGTCTTCACGCGGTTTTCGTAGCCGGCGTACGAGTGGATGACGTACCAATCGCCCGGCATGCTCCGCATCCGTTCGCGGAACGCTTCGATGGGGTCTTCGGGCTCGGCGTCGGCGTCCACATCGGCATCGTCGGCAACGCCGTCCGTGGCGTCAGCAGACTCGGTCGTCACGACATCGACAGGTGCGGATTCTTCGACAGGTGCGGATTCTTCGACAGACGCGGCTTCATCGACTGGCTCGGCTTCAAGTACTGGCTCGGCTTCATCTACTGGCTCGGCGGCGTCGAGCGACTCAGTTGCCTCGACGGATGGCGTCTCGAGAACGGCCTCGACCTGTACGTCGTGGCTGTCGATCGACTCGACGCTGTCGGCTGACTCGATCGACTCCACCGAGTCGAGAGTCCCGTCGAGCGGCTGCGTGTCTGACACGGTCTGGCACTTCCTCACTACGGATGTCGGGTGTTACATCACGGCGCGAGGCCGCATCGGACTAGGAACCAAAGACTTTGAGGACACCTTTTGCGAACGCGAAGTCGAGCAACGCCACGATCGACGCGATGATCACCACGAAAGTGACGACGACGTAGGTGTAGGTGATGAGTTCCTTTCGGGTGGGCCAAATCACCTTGCGCAGTTCAGCGATCACCTGGCGGTAGAAGAGGCCGATCCGCGACGCGAAGCCGCGACGTTCCCCGTCGTTGCCCGTACCCCGATTCGATCTGCCCTTGCCAGAGCTGGCTGCCCCGCTCGAAGCGCGATTCGGCTCACGCTCGGGCGTCGCGGTGCTCGACACGTCGCTCACGCGTCCTCCGCTTGTCGTGGCGGTTCAGGTGAACCGCGTCCAGTCGTTTCGGGATGGTGCTCTGCTCGCAGGGCCGGAGGGAATTGAACCCCCAACCGCCGGTTTTGGAGACCGGTGCTCTACCAATTGAGCTACGACCCTTCGGACCGTCCGCCCGTGTCATTCATGCCTGAGGATCAGCAGAAATCACTGACCCCGGGCATGCTTACGCAGGGTGGTAGGCCACCGGGAAGCCGAGTGTACGGGTCCTACGCGCCCGGGTCGAACCGGCTTGACTTGGTTTGGAACGATGGACCCATGAGCGCCACATCAGACCCACGTGCCCCCACCCGTCAATTTCCGCGCGTGTCCCAGCGAATCGGTTCAATCGCGGAGTCGGCCACTCTCGCGGTGGATGCCAAGGCAAAGGCACTGAAAGCGGCCGGACGCCACGTGATCGGATTCGGCGCCGGTGAACCGGACTTCCCGACCCCGGATTACATCGTCGAAGCCGCAGTCGCGGCCTGCCGCGAGCCCAAGTGGCATCGCTACACCCCGGCAGGCGGCTTGCCCGAGCTAAAAGAAGCGGTCGTGGCCAAAACTCTTCGCGACTCAGGGTTGTCAGTCGGATCGAACCAAGTCTTGATCACCAACGGCGGCAAGCAGGCGCTCTACAACGCATTCGCAGCGACTCTGGATCCGGGTGACGAGGTACTGCTGCCTGCGCCGTACTGGACGACTTACCCGGAATCGATTCGCCTTGCTGGGGGCGTGCCTGTCGAGGTCATGACCGACGAATCGAGTGGCTACCGCGCCTCGATCGCCGATCTCGAAGCTGCGCTTACGCCGCGTACGAAGATGTTGGTATTCGTGTCCCCGTCGAACCCGACAGGCGCTGTCTACTCCCCGGATGAAGTGCGCGCGATCGGCGAATGGGCTGCGGTACTGGGGCTTTGGGTTGTCACCGACGAGATTTATGAGCACTTGGTTTACGGCGACGCAGTCTTCTCTTCGATGCCAGTTCTCGTCCCCGAACTCGCCGATCGGTGCATCGTCGTCAACGGTGTCGCCAAGACGTATGCCATGACCGGATGGCGCGTGGGTTGGATGATCGGTCCCGTGGATGTCGTGAAGGCCGCGACGAATTTGCAATCACACGCAACATCGAACGTCGCCAACGTGTCGCAAGTTGCTGCACTTGCTGCCGTGTCAGGCGACCTCAGCGCCGTCACGATGATGCGCGGCGCATTCGACCGTCGCCGACGCTTGATCGTGTCGATGCTCAACGAAATTCCTGGCGTCAGTTGCCCAGAACCCGAAGGCGCGTTTTACGTCTATCCGTCGGTGAAGGGCGTGTTGGGCAAGGAAATCCGCGGGCAACGACCGACGTCATCAGCGGAGTTGGCCGCACTCATTCTCGACGAAGTCGAGGTTGCCGCGGTGCAGGGTGAAGCTTTCGGTACGCCAGGTTACTTGCGGCTCTCATACGCCTTGGGCGATGACGATTTGGTTGAAGGCGTCACGCGGATCGGCAAACTCTTCGCCGAGGCGAACTAACCCCGTCCTTCAACGGTGAAGTGGGCTACAGGGCGCAATTAACGAACGTGGGTTCGGGGGTCAGGGTGACTCCGAACGCCGCGCGTACCCCGTCGCGCATCGCGCGAGCCAATTCGAGAACGTCCGACGTCGACGCGTTGCCCTTGTTGATCAAGGCCAACGTGTGCTTACTGGATATTGCGGCGTCGCGATCATCGGCGAGGGAGAAGCCCTTGCGGAAGCCGGCTGACTCGATCAACCAGGCCGCACTGAACTTGACCAGACCGCCGGCTATCGGCCACCTCGGCGCGCCCTCGGGCAGAGTGGCCGCGTGTTCGGCGTGGACGATGGGGTTGGTGAAAAAGGACCCCGCACTCCAGGTGTCGCAGTCGATTGCATCGAGGACCATCCCTTTCTTGCGCCGCAACGTCAGTACGGCGTCGCGTACGTCAGTGAGCGGAGCAGACTCACCGATCTCGACGCCAAGGTGCGCGGCGAGTTCGGCGTACTGAATCGGCGCCGACTGCGAGGACCGCGCGATGCGGAGGTTCACCGACAACACCACGTAACGATTGAGTTCGTCCTTAAATCGACTGGTGCGATAACCAAACCTGCACTCTGCCGGCGACATCTGCACGATCCCGCGGGCCCGTCGGTCGAAGAGTCGGACCTCACTCAGAACGGCAGAAATTTCTTGACCGTACGCCCCGATGTTCTGAATCGGCGTCGCACCAACAGTTCCCGGAATTCCTGAGAGAGTCTCGACTCCCGCCAGGCCCTCCGCGACGCATTGCGAAACGACGCTGTCCCATTCGACACCGGCGGCAATGCTGAGATCAGTGAATTCATCGTCGCGCTTGTTTCGGTCAATGCCGGACGTCGAAACTCGGATGACTCGACCGTCGAATCCACCATCACCAACGATGAGGTTGCTTCCGCCACCGATAACTAAGACGTCTACACCGGCGCGATCGGCTTCGTCTACGACGGCGACAAGATCGGCTTCAGTATCTACGTCGACGAATTCCGCAGCCGGTCCACCGATGCGCAGAGTCGTGTAGTCGCACAGACGTACGTCGCGAAGTTGCAACACGCGCGTTACGGCAGTGCCACGAGTGCTTGCGCGCGACCCAAGACCGTTGATCCGTTGTACGTCGCGGTGAGATCAATGCGGACCGTACCGTCGGGTCGCTTCTCGGCAACTTTGCCGCTGACTTCGACAACCGAGCCGGTGTCGTCGTCAGGGATCACGACGGGGCGGGTGAACCGCACGCCGTATTCACGCACCGCGCCGGGATCGCCGAGCCAGTCAGTCACCACCCGGATCGCTTCAGCCATCGTCAACATGCCGTGAGCAATGACATCAGGCAGTCCAACAGACTTTGCGATGCGTTCGTTCCAGTGAATGACGTTGAAATCCCCGGATGCTCCCGCGTACATCACCAAGTTGAGTCGTCGTAGCGAAAACGATTGCGCCGCAATGAGATCTCCCACTTCGACTGAATCATAACTGACGCTGGCGACCATCGATCAGCCCTCCTGTCCCGGTGTCGCGGTGTCTCGGGACACGATGACGGAGTACGACGTCACCACGTGTTCTCCGCCTTCCGTCGCAACGTCGGCACGCGTCGTGATGAGGTCGTTGCCCGCCATCGATCGGATGTTGTCGATGCTTGTAGTCACGACCAAGCTGTCGCCGGCAAATACCGGCCGGGAGTACACAAACTTCTGCTCCCCATGCACCACCCGGCTGTAATCCAAGCCGAGATCTGGATCGAACATCGCGACTGCCATTGCTTTCATCGTCATGATGACGGGGAACGTCGGCGGGGCGACGAGATCGGGATGTCCGAGCGCCCAGGCCGCCTCAACATCGTGATACGCCGGATTGGGGTCGCCAATCGCATTGGCGAATTCGCGGATCTTCTCCCGACCGACCTGATAGGCCTCGCTCGGCGGATACTTGCGACCGATGAACTCAGGATTGAGCGGCATCACATTCCCCCGATCTGTCCGCCGGTGACTGGAATCGTGACCCCGGACACGAAGTCCGAATCAGCTGAGCACAGGAAGGCGTGGACGTTAGCGACGTCTTCCGGTACGCCGAGGCGACCGAGGGCAATCATCGACTTCACCACGTCTCGCGTCTCTTGTGGAATTCCGAGCGTCTGTCCGGGTGACTTGGCCGCTGTGAGTCGAGTCTCGATGAATCCCGGCGCCACCGCATTGACGTTGATGCCGAAGGGACCGAGTTCACGCGCGAGCGTCTTCGTGACGGCGATCAATGCGCCCTTGGCCGCCGTGTAGTTGAACTGTCCGGGGTTGCCCATCAAGGCCGCGATGGATGACGTGAAAACCAGTTTGCGGTTGTGGCGCGGAGCGCCGAACTCGGCGATCTCCGCTTTGGCGACTCCACGCATGTGTGGCATCGCAGCCAGCGTGGTGTGAAATGCCGTACGCAAGTTGGCGTCAATCACGATGTCAAAGAGTTCGTCATCGAGGCCATGAAACATCCGGTCGCGCGTTGTCCCTGCGTTGTTGACCACGATGTCCAGAGCGCCGTACGCCTCAACGGTTTGCGCGATCAGACTCTTCGCCTGCTCAAGGTCGACCGTGTTCAGAGCGATGGCGATTGCGCGACCACCCGAGGCCGTGATCATTCCCACGGTTTCCAACGCGGGTGCAACATCGACGTCGTTGACGACGACGGCAGCACCGTCGGCCGCCAGGCGCTTCGCCGTTGCCTGACCAATTCCGCGGCCCGCGCCGGTCACCAGCGCGACGCGTCCGTCGAGTGCACCCATGGGAGAGACGCTAACGCAGTCACCCTGGTGCTGGGGACCGACTTGGCGACCTCACGGTGGGGTGGTTGCGCCTGTGTTTAGCGCGTTTCTTTGTGAACCTTGTGCGCGTTGCACTTGGGGCAATGCTTCTTGATCTCGAGGCGGTCGGGATCGTTGCGACGGTTCTTGCGCGTGATGTAGTTGCGGTTCTTGCACTCCTGGCATGCCAGAGTGATCTTTGGGTGTACGTCGTTGCGGGCCACAGGAGTGCCTTTCGAGGTGCTAGCCGTACGAGGGCGTGATGTTGGGTGCGTTTCAGGTGGCGCAGTTCGGGTCTTGCGTTTCACGGGTGGTAGCGGAGGCCGGACTTGAACCGGCGACACAGCGATTATGAGCCGCTTGCTCTACCAGGCTGAGCTACTCCGCCGGATCGACCCAGCCATCCAGCGAGCCAGCTGTCGGCGTACCAAATGAGAGTGTCGTTCGAGCCCCTTTACGGAATCGAACCGTAGACCTTCTCCTTACCATGGAGACGCTCTGCCGACTGAGCTAAAGGGGCGCAGGGCCGGGCCAGCGTACACAGGCCGAGGGGCCCGACCGAAATCGGTCAGGCCCCTGTTGGCGTGGCAGGTGAAGGATTCGAACCTTCGAAGGCAAAGCCGACGGATTTACAGTCCGCTCCCATTGGCCGCTCGGGCAACCTGCCGCGTGCCGCACCCAGCCGTAGTGGCGGAGCGCAACGATGGGAGAGGATACATCGGCGCCGGCGCGCACTGATCGGCGTAGCGACTTGGCGCTCGTTGTAGGACCGTTGGTAGGACCGTCCCGGAAGGAAGCTCATGGCCGACAGCAGTTTCGACATCATCAGCAAGGTCGATCGCCAGGAAGCCGACAACGCGCTCAACCAGGCGGCCAAAGAATTGGCCCAGCGTTTCGACTTCAAGAACACTGGCGCGACCATCGAGTGGTCCGGCGAAATGGCGGTCGAGTTAAAGGCCGGGACTGAGGAGCGGGTGAAAGCCGCGCTGGATGTCTTCCGGGAGAAGTTGATCAAGCGATCGATCTCCCTCAAGGCCCTCGAAACGGATGAACCACGCGCGTCGGGCAAGGACTACAAGATCGCGGCGCGATTCAATTCCGGAATTACCCAAGAGCAGGCCAAGAAGGTCGCGAAGCTCATCCGCGATGAAGGACCGAAGTCGGTCAAGAGCCAGGTCATGGGCGAGGAATTGCGAGTCACGAGCAAGAGTCGCGACGACCTTCAGGCGGTCCAAGCCCTCGTGTCCAACGCGGACTTCGACTTCGCCACCCAGTTCACCAACTACCGCTAGCCCCACCACACTTTTCTTCCTTAGAGGTACAAACCTGAAGTTTAACTATGGGTTTTGCCCGCAAACAATGATCTTGGTGGCTTCGACGTACGACAAGTGACCAGGGAGCGTACGACCCGGACTGGAGTCCACACCGCCTCAAGATCATTGTTTGAGGTACGAACCTGAAGTTTAACTAGGGGTTTGTACCCTTAAGGCAAGTTTCTGAGGTGGGTGGTGAGACGGACCTCGTCGTGGCGAAGCGATGACGACGGGTCAGTGCTGATGGCGGCGTAGTCGTGCTCCGGGCGCCACTCCAATGCGTCGAACGGACAGACCTCGACGCAGATGCCGCAGTTCATGCAGAGGCCGAAGTCGATGGCGAACGCATCGAGTACGTGCTGCGTACGCACGCCTCGCCCGCCACCACTTTGGCCGCCACCAACTGGCGCGCCGGGGATTGCTTCGGTGTGCGAATCCAGCGAGATGCACCACGTGGGGCATTCGCGCACGCACAACATGCACGACGTGCAGGACTCCGGGATCAATCCGATCACGCCACGACTGCGCTCCGGCACGCCTCCGAAAGCGACGTCGACTGCGCTCATCTCGCGGCCTGCTGATCCGCATCGGGTACGCCCAGGGGACGGGCCCGGCGCTTCGGGCGAGTCGGATTCGACGCGGCATCTGCGTCGGATGCACCGGGCACTGACCCACGAGGCTCCGACTCACGGGGCACTGACCC
>JBBRTC010000070.1:0-10241 GCA_038244765.1 Candidatus Nanopelagicales bacterium | reverse complement strand
TTCAGGTGGCGCGTGTTGTCGGCTGAGTTCTCGTTGCCACACGTGTAAGGCCCAGGCGTTCTCGGCTAGGCAGGCCAGCATGACTACCACGGTTTGACGGGGCACTCCCCAGGCGGGGAGCCGGTTTTTGTGGAAGGCCAACTCGAGTTGGGCGTTGAGTGATTCGGTGTCCGCGCGCATCCCGTAGATCCGGTCGTAATCGGGGTGGTGTTTGGGTAGCACGCGTAGGTATTCGCACCGGTTGAAGTCGTCGCGTTGGTCGTGCTCGGTGGGGGTGAGTGGCTCCCACCACTGGTGGGTGGTGTCGCCACGGGGACAACTCAAGCGGTGCTGCACATAGAACGCCCAGGTCCCGTTTTGCTTGTATTCGCGTTTGGTTTGGCCGCGCGGCACGTCGACAAACATCGAGGTGCCGTCGGCGGTGATCAGGCGTTCGTGGATGGCACCGCCAGCGGCGACCAGGTCATGGCCACCGCAGTGCGCGAAGGCCTTGGCACGGGCGCGACTCGGTGGCAGAACCCTGGCGGCGTAGCCGTACTTGTCGATGGTGATACCACCGTGCTTGTTGTCCTTGCGACGTGGTGGGCACACCACCGCGCACCCGGTGGTCACCATCGCCTCGGCGATGTGCACCCCGCGCAGCGCCCCATCGGTGACAAACGCAGCCACCCCAGGTGAGCGGGCCGCGATGTGTTGCATCAGGTCTGTGAACGCACCGCCCTCCCCGCGGCCGTCACCGTGGGGGATATGGCGTACGGACAACACGACCCGGTGGCCGATGAATGGGGATCGGGTGGACGCGATGGCGAACTTCGTACCCCATGGCGAACCCGTCCACCCCGCCCTCGGCGTAAAGGTGCCGGGCGGGGTCCCGGCGTACCGGCCGGATCTCCCCGGTACGGCGGTCGACACGTTCACGATCCTCGGTGCGCAGCGGGGAGGAGAACACCTTCCCGTCGATACCCACCACATGGGTCCGATCCGGATGAGACCGCGACACGGTGTCGGGATCGAGGAGACCGACCTGCCGAGCACGCTAGGCGGCGAGGTTCGCAAGTGTGAGTCGGCCCGCAGACGATGCAACGGCTCCAGCGGACCATTGCATCGCGTCCGGGTCTCGCCACATGTCGAACCACCCGGACCTCCACCGCGCGGACCGCGTTTGGCTGGGCAGGGTGCGGGAATGCCGAGGAGCGCTCGACTGTTTTGGCGTCGGGCGAATCGAGGAGTGCAGATGACGATGACCAGGGCCGGAGCGCGGCCGGGGCGGCTTATGGCCGCGTTGGCGCTGTCGGGTTTGCTGCTCACGGCATGCGGTACCGCGAGCGGTTCGACGGTCGGACCGACGACTTCCCCATCGGTCATCGGGCCGACCGCCCTCGCAGTGCCATCGGCCCAAGCCCCCGCCGCCCTCGAGTTCTCCGGAACCACGCTCGACGGCGCTGCGTTCTCCGGTCCGAGTTTGGCCGGAAAGCCGGCGGTGCTGTGGTTCTGGGCGCCGTGGTGCACGATTTGCCGTGGCGAGGGACCGGACATCGCCAGACTCAGTGCGGAGTACGCCGGGCGAGTCCAGTTCGTCGGGATCCCCGGGCTCGGATCGGTGGACGACATGAAGGGATTCGTCTCCGACACCGGCACGGGTAACTTCACGCACGTGTCCGACCTGGACGGCTCGCTGTGGGCGCGTTTCGGCGTCTCGGCCCAGCCCGCGTTCGTGTTCGTCACGAGGCAGGGCGACGCCCAGCGGTTCCTCGGTGGGATCAGCGCGGACGACCTACGAAGCGAGCTCGACAAACTAATCGCGGCCTAGGTCCGCGATGGAGACGGGGTTGTTGGCGCTGGCGCTCGTCGCCGGCGCTGTCGCCGCATTCAACCCATGCGGGTTTGCCTTGCTTCCGGCGTACCTGACGGTGCTCGTGGCTCAGTCGAGCACGGCAGGGCCGACGGGCGCCGGCGGGCAGCAGCGATCAGCTGCCGTGATGAGGGCTCTGCGGTTCTCCGCCGGGATGACCCTCGGGTTCGTCGCGGTGTTCGGCCTCTTCGGGCTCGTACTCACTCCGCTAGCCCTATCCCTCCAGCGCTATCTGCCATTCGTCACAGTCGGCATCGGGTTAGGACTGGTCGCGCTCGGCGGGTGGTTGCTGGCGGGGCACTCGCTGCGGATCCGCGGTATCGCCGGGCGCGGGCGGGGCCCCACGGCTGACTGGGGGTCCCAGGTGGGATACGGCGTAGCGTTCGCCCTCGCCTCGCTGTCCTGCACCCTGGCACCCTTCCTCGCAGTCACCACAGCTGCCGCGCGGTCGGGGAACCTTGCATCGGGCGTGATGGCGTTCGTTACCTACGCCGTAGGGATGGGAATCGTCGTCCTCATCCTGGCGCTTGGTGTGGCGACCGCAGGCGCGTCTGTGGCTACCCGGATGAGGCGCGCGGGGCCGAAGATCATGCGCTTCAGCGGGTTGCTCCTCGTTATAGCAGGGGCTTATGTGGCGTGGTACGGCCTGTTCGAGATCCGAGTGCTGGCCGGCGCGACGACGTCGGACCCCGTCGTCGGGGCAGCGATCCAGGTTCAGTCGGCTATCACCCGTGCGGTGGCATCGATCGGCCCGCTTCCCCTACTGCTCGCGGGTGCCGTCCTCGCGGCGACCGTGACCGCGGTCCTAGCGAGGCGACGGCACGCGGCGCGCTCCTGAGCTGGGCGCCGCGCGAAGTCGCCGGGGTCTAGCGAGCAGGCCAGGATCTCGAGCTGGTTGCTCGCGGGTGGCTGGGGTGAATCCGGCGGCGCTACCTGGTGGGGCTTGGCCCGGTTTTCCTGTTAGATGACGGCGTTTTCCAGGAGCGCGACCTAACAACTCAGAACTGGCCCCAGCCTCGGCGTCAAGTCCGAACTCGTCGAGGTGAACTGACCAGCCAGCCGCGAAATCTTGGCTGCAGGGTCGTCATTCAGATTCGTACTTGAAGGACAGTTGGATCTTGGTGCGATACACCAAAACCCCGTCGTCCCCGACGAGGATATCCTGACTCGTTACCTCACCGACGCGGAGATCACGCACTGACCCCCCCGCGATCTTGATGGCCTCCGCGGCGGCGTCTTCCCAAGACGCAGTACTCGTCCCGATCACGTCGATCACCCGGTACACGCTCATGACGGCCTCTCCCGAACTGTGTGCGGAGCCATCTCAATTTGGTCCCGCCTGCGAGAAACCTAAGTTAGTCCACCCTGAGTCACGAACGCGAGTGGCAATCTCCGCCTGTAACCCGACGCCGTGCTCGGCATGGCCAAGGACATGTCCATCCAGCCACAGACCGGGGCAAACAAGATTTGCACGCTGTCGCTGAGCTTCAACAACCGAACTCGTTGATCTGACCTCCTCCCGAAATGTCAATGCACCTGCTGGGGATCCGGGAGGTACTAGGCGGACAGGGCGCACGGCTGGACGAGCGAATCTCCCGAAATGGAGCCGCGCTCGCGTCACGAGCCGCACAATCGTGATCGACGTAGGCTGACGGGATGCGACTTTCGATTCACGTCCCTAACTTCACGCTTCCCGGCGCACCCGAAAGTTTGGCTCCCACGCTTGCCGCGACGGCCCGCGCGGCGGAAGCAGGTGGCGCTTCGACGTTAACGCTGATGGACCATTGGTTCCAGATGGAAACGATGGGTGGTCCAGAGGAGCCGATGTTGGAGGGCTATTCGGCGCTCAACTTCGTCGCAGCTCACACATCAACCATCAAGCTCGGTTTGTTGGTAACCGGTGTCACGTATCGCCATCCGGGGTTGTTGGCGAAAACGGTTACCACCCTCGACGTGCTCTCGGGCGGTCGCGCCCAACTTGGGATTGGTGCGGCTTGGTACGAGCGCGAACATCTCGGTCTCGGCGTCCCGTTCCCACCGCTGACGGAACGGTTCGAACGCTTAGAGGAGGCTCTCCAGATTTGCCTGCAAATGTGGAGTGACGAAGACGGGGCGTACGACGGCAAGCACTACCAACTCGCCGAGACCATCTGTCGTCCCGGGCCGATCCAATCGCCCCACCCACCGATCTTGGTGGGAGGGTCAGGCGAGCAAAAGACCTTGCGTCTGGTCGCGCGCTATGCCGACGCGTGCAATATCTTCGCGGTCGGCAGCGATGTCGTCGGTCACAAGCTCGACGTGCTCAAGCAGCACTGCGAAGACGCAGGACGTGACCCCTCGACGATTGTGAAGACGATCATCGCGGGGACGGGCGGTCCGACGATCGACGCGGACGCGTTTCTCGCAGACATGGAGCCATACGCCGCGATTGGAGTCGACGGGGTCTCCGTCTCAGCGGCTGGCGATGACCCGGCCGGCTGGGTGGCCGCCTTCACCGAGGCCGTCGTGCCCCGTCTCGCGGACCTGTAACGCCCCTGCGCGTGGTTCCAAAGGCCTCCGCCGCGCCCGCGTGTCGAATCCGCGGTTAGGGTCGCGTCCATGGATCTTGGACTGCGCGATGCGCGGGTAATTGTCACTGGCGGTACGCGCGGGATCGGTCTGGCGATCGCCCTGGCGTTCGCAGCGGAAGGCGCCCACGTCGCAGTGTGTGGGCGTACGGCCAGCGACGTTGAAGCTGCTGTTGCCTCGATCGAAGCATTTGGTGTGAAAAGTTTCGGTGCCGCCGTCGACGTAAGCAACGAATCCGCGTACGAGGCATTTCTCGCCGAGGCGACTGATGTGTTTGGCGGAGTTGACGTCTTTGTGGCAAACGCAAGTGCGCAAACAGCCACGAGTGATGAAGCCGGCTGGAAGACGTCCTTCGATGTGGACCTCATGCACACGGTTCGCGGTGTCGAAGCCTTGAAGCCGAAGTTGGCGGCGAGTCACCTCGCATCGATCGTGATGATCTCGACTATCTCGACGGTGTCGTCGTCGTCCCCACCGATGGCCTATGCGTACGGATCGATCAAGGCAGCGATCTCGTCGTACGCCGGCAAGCTGGCTCAAGAGGTCGGCAAGGACGGGATTCGAGTGAATGTGGTCTCCCCGGGTCCGATCGAATTTCCTGGCGGCCAGTGGGAGCGCATGAAAGAAGCGATTCCACCGGTCTACGAGGGTGCTCTCAAGCTTTCCGCGATTGGGCGGATGGGTCGCCCCGAGGACATCGCGGACATGGTCGTTTTCCTCGGCAGCCCTCGAGCGTCATATATCACCGGAACCACTGTGCGCGCCGATGGCGGGACTCACAAAGGTGTGGACTGGTAGGTCGCTCATCGAGTCAGCCGACCGGTCTGGAACTCTGTAGGTACGCCGAGCGTCGAGAGGTTGACCCCTGTGTGGTCGCCGCCAGCGGGTCCAAACCCGCAAATCCGGAGAGGGAACCGATGAAGTTCAGGTTGTTGGCAGTGACTTCGATCGCTGTTGTCACGCTCGCTGGCTGCGGCGGAAACGGTTTCGACACGGCAAAGGCCAACGACACCATCAAGAGCGACCTCGGGAAGATCGTGTCCGAGGGCGGAAGCGTCGAAGTTGATTGCCCGAGCGATGTGGAGTACGTCCAAAATGGCACCTTCACGTGCCTCGGAAAGGTCAATGGATCCAACATTTCGTACAAGGTCAGCATGGGCGCCGCAGCCGACAAATTTACCTACGAGTTATCTGATGCTGTGATCAACTTGGATAAAGCCAAAGAGCCGATTTTGAAGGTGTTCACGCAAACAGCTCGCACCACCTGGACCATGGATTGTGGCTCGGGATCGAAGGAGACAAGGGTTGTCCCAGTTGGGGCTATTTTCGAATGTTCGGTCGTAGGCAAGTACAACGGTCGCGTGTTCAACGATGCGGTGCGGATCAAGATCATCGATTCAACTGGCAACATTGACTGGAAACCCTTCGTCCCGTCAAAGGGCTTCACCCCGCGGGAGATTCTGCCGAAACCATCGCCTTCTCCGACTCCTGGATCAGTTGGGGATGTAACGCCAGGAAACGGCCCCTCGGAACAATTCATCACGCCCGACTTGGTGACCCCGACCCCCTCGCCGTCGAAGAAGTAGTTTCGGACGAACCGGCGACGGTGAGTGCGTCACGGATCGGGATCAACCTCTTCAGCAGCCGCACTCGCAGGACGTCGGCCTCTTCGGCGAAGACACGCTGCTCAGCCACGTATTCGTTTCTCCCCGTGGATGTTTCGAGCGCGATGGGCTCGTAGCCAAGCGCGCGAAAATCGTACGGCGAGGCCCGCATGTCAACGGCTCGAATGCGGAGCGCGAGGTCAAAGCAATCGGCGACGAGATCGCTGTCGATCAGTGGTATGGCCATGAACGCCCACTTGTAGAGATCCATGTTGGCGTGCAGGCAACCACCCTGTTCTCGTTCTACTTGGTCGGCGCGCGACAAGCTCTGCGCATTCAAGGGCAGCGCGGCTGGGGTGAAGAAACGAAAGGCATCGAAATGAGTGCAGCGGAGCCCGTGTGAAGTCACGACGTTGGCAATCTCATCGGGACTCAACCGAAGCGGCCAATCCGAATGACGAAGCCGGTGGTCGTCGGCGCGGTAGACCATCGCCCATTCGTGCAGCCCGAGGCAGCCGAATTGCGGTGACCTAGCGAGGGTCGATTCGAGAATGGTAATTGCTTGGCTGATATCAGCGAGTCGTGAGTTGAACGTCGTTGGTTCGACTGTGACGAGGCCCTCGGTCGTGACGTAGCCCCGCCACTCCAAGTAGGAACCGGCGTCCCCCTGCAACCCAATCCCGAAGCCGGGATGCCAACGGCGAAGCAATGCGGGGCGGAACGAGTAGTAGTCGAACAGGAAGTCCTCTACCGGGTGCCGAAGACCACGGTCGCGACGTTGCAGCCGAGGCGTGATCCATGCGTCGACGCGTGAGTGGTGCGCCTCGCGCTGCGCGTGCCAACGGGACTCATCGAGAACTCGCAGCGACCGCTGCGCTGGCGAAGCTACTTCGTTGATCCTGTGCACGAGCGGAGTCTGCCCGCGTCAATCCTCGGCGTACGCTGCGGGAGTGCCGTCGCCTCCCACACCACATGATCCCGGCTCGGCCCTCAAGCCCAAGCCGACATTGGATCTCGTCTCGGTCGATCTAGACCCGAGTCAAACCTCCGACGACACCGACGCTGCGTGGGGCGAGTCGAGTACGACCGCCGATGACGTTCAGCGGTACCTCGACGAGAAACCCCCTCATCACGTCGATTGATGTGATGAGGGGGTCTGAGTCGAGATTTGATGGCGCCGCGTCAGTTCTTCGCCCGCAGGGCGTCACGGATTTCGCGCAACAGGGTGACGTCTTCGGCTTCGGCCACCTCTTCCACGGTGCCACGACGCGCAGCCAAGGCGTTCATGGGAACGACGACGATGAAATAGATCGCGGCAGCAATCGCGATGAAATTGACGATGGCGGTCAATGCTAGGCCAGGCCTAAATGTCGCGTTGTTGATTGTGAAAGCGAGAACGTCCGAGAAGTTAGGCTTGCCAAAGATGGCCGCAATGATTGGCGTGATGAGACCGTCAACGATCGCGGTAATGACCAATCCGAACGCCGCACCGATGACAACGGCAACTGCGAAGTCAACCACATTGCCGCGCATGATGAAGTCCTTGAAACCCTTGAGCATCTGTTCCTCCAACGACTGCAAGATCGGACCCCCACGAGCGTCCGAATAGTGCCACAAGCGCGAGGTGGCGTCAGTCAGACCGAGAAGACTTGATGGGTGCGCCTAGCGTGCCCGCACCACGATCGAGAGTTGTCCGCGCGCGCCGGCCGCGGCGAGTGCGCGGGCGGTTGCGAGCGTGGTAGCGATCACGATCAAAGCCCCGGATTGACTCGCAACTGCCGCTGACCCAGTGGAACCGAATGGACCTCGGTTGGGATCGGTGCGTGTCTGGGGAATGCTCACGACGGTGGCATCAATCGCCACCAGTGTTGCTGGAGCAGGGGCTGAGTTGGATGCATCGAGTCCGCCCGTTGTTGCCAGGACGTCGACGTGGTCCCCTGGTTCAAGAAGTGCGACCGCGCCAGTGTCGGCGACGCGTACCGGGGTCGACAGAAGCCCTACCTCTCCGGATTCGGACGTACCTTTGCGCGACAACACGCGGGTGCGGGTAAATATCTCGCCGGTTTGGATGCCAGCGGTGAGTACGTGATTGATCAAACCGGTCACGTCGGTCACGGCGTTGGGCGGCAGCGCTGAGTCCTGAAGACTTCGTCGTTCGAGGTCGGCTTCTTGCAATGAAACACCGCTAGGCAAGTCTCGGGCAGCCACGAACACATCGGTTGTGACGACCTCTGGCGGCGCAACCGCGTGCGCGAGAGCGATCATCGAAATTGTCGCCAGGCAAAAACTGAGTTTGCGACGATGTCGGGCTATGGCTCGTTCGACCCGGTTCCATCCACTCACCGAGTCGCGATTGCTTGCTCTTCGCGAGAGTCCGCGTGATTGTCGGTCAAATGTTGCGCGGGATCCAAGCCTGGATTTCGGGCGTACTCGGCTCGCGAACAGCACAACATCCCCCGGTGATAGGCGTAGAGCCCGGTCGATTCACGAGATCGAGACGATCATTCGAGGTCGTGATTGCGCTGACCGTAGGGGGATCAGGGCATCGGTGTGTTCGTTGTCCACAGGTATCCCAACCAACCCGCCGACTGGGACGCTGTGAGCTCCGCATTGAGTCGGCTAGGACGCCGACTTGGCTGGCGTCGACTTTGACTTCGACTCCGTTGACTTAGACGAATTGCCCCCGGAGCCGGCAGGGGCGGGCTTGGAGTCGTTGGGTTTGGTGGTCGACGTCGGCGCGCTCGAATCGGATGACGACGGACTTGAGGAGGTCGATTCCGAGGGTGCGTTGTTCTTCTCGGTTGCGCCGTTCTTCTCCGAGGATCCGGTCGTGTCTGAGGAACCGTTCTTGTCCGAACTGCCTGCTTCGGCTGACGCTGCCGATACTCGCGAGTCGTTTCGGTAGAAACCCGAACCTTTGAAAACAATCCCCACCGAGTTGAATACCTTTCGCAATTTGCCGGTCTTGCACGCAGGACATTCAGTCAAGGCGTCGTCGGTAAATGACTGCACGACCTCGAGCGGTTCCTCGCACGTAGTGCAGAGGTACTGATAGGTCGGCACGGTCTGGCCTCCGGGAGCAGGGAATCGATCAGTTGCGTTCCGGATGACCACGCTATTGGCACTCCGGGTAGCCGAGTGCCAATGGTGCCAAATGAGGTACCGCTAAGTCCATTCGGCGGGTTGGCGAGGCACAAGGCGTCCTGCGGGCGGGACCGACGTAGCCTGCCGCCGTGACCCATCCCCGAACCTACGCATTGGTTTGCGTCGGGTCCGCAATCGGCGCGCTCGCAAGGGCCGGTATCGAAGCCCTCTACGCCGCGACTCCTCCGGATTTCCCGTGGGCGACGCTGGGAATCAACATTGGCGGCGCGCTTGTGATGGGGCTGCTCTCATGGGCGGTGCTGTACCTCGCCGGGACTCCCTCGTGGACGCGACCATTGATCGGAATCGGAGTTCTCGGCGGATTCACGACGTACTCGACCGTCGCGGTTGAGTCCGTTCAGATGCTTGCCGCAGGCCGGGCTTTGGGAGCAATTTCCTACGTTGTTGTTTCCTTCGTGGGAGGCGTCGCGGCGGTGCGGCTGGGGCATGTCGCGATGCATCGCTGGTTCGCGCCAGCGCCCACGATCGATTCGGGCCGGGCGTCATCATGAACGTAGTGATGATCATCGTCGGTGCGATGCTCGGTGGTGGACTTCGGTACGCCACCGAGGTGGCTCTCCCGACTCGTACTGATCACGAAGTTCCTCGTGGGACCCTGTTGATCAACATTGTTGGTTCGTTCGGCTTGGGCATCGTCATCGTTGTCGGCGCGGACCCATGGCGCTCGTTGTTGGGCATTGGGCTCTGCGGCGCTTTGACAACATTCTCCGCACTGAGTCTTCAGCTGGATCGGTTGATCGAGGCTCGCGCATGGCGATCAGCAGCGGCGTACGCATCACTCACATTGGTCCTCGGGCTCGGCGCAGCCGAGATGGGTATTCGACTGGGACAGTGGATCAACTGACCGCTCGCATCACGGATGTGGCTGTGCAGCAATACTTTTCACGACAAGGGACATATGTGGTGGCGATCTAGGGATCGCCGAAGGGGAGGGTGAAGGAACCGCGGGGGATGGGTAGTGGGTCGTGTAACTGGGTGCCGTCGGGTTTGGTGAACCACATGTCTTTGCCGGGGTCGCTGGGGTTGGCGTGGATGCCGTAGCCGCCTTCGTG
>JBBRTC010000069.1:0-10437 GCA_038244765.1 Candidatus Nanopelagicales bacterium | reverse complement strand
GATCAGGCCGGTCCCGATGATTAGCGCGGTGCTCAGTGCAGGCGCGGTGCTCAGTGCAGGCGCAGTGCTTGATGCAGAGGCGGTGCTCGCCAGGTCGCCCTGAGGAACGCTCATTGCGCCAAATCCACTCGAAGGACTTCCGCGCCACGCAGGTAGACGTGCACGATGTCGGCTCGTGGACGCTCGGTATCCACGTGAGCCATCACGCGCAGAACCTTGTCCAGCGCTCCGGTGACGTTGAGTTCGACCGTACAAAGCAACGGAACGTCGCCTAGGCCGAGTGTTCGCGCCGCAGCGGCAGGGAAGGTGCTCACCAAGTCTGGCGTTGCCGTGAACAGCACGCTGATCAACGCGTCGGTATCCAACGCGTTTCGCTCCAGCATTGTGGTCATGAGTTCGACAACAGCCTCATGGATTTCGCCGCTGTCGTCACGCGTCACTCGCGTCGCTCCACGAATCGCACGGACCGCCACGTCTACATGCCCACAGCCCGGTAGAGGGAGGCGACTTCGGCGGCGCCGAGCACACGCGTGCGCCCAACGCGAAGATCCCCAATCGCGATGGGTCCGATTCGTACCCGAACCAATCGCTCAACCGGCAAGCCCACCGCGTCAAACATTCGACGGACGATGTGCTTGCGACCTTCGTGCAAAATCACCTCCACCAATACCCGACTGCCGGCGCTCTCGACGACTCTGAACCGATCCACGGTCGCAGGGCCATCATCGAGGTCGATGCCTTCACGCATTCGCTTGCCCAGATCGCGCGGGATCACGCCGGTCACTTGCGCCAAGTACGTCTTGGGCACCGCGTGCGACGGGTGAGCCAGTCGTTGCCCGAGTTCTCCGTCGTTGGTGAGCAGTAGTAGACCCTCGGTGTCCGTGTCGAGTCGCCCCACGTGAAACAGCCGCTCAACACGATCACTGACCATGTCACCGACGCAGGGACGTCCCTGCTCGTCGCTCATCGTGGTCACGACACCTTCGGGCTTGTTCAAGGCCAACACGATGTGCCCGGCTGCCGCGGCGATTCGCGATCCATCGACGTGGATCGCCGCGGTCGCCGGATCGACCCGCATGCCTTGTTCTCGAACGACCCGCCCATCCACCGATACCCGACCGGCTTCGATCAACTCCTCACAGGCGCGTCGACTTCCCACACCGGCAGCAGCGAGAACCTTCTGCAACCGGATGCCCTCGCCGTCAGCTTGCCGAGGCATTCAGCAACTCTTCGGTGGCTTCCGCATCGGGGAGGAGCGGGGCAAGTTCTGGCAAATCATCGAGCGACTTCAGGCCAAGCCGCTCCATGAACAGCGACGTGGTCCGGTAGAGGATGGCGCCGGATTCGGGATCAGCACCCGCTTCCTCCACCAAGTTTCGGCTCGCCAACGTACGCATCACGCCGTCGACGTTGACCCCACGAATGGCAGAAACGCGCGCACGACTGACGGGTTGGCGGTAGGCGACCACTGCCAAGGTCTCGAGTGACGCTTGGGTCAAGCGGGCCAATTGGCCGTCAAGCACAAATCGCTCCACAACAACGCGACACGAATCGCGGGTGTAGAAGCGCCAACCCCCGGCGACTTGACGCAACTCGAAACCTCGCTCGGACTTGTCGTAGTCCGCCACTAAGAGCACAAGTGCCTCGTCAACCTCGGCTACGGGCCGGCGTACCAATTGGGCCAGGAAACTGACCTCGATGGGCTCATCTGTGACGAGAAGCAGCGCTTCCAACGCGCTCGACAGGGTCGGCGCCCCCATGTTGTCACTATCGCCGGTGAGGTCAACATCGATGACAACATCAGCATCCTTCGTGAGATCCACTACGTCGGTCGGGCCCGCCAGGTCTTCGGCGGGTGTCTTCGTCGGCTCAACTCGGGGGTCACTCATCGGCTTCTCCTGACGCGGGTGCGTCCGTTGTGACGGGGATGCCGTCATCGTGTTCGGTGGTGATGTCGATCTCGGCATCGGGATCCGCATGCCAACGGACGTACAACTCGCCTAGCGGGGTCACTTGATCGAAGCTAATGACGCCCTCTCGGAAGAGTTCAAGCAACGCAAGGAATCGAGCGACCACAATCAGGGTCGATTCAGCGTCGCCGGTCAAGGCTCGAAATGTCGACGTCGGATGTCGACGCAACCGATCCACCAGGATCGCCGCCTGCTCTCGTACCGACACCCGAGGTGCGTGGATGTGCGCGATGGAGATCATCGGTTCCGGTCGTGGGGTCAATGCCGTCGCCGCGAGCCGGGCGAACTCCACCGGGCCGACACCGAGCAAGACCTCGGGAAGCAGGCTGGCGAATTCGGGCTCGAGACCCACGGATCGGGGTCGACGCCCCGCTTCGTCGTGGAATTGTTTCTGCAGATAGGTCGCCACTTCGCGGAAGGCACGGTACTGAAGCAGGCGGGCAAACAGCAGGTCGCGAGCTTCGAGTAGAGCGAGATCTTCTTCGTCGTCGACTTCACCGCTCGGCAGTAGTCGGGCGGCCTTGAGATCCAGCAGGGTCGCGGCGATGACGAGGAATTCGGTGGTCTCGTCGAGATCCCAGTCGGCACCATGCGACCGAATGCGGGCGATGAATTCGTCAGTGACCTGCGAGAGAGCCAGGACCGTAACGTCGAGTTTGTGCTTCGCAATCAAGGAGAGCAGCAGGTCAAATGGGCCGCTAAATTCCTCCAGGTCGACTGAAAATCCGGCCGCAGGGGCGACGTTTTCAGGAGCCAGCAGGGTCTCGGACACGACGAAACCGTAGCCGAGACCAGCGGCCGCGTCTGAACTGCGCCCTAGCCGCCCTGGAGTCGTCGGACCAAAATGCTGTCGGAGCCCTGCGAGTCGAGGTCCGCGAGTACAACGGCGATGGCCTCCCGCACGATTCGACCTCGGTCGACCGCGACCCGATGTTGGCCTCGCAGCGTCAATTTCGCCCGCTCCAGGGCCAAAAACTCGTCCGCTGACACGTACACCGTGATCTTGGAATCGTGCCGCTCGCGCCCACTCGTCCCAGGTTCACCGGCTGCTTCTGAGCTAGCTTTCGAGCTGGCCACTGGACCAGATACAGCGCCCGATACTGAACCCGAAGAGGGCGTCGCCTCGACGTCGTCGTGGGTGGGCCGGAAGAGCTCGTCGGTCGGCGCAGGCTCGACCCGACGATTCATCGAGCCAAAACCTCTCGAGCAAACTGGCGGTACGCCGCCGCGCCCGGGGAGCTCGGCGCGTACGTCGTGATCGGCTCGCCCGCGACGTTGGTCTCCGGGAATTTGACGGTGCGAGCGACGACCGAATGGAAGACCTTGTCCCCGAAGGCTTGCACCACCGTGGCCATGACTTCGCGGCTGTGCACGGTGCGCGAGTCGTACATAGTGGCCACGAGGCCCTCGATCTCGAGACGCGGATTGATGCGCTCTTGGACTTTGTGAATTGTGTCCATGAGCATCGCGACGCCGCGAAGCGCGAAGAACTCACATTCCATCGGGATGATGACGCCATCGGCGGCCGTCAGCGCGTTGACTGTGAGCAGACCCAGCGAGGGCTGGCAGTCGATAAGAATGACGTCATATTCAGGGAGAAGTGGGGCGAGAACGCGCGCGAGGCTTTGCTCGCGTCCCACCTCGCTCACCAGCGCCACTTCGGCGGCCGACAGGTCGATGTTGCCGGGCAGCAGATCCAGGCCGACGACGTTGGTCTTCAGGACCACCTCGTCGGGACGGACATCACGCTGCATGAGCAGGTTATAGACGGTCAGATCCAAGTCGTGGGGGCTGAAGCCCAGACCGACCGACAGACTCCCCTGCGGATCAAAGTCCACGAGCAGTACGCGCCGGCCGTACTCCGCGAGCGCCGCGCCCAGGTTGATCGTCGTCGTCGTCTTGCCGACCCCACCCTTTTGGTTGACCAGCGCAATCACGCGCGCCGGGCCATGGTGGGTCAACGGCTCCGGGTCCGGGAAAACGGGCAGGGGGCGCCCGGTCGGACCTAGTTCCGCGGTCGCTACCACCGGAATGTGCACCGCAGGTGAGTCTGGGGCCTCGGACATCTGGAGATCACCTTTCGCCGAACCGGGGAAGAAGTCGACAGATCGCCTTGGCGACTGACGGGTCGCGACTCTACGGCTGCCGCGCGACGCCAGGCAAGGGAGCCTGGAATCGCGGTCACCGGATTCGGGGCTCGGCTGCCGACGCTCAGCCGAGGGCTCGTGGATGTGCAGTCGTATAGACCTCGCGCAACGTCTCCACCGTGACCAGTGTGTAGATCTGGGTCGTGGTCACCGAGGCATGTCCCAACAGCTCCTGTACGACGCGTACGTCGGCTCCGCCGTCGAGCAAGTGAGTCGCGAAGGAATGCCGCAGCGTGTGCGGCGAGACTGGCTCGGTCAAACCCGCCCGCTCGGCTGCGGATCGAATGACCGTCCAGGCACTTTGGCGAGACAACCGACTCCCCCGCTGATTGAGGAACACCGCCGGAGTCCCCACCCCGGCGGTTGCAAACCCCGGTCGAGCCCTCACCAGGTACGCCGCGACGGCCGCACGAGCGGGCCGACCTACGGGCACGAGCCGTTGCTTCCCCCCTTTACCTCGCAGCAACGCGACCCCGTCGTCCAGATCTAGGTCGTCGAGATCGAGGCCGATCGCTTCGGAGATTCGCGCACCCGTGGCGTAGAGGACCTCCAGCAACGCGCGATCGCGCAACGCGGCCGGATCGCCGTCGCTGCCCGGGACCCCACCCGCGGCGTTGAGTAGTGCCTCCACCTGCTCAATCGGGATGGCTTTCGGGAGTCTGCGCGGCGGGCTCGGAGGGCGTACGCCGTGAGCCGGATCAATGGAAGTGAGGCCCTCTCGAAGCGCGAAGCGGTGAAACCCTCGTACGGCGACGAGAGCCCGCCCAGCGGACGCGCTCGACAAGGGTGGGTGTTCATCGCGGCCCAACCGCAAGTCGGTCAGGAAGCCCGAAACGTGAGACTCGTCGATCTCAGCCGGATTGCTCACCCGAACATGCTCGAGGTACGCCGTATAGCGCGCGAGATCGCGGCGGTACGCCGTCAGGGTGTTTGCAGAGAGCCCTCGTTCAACGACGAGGTGGTCGAGGAAGAGCGAAATGGCGCGGGTAACCGCCGTCACGCAAGCACAGTCTCCAATGACACGTGTGCCATGCCGAACGCCTCAGCCACAGCGGAGTACGTCACTTGCCCGTCATGCACGTTCAGACCCAGCCCCAACGCGCGATCGTCGCGGCACGCCTGGGCCCAACCTTTGTTCGCCAGCTCCACGGCGTACGGCAGAGTGACGTTCGTTAAGGCGTACGTCGACGTGAATGGGACGGCGCCGGGCATGTTGGCCACGCAATAGAAAACTGTGTCGTGAACTCGGTACGTCGGTTCAGCGTGCGTGGTCGGCCGAGTGTCCTCGAAGCAGCCGCCCTGATCCACCGAGATGTCGACGAGCACCGCGCCTGACTTCATCCGTGACACCAGTTCATTGGAAATCAGGGTGGGCGCCTTGGCGCCGGGTACGAGAACTGCGCCAATAACGAGGTCGGCATCCAGAACTGCGCGTTCGACCTCGAATGAGTTCGATGCCACGGTCTGGCAGTGCCCCTGATAGATCGCATCGGCTTGGCGAAGGCGGGCAACATTTTTGTCCAGCAACAAAACCTCAGCTTGCATGCCGAGTGCGATTGCGGCCGCGTTCATACCTGCGACACCGGCACCTAGCACGACAACTTTGGCAGCGTAAACACCCGACACGCCCCCCATGAGGACGCCGCGACCGCCGTTGGCGCGCTGCAGCGTCGCCGCGCCCACTTGCGGTGCCATCCGACCGGCAACTTCGGACATCGGAGCTAACAAGGGAAGCGTGCGATCGGGAAGTTCGACGGTCTCGTACGCAATGGCGGTCACACCCTGATCGATGAGCGCATCCGTGCACGGCTTCGACGCAGCGAGATGCAAGTACGTGAACAGCACCTGGCCCTTACGCATCCGGTGGTACTCGGCCTCGATTGGTTCCTTCACCTTCAAGATCAGATCACCGGTGGCCCACACGTCGTCAGCAGTGGGGAGGATGGTCGCGCCCGCCGCGACGTACTCGTCATTGCTGATCGACGAACCAACTCCGGCATCGACCTCAACGAAGACCTCATGACCGAAGCGCGCGAGTTCATGAACGCCGGCCGGGGTGATGGCAACTCGGTATTCGTGGTTCTTGATCTCGCGGGGAATGCCGACCTTCATGATGCTCGCCCTTCAACGCACTCACGTGTCTTAGCGGACTGGCCATTGCCAGCAAGGGCCTGTCGTCGAAAACTGGCCCGGTCAACGTCAGGCTAGGCCAGGGCACCGCCGTTGTCCCGCGCATCGTGTCAGTCGACGCACCACGGGCCTTACGCCCTGACGGTCACGGGTTGCTACGGACTCGGCCACTGGCGACGACGTGGGCGCGCAACGGCCACGGAGCGCCGGGGTCTCGCAGCGAATCCCACCCGGTCGACCGCGCCGCACTCGCAGCGAGTGCCCCAGCAACCGTGATGGGGGAGGTCAATCGCCCCGCGAGGACCAAGGCGACCAGCGAGTCGAGTGGGACCCAGGTGGTCGGCATATCGCGCTCTTCACCACTGCCCGGAGGTCGACCGCCTCGGGCAGCACTCACCCCGCGGGCGAGGAAGCATCTGAAGACTTCACTGCTTCCGCCGGGTGAATTGACCAGGTCAACAAGGACGCTCCAGTCCGCTGCGATCAGGCCCGCTTCTTCGACGAGTTCGCGTTGCACGCATTCAAGTGGAGTTTCGTTATCAATGTCGAGCAGGCCGGCGGGTGGTTCCCACATCAGCGCGCCGACCGGGTGTCGATACTGACGCACGAGCAAAACGCGGTCCTGATCGTCGAGCACAATCGCGCCGACTGCCCCGGTGTGCACGATGTAGTCACGCGTCACCGTTTGCCCGTCGCCGAGGTCGACGTCATCGGTACGTACATCCCAGACGCGTCCGGCGAGTTGCTGCTTACTCGAGATCACGGTCCGGTTGGTCGGCTCGTCAGCGAGATCATCGATCGATCCAGTCCACGTGCCCTGGGACCATTCACGTTCGTTTGAATTCATGCTGTTCAGTTCACGCCAACTCGATCAGGCGAACCACGTCAGGACGTGGGGATGGACGCGACATCGGTGTCGTGAGCAACGGTCGCGGGCGCGGACGCATTCTTGCGAGCCAACCCCGCAGCTACGAGCCCGGAAAAGAGTGGGTGCGCACGCGTCGGCCGCGATCTCAGTTCGGGGTGAGCCTGCGTGCCCACGTAGTAGGGGTGAACGTCGCGCGGCAGTTCGACGAATTCGACCAAGCGACCATCCGGTGACGTCCCGGAGAATCGCAGTCCCGCCTCTTCGAGCGTCGGCCGATATTCGTTGTTGACCTCAAAGCGATGGCGGTGACGTTCATCGACGTACGGCGTGCCATAAACCTCACGGATCACTGAGCCATCGGCAAGTTTCGCGGGGTAAAGACCGAGACGCATGGTCCCTCCCATGTCGCGATCCCCGGCCATCACATCGCGTTGATCTGCCATCGTCGCGATCACGGGATGCGCGGTGGCCTCATCAAACTCCGTCGATCCAGCACCTTCGAGATGCGCCACAGATCGGGCGTACTCGATCACCATGCACTGCAAGCCCAGACACAAGCCGAGGGTGGGAATGCCGCGTTCGCGCGCGAACGTCAGGGCGCCGAGTTTGCCTTCGATTCCGCGTACGCCGAATCCACCCGGAACGCAGATCGCGTCGACGTCGGCTAGTTGCGCGATTGAGCCATCTGCGGTGGCGCACTCATCCGAGGCGATCCACTTGATGTTGACACGGCAGTCATTGGCGAAGCCGCCTGCGCGCAGCGCTTCGGTCACAGATAGGTAGGCGTCGGGGAGGTCGATGTATTTGCCGACGAGGCCGACGGTGATTTCGTTCGCCGGCGTGTGAACCCGACGCAGTAGCTCATCCCAGTCGGTCCAGTCGACGTCGCGGAATGGCAAGCCGAGACGCCGTACGACGTAGGCATCGAGTCCCTCGGAATGGAGGACTTTCGGGATGTCGTAAATGCTCAACGCATCAACTGCGGCGACCACTGCCTCGTCGTCGACGTCACACATCAACGAAATCTTGCGTTTGATCCCCGGCGGCACGGGTCGGTCGGCGCGCAACACGATCGCGTCGGGCTGAATACCGATGTTTCGCAGTGCCGCGACAGAGTGCTGGGTCGGCTTGGTCTTCAGTTCACCCGATGGACCGATGTAAGGAAGCAACGACACATGCAGGAAGAAGACGTTGTCTCGGCCCACTTCGTGACGCACCTGCCGCGCCGCCTCTAAGAACGGCAAAGACTCAATGTCGCCAACCGTTCCACCTACTTCAGTGATGACCACATCAACATCGGGGCCGGCCATGCGGCGGATACGTGACTTGATCTCATTAGTGATGTGCGGGATGACCTGCACGGTGTCGCCGAGATATTCACCGCGGCGTTCCTTGGCGATGACAGCGGAGTACACCTGACCTGTCGTCACATTGGCGGATCCGTGCAGATCGGTGTCGAGGAAGCGTTCGTAGTGGCCGATGTCGAGATCGGTTTCGGCTCCGTCATCGGTGACGAAGACTTCGCCATGTTGGAACGGGTTCATCGTGCCTGGATCGACGTTGAGGTACGGATCCAACTTCTGCATGGTGACTCGCAGGCCGCGCGCCTTGAGCAAGTTACCCAGGCTTGACGCGGTCAGGCCCTTACCCAGCGACGAGGCGACGCCTCCGGTGACAAACAGGTGCTTTGTCTTCTGTGACGATGCCAACCGAGGCTCCCGCGGTACCGATGTGCGGCGAGAACACTCGCCCGTCCACGGGATATCAGGCTAACACCTCTGGACCGGTGTAACCGCCCATGATCTTCGCGAACGGGTCAAGACCCATCGGTCCGAGGCGCAAACCGTAGGAATGCCAGTCCTTCAAATCGAAGTCAGCACCAAGGCGACCTCGCGCCGCCTCGCGCGTGTCGAGCCACACTTTCTCGCCGACCTTGTACGAAATTGCCTGACCTGGCAGCCCCAGATAGCGGTCGGCTTCGCTGCGGGCAAAGTCCTCGGCCAGGAGTGCCTGATCCTGCAGGAATTCGACCATGGAGGCCCGCGTGAAGACCTGCCCAGATAGGTCTCCTCGACCCGATGGGATGACGAGCTGCAAGTGCGCTCCGATGTCGAGAACGACCCGCGCGGCGCGCAACGCTTGATTGGAGAGAAAGCCCATCTCGATTCCTGGGTCATCGAAGTAGCCGAGTTCGTCCATTAGTCGTTCGGCGTACAACGCCCAGCCTTCGCCATACCCCGACGTCCATCCCGCCAGTCGTTGGAATCGTGACTGTCGATCACGCTCCAACGCGGAGGTGGCGCATTGGAGGTGATGGCCGGGTACGGCTTCGTGGTACCACACCGAGACCGCCCACCACCTGGGGAAAGTGGCGTGTCCCATGGTGGGATACCACGTGCTGCCGGCTCGGCTGAGATCTTCGCTCGGCGGGACGTAGTACGGCGCCGCCGCGCCTCCTTCGGCCGCCAACTTCACATCGCATTGCCGAATGCGCGGGTCGATGTCGAAGTAGCGACCTTCCATTTCGGTCGTGGTTCGCTCGGTCAGATCGGTGAGAAACTCAAGCAACGCGTCGCTGCCTTCGATGACGTACGCCGGATTGCTGTCCAGGTAGGCACGCACATCGGAAACGGCCAACCCAGGTGACAGCGCCGCTGCAACCGCTGTCATCCGCTCGCGAATCCGGTCAAGTTCCTGCCAGCCCCAAATCCAAGTCGCGTCCAGGTCGAGTTGCGAACCATTCCAGACGTTCGCGTGCATGGCGTACCGCTCTCGACCGACGGCGTCGATCTCGCTGGCGTGCGGGGCGTAGGTGTCGCGGAGGTAGGCACCCGTCTCGCGGTACGCCGCTTCGGCGACGGCAGCCAAGCCCGCCAGGTCATCCAGGTCATCCAGGTCATCGCCCGGGTCACCGCCTCCGCCGATGTCCCCCCGCGCACGGTCGAGTTCAGCGACATAGCTGGCGAACCAACCACGCTCGGCGTCACCAAACACATCACATTGGTCTGCGACGGCAAGTGCTTGCCGCCTCGCGCTCACGAGTCCCTGCGCGATCGCACCATCGAGCGCCGATCGCCAAGTCGAAAGAGCGCTCGGGATGGCAGCGAGCCGATGCGAGATCGACTCGCGTGCCTCTCGCTCGTTAGTGGGCATCAAGTCGAATACGGCTCGGATGTCAGAGACTGGACTCGTCAGTACGTTCATCGTACGAACGTCTTCACCGCTGTCGTGCAACTGCAATGCGCATTCAAGCCGTTCCTGCAGACACATGGAGGCCACTGAATCGATCGCGCTCAAGTCACTGACGCTTCCGCGTTCACTG
>JBBRTC010000068.1:0-10694 GCA_038244765.1 Candidatus Nanopelagicales bacterium | reverse complement strand
CACCGAAGGCTCCATGTCGATCCGGATCTGGGTGACTACCGAGGCGGGGTAGGGCTTGGGCTTCTTCCCCTCGTCATGGTGAGTCGCGAGGCTCGCTGACGCCGGCGCTGCCAATGCGACGCCGCTGATCGTGACGATCGTCGCCGCGACGGCGATCAGTGTCTTCCTGATCATGGCGTGACCCCCAAGGTCTTCGTTGGGCACACTCACGTCTGCCCTTCGTCACCCTAGCGGAGCAGTCGGCTGAGGACTACCAACAAGTGAGATCGATTGGAAGCATCGTCGGCTCAGACTTGTCATGGTGACCGATTTGTCCCGGGTTGGTCGGTCTCGGCCTTGGACTCGCTTTGGGCGTCTCCAGGCTCGAGCCTGGACTCCTCCATGTCTTCGCGCCGAGCGCGGAACTTGGTGGTCTCTGGCATCGTCGACGCCAAGCCGAGCCCGATGACCGAGACGATCGCACCGGTAAGGAACGCCAAGGTGAACGAACCGGTGGAGTCGTAGATCACTCCCGCGATCAGTGGTCCGGCGATGGCGCCCAAGTCTGAGGTCATCTGGAAGGCAGCGACGATCGTGCCGCGTCGTCCATCGCCGACGACATCCCCGACCACTGCCGCAGGTGCGGATCCAAGGAAAGCTGTGCCGGCCCCGAGAATTGCCATCGCCACGAAGAAGCCGACGATGCTTTCACCAAAGGACAACACCAACATTCCGATCGTGACCGCCGACGTTCCAAGGATTAACGCCGTACGCCGTCCGCGAGTGTCCGCGATGCGACCTGCGGGAAGCAGCAGGAGTCCTTGCACCCCCGCGGCGACAAGGAAACCGAAGCCGACCCAGGTGGGGCCGTAGTGCAGCGCTTCGACCACGAACAGTGGCACCAGAGCTGATCGCAACCCGAACGCGACGAAGCCGTTGCCGAGGTTAATGGCGAGCGCGGTGTTGTAGGCACGACTTCGCAACGCGCGTCGAAGTGATTGCAAGCCGGTCTCGTCCGGCGCAGCATCAGCGGCCGGAACGGCATCGGTCGGGTCGCTGAGGTGGGTCCTGGCGAGCATGGTCACGACGACGATCACCGCGACAGTCAGGGTCGCGGCGTACACAAAGAACGGTGCGCGTATTGACCACGCAACAACGAGGCCCCCGACGGCTGGCCCGGTGATTCCGCCAAGCAGGAATCCACCCTGGAACGCGCCGGCAGCGCGGCCGCGCTGATCGGGCTCGGTCACGCGCAAGAGCAAGGCCAGCGACGACACCGTGAACATGGCCGAACCAAATCCACCAACCCCGCGTAGGGCCAGCAATTGGACGTACGAGGTGGACAGGCCCGCAACGAAACTCGAGGCGGCCACGATGCCGATTCCCACGGCGAGCACCACGCGTTCACCGAACTTGTCGTTGAGCCACCCTGCGGGCACGGCCGCGATGAATCGAACCAGCGCGAAGATCGCGATCACGGCGCTTGCCTGGGTGGCCGATACGTCGAAGGAGCGGGCGAAGACCGGCAGAACCGGTGCGACGATGCCGAAACCTAACGCGACGCAAAAGGACACCGACGTGAGGACGGCGACTTCGCGTGGAAGCCCGCTCAACAACGGCGTACGCCGGATCCGCGCCGCCGCTCGATGATGCAGTCGCAGTTTCGACCCCTGGCCCGACCCTTGACTCGACCCGGACTCCGACACGGCTCGCACTCTAGGGACCGAACTGGGTGGGGCGAGGTGCGGGCATAGTCGGCGTACGACCGGGGTCGCCCAGTAGCGTTCGGTCCATGACCCAGCCACCGATGTCCTCGAACCCGCAAACCGGTATGCCCGGCGCCGTCGCCCCGGGCGCCCCGGCACCGGGCTGGTATCCGGACCCGTCCAACCCAAGCCAGACCCGTTGGTGGGATGGCATGCGGTGGGGGGATCAAGTTCAAGGTGCAATCACGACTCAAGCCGATGCCGAAATCGGCGCTGGCCCCGCCGTCTACTCCGGCCCCGCGATCTTGGTGGTGACTACCAACGAAATCGTCGGCTACCGCGTGACTCACGTTCACGGCGAGGTCTTCGGCATCACAGTGCGGGCCCGCAATGCCTTTTCCAACATGGGTGCGAGCTTCCGTACTGTCTTCGGCGGTGAAGCAAAGGGTTACACCAAATTGCTCTCCGACACTCGTCAAGAAGCAGTCGATCGACTGAAGTACGCCGCGCATGCCGCCGGCGCCAACGCCGTACTCGCCATGCGATTCGACACCGGTGAAATCGGCGACATCATGAACGAAGTTGCGGCGTACGGCACGGCCGTCACGGTCGAGAAGATCTGACCGACAGCAGACCGCGTCGGAACCAACAACACCCACACCAAGCGACCCCGTGACTCAAGACTCGACGGCATCAACGCTGCAACGTGTGGGTGAAGGTCTCGCCGTAGGCACCGATGTCGTCGAGACCGCGCACCGCGCCGTTGAACTCGCTCGCGTGGGTTGGTCCGACCTTCGCCCGGATATCGCGATCATTGCGGTGAAATCGTCGGATCCTGTTCAGGCCGCGCGTGGTCTGGAAGCAGCCTCGGAAGCCGTCGACGCCAAGACGACAATCGGAGCGAGTGTCGCCGGCGTCGTGGGGTCGGGTCGCCGCGTCGAGGGCGGTGTTGCGGTCAGCGTCTGGGGCGCGGTGCTGCCCGGGTCACGCACGCGGGGGTTTCATCTGGAAGTCATGCGTACGGGCGACGCGATGGCGGTGATCGGGATGCCAGCCCGGTCGTTCGACGATGTGTTGGTGTTTCTCCTTGCGGACGCGAATTCGTTTCCAACAGAGCAGTACGTCGCGACATCACACGATGCTCTCTCCGGCCTCACTGTGCTGGGGGGAGTGGTCGCCCCCTCCAAAGTCGCGGGCGAGACGAGGCTTCTCGTCGACGGTCGGGTTCATGAACGCGGTGCAGTTGGACTCGTCCTCGGTGGCGACGTGCACGTCGACATGTTGACCGCACAAGGGGCGATGCCCATCGGTGATCCGATGACGGTGACGTCGACGGATGGTCCGCTGATCACAAGTTTGGCGGGTCGACCGGCGGCGTCGGTGCTCGCCGACGTTGTTCGCGCCCTGCCGAGAGAGCAGCAGGCGATTGCGCTTGACGGTCTACACCTCGGCATCGCGCTGGACGAGTACGTCGATGCGCACGGTCCCGGGGGCTTTGCCATCCGCGGAGTCGAAGCCGTACGGGCCCATCAGCACGGTGCTTTGCAAGTAGACGGAGAAGTACGCACCGGGCAGACCGTTCGATTTCACCTTCGGGACGCCGAGTCAGCTCACGAAGAACTCCAGCTCACCTTGGATCGCTACCGCGAGTTGACCGCGTCCAGCATCTCCGGAGTGTTCATGGTCAGCGATGTTGGCCGCGGTGAAGGCTTCTTCGATTCTCGCGATCACGACATCACCACCATTTCCGATCGGTTGCGAACCCAAGCCGTTGCAGGGCTTGTCTCGCAAGGACAAATCGCTCCTGCCAATGGCCGCAGCCGTTTGCATACGTACGCCACGGCGATGGCAGTCTTTCCCACCTCGACGTGGGTCACCGATCACATAGACGATGGCTCGGTGTTGTGAGCGGGGTCCTTGCCCTCGATGTCGGCGCCACAAAGATGGCCGGCGGAATCGTCGAACGCGACGGCACGGTTGCGATCAGCAGGATCGTTGCAACGCCCCCAGCAGCCAACGCCGATGCGTTATGGCGTACGGCGTCCGGCTTACTCGACGATGTCAAAGCCCAATACCCAAGCGATGTCGCGGGAATCGGGATCGGTTGCGGTGGTCCCATGGTGTGGCCGCAAGGTCTGGTGTCGCCGCTCAACATCCCCGGTTGGCGGGATTTCCCACTACTTGAACGGGCGCGCGAGCGGTACGCCGCAAACGGTGACGCTCGGATTCACAACGACGCCACCTGTGTGGCGCTCGCCGAGAGTCGCTTCGGTGCATCACGCGGTCACTCCACCAGCTTGGGCATGGTCGTATCGACCGGCGTCGGCGGCGGGATTATTGCCGACGGCCGCGTCGTCAACGGAGTGAGCGGAAACGCGGGCCACGTCGGTCACGTCGTTGTCGACCCCGACGGTCCGGCGTGTGCTTGCGGGGGGCGAGGTTGTCTGGAAGCTGTTGCGTGCGGGCCGGCACTGACCGCGTGGGCGGTGTCACAAGGTTGGCAGCCCGCCGACGCGTCGGGTACGTCGACGGCTCGCGACGTCGGGGAGTCCGCCGCCGCCGGTGACGACATCGCGATCGCAGCGTTTCAACGTGCGGGTGACGCGATCGGGGTCGCAGCAGCGACCGTTGCCGCGTTACTGGATGTTGGCGTGATCGTCGTTGGTGGCGGTGTCGCCCAAAGTGGTGAGTTGCTCTTCGGTCCCGCGCGTCGTTCGTTTGCACTCCACGCTGGGCTGTCATTCACGCGCGACGTGTCGATGGTCCCCGCGTACCTCGGTCAGCAGTCCGGACTCGTCGGAGCGGCGTCGCTGCTCTGGGAGTGACCGATCACGCGTCAACTGACGATGACTACTCGCTGATAGCTGACGCAGGTTCGGGTGTTGCGCCCGGCTTCGCCATGGCTGCATGGACGTCATCGGCCGTACGAAGTTTGACCTCCTTGAGGAACCACGAGATGACGAACGCGGCCACGCACACCGGGACGGCGACGAGGAAGACCGTATCGATGGCACTAACGAATCCGTTCTGCACCGCCTCGCGAACTGGAGCTGGCAAGGCTTTGATTGTGGCCGGAGATCCCGTCAACGAGTCGACATTGATCTTCCCGGCCAACTCCGGCGGAATGGCCGAGGCCAGTTGGGTCGCCAGCGACGACGTCAGAATCGCGCCGAATACGGCAACACCGAAAGATCCGCCCATCTGTCGGAAGAACGTGATCGACGATGTGGCAACACCCATCTCACGCGGCGAACTCGAGTTCTGGACTGCAAGCACAACGACCTGGATGACATTTCCCAAACCCAAGCCGAGTACGAACGTGCCGAGGGCGATGTACCAGTACGGCGAATCGATTTTCAACTGAGACAGCAGCAACATGCCCAGAGCCGCAAGCCCCGTGCCGATGATCGGGAAGGGCTTGTAACGACCGATCCTGGAGATGATGCGACCACTGGTGACCGAAGCGATCAAGAGCCCGACCATGAGCGGGAGAAGCTGGAGGCCGGCCAGCGTTGGTGACGTCCCGCGTGCGACCTGCAGGTAGACCGGCATGTAGATGATGCCGCCGAACATCGCCGCGCCGATTACGAAACCAACTGCGGCTGCGACTCGGAAGACCTCGTTCTTGAACAACGTCATGGGGACGATTGGTTCGACCGCTCGAAACTCTTGCCACACAAAGAGCGCGAAGAGGATGAGGCACGTGGCGATCATGGCGAGAATCTGTGGCGATCCCCAGGCGTATTGGCGTCCACCCCACTGAGTGACTAACAGCAATGTGACGACCGCGCTCACAAGCAGCGACGCGCCGAGGTAGTCGATCGTGTGATCGCGTCGTGTGCGTGGAAGATGCAATTGCGTGGCGAGCACGAAAAGGACGAGCACGCCGAGTGGCAAGTTGATGTAAAAGATCCAACGCCACGTGAGGTTATCGACGAAGAAGCCACCGATGAGTGGACCGATGACGCTTGAGATGCCAAAAACCGCGCCAAAGAGTCCCTGATACCGGCCACGTTCACGCGGCGGGATGACATCGGCAATGACAGCCATCGCGAGGACCATCAGCCCGCCGCCGCCGAGTCCCTGGATGGCTCGAGTGGCGATCAACATTCCCATCGTCTGGGCGGCACCGGCCAGCACAGAACCGACCAAGAACGTCGAGACGGCAACCATAAGAATCAGCTTGCGGCCGTACAGGTCGGAGATTTTCCCCCACAGTGGAGTGGACGCAGTCGCGGCGAGGAGGTACGCCGTCACGACCCACGAGATCTTGTCGATTCCCCCGAGCTCGCCAACGATGGTCGGCAGGGCTGTACCAACGATCGTCTGATCGAGCGCTGAGAGCAGCGTCGTCAACATCAAGGCACCGATGACAACGTTGAGTTGGCGTCCGGTGATCAGCGCGGATGAGGGCGCCCCGGGTACGGATTGATCCATAACTTGCTTTGAGTCGGTGGTTGGCAACTCGGGTGTTGACACCACCGGTGCGTCGATGTCGGGCGTAGTGCTCACGCAGTCTCCTGAATGTCTTGTGTGGTGTGTGGGTTGGGTGTCGGTGCGGAGCAATATTCGGTGGCTAGGTCATCGGCAAGGCGACGCAGGAGGTGTCCGAGTTGGGCTCGATCTTGGGCGGGCCATCGACCGAGTACGTCGCGGAGCGCCTCGACTCGATTTGCGACGACCGTGTTGAGGACTTCTTCGCCCTGTGCGGTGATCGAGACTCGAAATGCCCGCCTATCGAGTGGATCTTCAAACCGGGCGATGTAGCCAACGCTCTCCAACTCTTTGAGGTGGCGGCTCACGGTCGAGAGGTCGAGTCGGGAGATCGTGGCCAGGTCCGAGGGACGCAGGGGCCCGACGAAACGGATTTGATAGAGCAGTGCGACCCGGGCGGTATCCACGGGGTCTTGAGCCTGAAAGCGCCTCGCGTGCGAGGCCACGTCGTACATGGCCGTGACCAGTCCCGCGAGTTCGTCCTCGGGGGTCCCTGGCAGCCCGGAGGATGTCGTCAGGGTCTCAGTTGCTTGTAGCACGCAAGTACCGTAGCCGTGGTCGCTGACCTGGGCAAACCGAAACTGGGTTGCCCAGCCTCGGGCTAGCGGGCGACCAACGTGGCTGGCAGTCCGCCTTTGGGTCGCATCGTGACCAGTGGCGCAGGCAGGACGGGCCGACCCGGATCAGGCCTGGGCGCCCAGCGCTGAGCCAGGGACCCGAGGACCAGGACCGCCTCCATCAGGGCGAATTGGTCGCCGATGCAGCGCCGATTTCCCCATCCGAAGGGAAACCACACCCCGCGCGGCTGCCCTGGTGCTGATTCGTCGAACTGGCCGGCGCCGTCCAGCCAGCGGGTTGGGCGAAACGCGAGCGGTGAGGTCCAGTACGCCGGATCGCGGTGGCTCACCCACGGGCTTGCCACGATGAGCGAGCCGGCCGGGATAGTCCACTGTCCGGCTCGTACATCGACCAATGCCCGCCGACCGATGATCCACGCTGGCGGAAAGAGTCGTAGCACTTCGTGGATCACTGCTCGTGTGAACGGAAGTTCACTGATGTCGTCAACCTTGGGCGTGCGCCCTGCGAGAACGCGAGCAAGTTCGTCGTGCAGCAGCGCCGCTTCGGCGCGATTTTGATCGAGTAGGTACCACGTCCACGTCAATGCCATCGCGGTCGTTTCGTGGCCCGCCAAGAGAAGGGTCATCACCTCGTCGCGGACTTGTTTGTCATCCATGGCTGTTCCGTCGACTTCGCTGGCAATCAGCATCGAAAGTAGGTCGCCCTGGTCCCCACGCTTGCGATGTGCCTGGATCACGCGCGTGACGACTTCGTCGAGCCCCGCTATCGACTCTTGGATCCGTCGGTTTCGCTTGAGCGGCAAGCGAAGCATGATGTCTTGACCGATGAGCAAATTCGACTGCAGACCATCGAACAGCGTGGTGACTGCCTCCCCGACCTGACGCGCGTCGTTGGACAGATCGGAGCCGAAGAGACTTCGGCCGACGATGGACAGAGTGAGCGCGCTCATGTCGACTGCAAGGTCGAGGTGCCGACCATCGACCCACGATGCTTCGTGTTCTGCGGTTGCCGTCACCATGTCGTCGGCGTACCTGGCTAACCGATCACGATGGAAAGCGGGCTGAACGAGGCGGCGTTGGGTGAGGTGAAAGTCGCCTTCGCTGGTGAGCAAGCCCTCGCCGAGAAGTTGCTTGGCTTGTTGCAATGCTCGACCCTTCATCAATGAGCGCGCTTGATCGAGCATCACTTCGTTGATGAGGACGGGGTCGCTGAGAAGAAAAACGGTCTCTCCACCTAGCCGCAAACGCGCGATACGTGGATGCTGGTGGGCGACTTGAGCGAAGAATTCGTGGGCGGGTCGTCGCCCGGTGACCAACGCGATCGTTGCCGTCAAACCGCGCGGCCCAGTCACCTTCGGCGGCGTACTGGATGGCTGGCTCATTTCCCCAGTGTCACCTTTCGAGCGCTCCAGTGGAAGTCGCTCCCTCACCGCGACTTGGTGCAGGTCCGCTCGCTTGGTTGACCGGTGAAAGGGGTGAGGCGGTGACAGACTCCGCAGGTGAGTGATTTGGAGCGCGTCGTCCAGGAGGTGACGCTGGACAATATTCGAGCCGCACGCACGGCGATGGCATCGATGGTGCGTGATACGCCGATGGAGGGCGCGCGTTGGTTGGAGTCACGAGTTGGCGGACCGGTTTACCTGAAGTGCGAAAACTTGCAGCGGGCTGGCTCGTTCAAGATCCGAGGTGCCTACACGCGTATCTCTCGCCTGAGTCCCGACGAGCGCGCGCGCGGCGTCGTCGCAGCGAGTGCCGGTAACCACGCGCAGGGCGTTGCCCTCGCGGCCTCGACCTTGGGGTGCGCAACGACGGTCTTCATGCCCATTGGTGCACCGCTTCCGAAGATCGCAGCGACGCGCGGGTACGGAGCGGACGTGCGATTCCACGGCGATTCAGTTGACGAAGCGTTGATGGCGGCTGAGGAGTTCTCGGCTGCCACTGGTGCGATTCTGATTCATCCGTTCAACCACCCCGACATCATCGCCGGTCAAGGGACGGTCGGCCTGGAAATTCTTGAGCAAGTTCCCGACGTGCGCACCGTCGTCGTGTGCACGGGAGGCGGCGGATTGCTCGCGGGGATCGCGGTCGCGATCAAGTCAATACGCCCCGACGTGCGTGTCATCGGCGTACAAGCGTCGGGCGCGGCGGCCTATCCGCCTTCCTTGGCAGCGGGTAAACCAGTTGCGTTGACAGCTATGGCGACCATGGCCGACGGAATCGCGGTCGGATGTCCGGGGGAGTTGCCTTTCGAGTTGGTGCAGCGCTACGTCGACGAGATTCGCACGGTCGACGAGGAATCACTTTCGCGCGCGCTCCTGTTGTGTCTGGAACGAGCCAAGTTGGTTGTTGAGCCAGCCGGCGCTGCTGCTCTCGCGTCGATTCTTGAGCTTCCCGAAGTTGATGGCGGAGATACCGGGATGCCCGCACCGGTTGTCGCCGTGCTTTCCGGGGGCAACCTCGATCCCTTGCTTATGTTGCGGATCATCCGACACGGGCTCGCGTCGGCGGGTCGATACCTCTCGCTTCGCCTTCGCATCCCCGATCGGCCCGGGGCGTTGGCGCGGCTGCTCTCCGAAATCGGTGAAGCGGGCGCGAATGTTCTTGAGGTGGAACACATTCGTACCGATCCCCGGTTGCAAGTCGACGAAGTGGGGGTCGCGCTGCAACTCGAGACTCGCGGTCAAGCGCACTGTGACGAAGTCGTACGCCGACTCGCCGACGACGGCTACCAGCTCCTGTCCCTCTGACGGCCCTCGTATCCACGGTGGCGTCCCCCAGTGGGGTGACGATTGTTCCAAAGAAAGAACGCAGACGTCCCACTTCGTGGGTGTCTGTCGCTGCTCACCTACAGGGCGTCTCGCACACGGCGTTCTTCGTCGTCGGTGAGGCCGGCTTGCCGTGTGTCTTCGCGGGCGTCCTCGTAGGTAAGGGTGTCAGCCAGCGTCTCATCGAGGGGCCGTGTCAGCAGGCCTTCCCGCCGCGCTCGTTCCGAGTTCATCGTGGCGAAGCCACGCCAGTCCAGGTCGTCTATCCATAACGGCAAGGACATCGGACCCATCCAGCCCTGCACGCCGAGCTCGCGTAGCCGTTCTACTGAAACAGGCCGAACGGTTGCGTCGCTGCGCGCGACCCCGGCCGACATGGCAAGCACTAGCTCCAGCGTCACGGTAGGGCCCGTTGCGTTGTACGTGCCCTGCACCCGCATCTCGGCACAGTGCACGATCCATGCGGCCAAGTCGCGTACGTCGATGATCGCGCAGGGGAAGTCGAGCTGGTCCGGCGCGATGACGTCGATACCGGTGGGATGTGCGAACCGCCAGGGCCAGTACCCGGTCCGCCCTGACGTGTCACCCGGGCCGCCGATCAGGCCAGAGCGCACGATGGTCCAGGACGATCGGGAACCGCGGACCGCGTCCTCGCAGGCCACCTTTGCCGGCCCGTAGGACTCCATCGACTCCATGACGTCACCGTCGAGCGGCGGGAGCAGCCCCGCGTCCTCGTCCTGATCGACGGTGGAGAAGTTGGAGTACACGTTCCCAGAGGAGACGAAGACCCTGTGGGGAGTGGTCAGGTCCCGCACCGCCCGACGCACGTGACCGGGCTGGCGCGAGACGTCGATCACGGCGTCCCACGGCGTGGCCGCGACCTGCGCGAGCCCGTCATCGAGGTCGCGATCTGCCTGAATGAATTCGACACCGTCCGGGGGCGCGGATGACCCTCGGGCAAGACAGGTCACGTCGTGCCCGAGCGCCGCCGCCTCGCCCGCCGTCGCCCGACCCAGCAGGGCAGTCCCACCCAGAATCAGCATCCTCATGTCACCCATCCCAACACGCTGGCACAGACGGGTCGAGCACCTCGCTGGCAGCGCAACGCGTGGAACCGCCGTGCCTTGGGAGCGGGGCGGGGTTTAGCTGGTGTGGGGTTCGGCGCTGACGAT
>JBBRTC010000067.1:0-11132 GCA_038244765.1 Candidatus Nanopelagicales bacterium | reverse complement strand
TGTGCCGTCGTGGGATGAGATTTTGTTCGGTTCACGCGAACCTGACAGTTAGGCCGCCTAGACTCAGCGGGGCTCAGCGGGGCTCAGCGGGGCTCAGCGGGGCTCAGCGGGGCTCAGCGGGACTCCGAGTCAGCGGTGATTCTGCGCGGTTGATTCCGACAGCGCGGCAGCGAATTCCAATGCTTGCGCGACAACCTCGGCCCCGTCGGCCGCCTCAGACACCCGCAGGGCAAGGTCATCATTGCTCGCCGTACCGGTATAGCCATGATCGGCATCGCAGTCTGGATTCCCACAGCCCGCGGGTTCGAGTTCGATACGGCTGACCGCACCCCACCCGATCGTCAGCACCACTTCCGCGACGGGAGCGCCGGTCGTGTGAGTCGCCGGATCACTCACGACCCTGGTCACCACCACGGAGTCCACTCGTTCGAGCCGGACGGCTTCTGTCGACGCAGTCGCGAACGCCACCGGGTTGGTCTCGTCCGCAGGATGTTCGTCGGTGTGACCCACCACCAACCGAGTGGGGGTGAGCGCCAGCACCGTCACGTGGCGGCGGAGTTCGTCTCGGTCAAAGGTGGCTTCGTGGTGGACGACGTACGCCATCACCGGCTCGCCAGCCATACACGTGTTGAGCGAATCGGCGACGAGTTCCGGGTAGTAACCGCTGCGTTCGATGTCGTCGCGCAATCGGGCGTCCAAAGCCAGGGCCGGTTCGGTACTTGAGCGATCACGCATGCGCTCATCCTGCCACGGCGATGACGGGTGCGCGGTCACCTGTCGGGCACTCGTGGACGGGCCGTCCCCGAATAGCTATGTCAGAAGCCGACGGGCACCGGAATCGGTACGAACCTCAGGCGCGGCCAGGGTCAACGAGACGTCCAGCGCCGAGCAACCCCGTGGGGTGGCGATGATGGGATCGATGACCAACTCGGCGACCTCCGGATGGGCGTCGGCCAACTGCCCCACCCGCAGCACGACGTCTTGAAGAGCCATCAAGTCCACCGCGTCAGCGCCGGTGTCGCCGGTCAACATCGGTGATGCCGCAGGAGCGCGCAGTAGTTCGCGAGCGTCTTCATCGGTTAGCGGCGGAATGCGGTAACCCCGATCCCCGAGCAACTCCGGGATAGTTCCCGCCAAACCGAAGGAGACGACCGGACCGAACAATGAATCCTCACAACTCGCCACCACTACCGCAACCCCTGGACCCGCCATGGGTTGAACCACAAGGGAATCGGTCGCCTTGGGGGTGAGCGTCGCGAGCATCGAGGCGTACGCCGCGCGGACTTCGGCAGCGTTGCCCAGATTGAGTCGTACGCCGCCGAGGTCGACGCGATCCTTCAAAGCCTGCGCTCGCGTCTTCAGCACCACTGGATAACCCAGATCCCTTGCCGCGGCGACGGCTTCGCGCGCGGACGTGACGTCGATCGCAGGGAGAATGTCGATGCCGTAACAGGCCAGTAGTTGAACGGCCTCGGCTCGCGTCAGCTTCACCGGCCCCTCAGCGTTGGCGAGATGGTTGGCGATCAAGATTCGCGCAGGATCGGCGGCAATCTCGGTCAAGATCGGATACACACCGCGCGAACGTAAACGCCACGAGGCGTACTTGCTGATGAGACTCAAGGCATAGACAGCTTCTTCCACCGAGCCAAATACCGGGACTCCACCCCTCGCGTCACCGTCATCGTCGTCGCGGTGGCGCAGCGGACTTGCTTCTGACGACGCAATCAAGATCGCCAGCACGGGCTTGGCGGCTCTCGCTGCCGTCGCGGCGATGATTTCTTCGTAGGCCGTGGCATCGGATTGAAGCGGTGGTACATGCACGACCAAGATCGCGTCCGCGGCTGGGTCGTCAAGAATCGCGGCCAGCCCACGACCCAACGCTTCTGGCGTCGCATCGACGCCCAATGTGAGCGGTTCACTCACGATGTCGAGTCCCCACGTCGCACATGCGTCGACGGCCAACACCGCCAACGCGTCCGAGTTGCCAATAACCGCGACTCGGCGACCCATGGGCAGCGGTTGAGCGCTGAGCACACTCGCGACGTCAAAAAGTTCGTTGAGCGTGTCGGTTTGAATAACTCCGCTTTGTGCGAACAATGCCTCGATCGCGGCCATCGGCAGCGCACTCTCACGGACGCTGTGTCTCAAGGGATTCCAATGCGTCGATCGCCCCGACTTCACTGCAATCACTGGCTTCACCATCGCCATGCGACGAGCGATCCGGGTGAATTTTCGCGGATTGCCGATGCTTTCCAAATACAGCAACACGAGATCGGTGGAGTCGTCTTCTTCCCAGTACTGCATCAAGTCGTTGCCGGATATGTCGGCACGATTGCCGGCCGACACAAACGTGGACAGACCGAGCCCTCGTCGCGCGATGTTGTCGAGGATCGCCGTCCCCAATGCACCGGACTGAGAGAAGAAAGCGGTGCGACCTCGAGGTGGCGTGGTCGGAGACAAGGACGCATTGAGCCGTACGGCCGGGTCGGTGTTGATGATCCCCAAGCAATTCGGTCCAACGACCCTCATCCCGTGTTCGCGGGCCATCGCGACCACGGCTTGTTGGCGTTCGCGACCTAGTTCTCCGGTTTCAGCGAAGCCGCCCGACACGACCACCAGGCCGCGCACTCCCGCGGCCGCGCAGTCTGCCACGACATCCTGAACCGCCAGTGCGGGAACAGCAACGACGGCCAGATCGACAGGCCCAGGCGCATCGCGCACACTGCGGAAGGCTGGGACGCCAGCGATCTCGTCGGCATGTGGATGGATCGCGTACACGGGCCCGGTGAATCCGGCGGCGACAATGTGGCGCACGAGTTCGTGCCCGATGGTTCCCGGCGTGCGGCTCGCCCCGATAACGGCGACAGACGTTGGCGCCAACAATCGTGCGACGCTGCGAGACTCCGCACGATGTTCGCGTCCTGACATCACTGCGAGCGATGACAGGGTGGGAGCGATGTCGAGCACGAGGCGAACGACGCCATCGAGGGTCTCGCGTTCCGCGTGGTAACCCGCTTCCTCAAACGTCGCGATCATCCGCTCATTGCTGGGCAGGACTTCGCCGATGAACTGGTTGATCCCGTTCTCGAGCGCGGCGATGGCCAAATGTTCGAGCAAGATCGACCCCAAGCCTCGACCCTGCTGATCGTCGCGGACTGTGAACGCGACTTCCGCGGCTTCAGGCTCAACCCGGTCGTAGCGACCGACCCCGACAATCTCACCGGACAAGGTCGCTGCCAACGCCACTCGGTTGACGTGATCGACGTCAGTAAAGCGCTCCACGTCGCGGTTCGACAAGGTCGGGTAGGGCGCAAAAAACCGGAAATAGATCGTCTCTGGCGACAGCTGAGAATGGAACTCGACCAATCGGTCCGCATCGGCGGGTGTCAGGGGACGAATGTGGCACGTCCGGCCGTCACGAAGTACGACGTCAGCCTCACGGTGGGCCGGATAGACCGCACCCTCAGTCACCACGTCGGTCAACCTAGCCGCCATCGGACACAGGCACGGGGCACGACGGGTGTCGGAGTATCGCCGCGTCGCGCCGCCCAGAGAGAATGGCCCGGGCTTCGTGCCTGGAGCCCGCCCACCCGGACTGTTCCGCTCATGATCACGTAGGAGTCGACTCACATGGCTCGCCGCACTCTCGCGCCGCCGTCCAACCCCACTCCGGAGAAGATCGTCGATATCGACGTCTCTGAGGAGATGCGGGGTTCGTTCCTGGAGTACGCGTACTCCGTCATCTACGCACGGGCTCTCCCTGATGCTCGCGATGGCCTGAAGCCGGTGCAGCGACGGATTTTGTTCCAGATGGCGGAGATGGGATTGCGACCAGACCGAGGGCACGTCAAGAGCGCCCGCGTGGTCGGCGACGTCATGGGCAAGTTGCACCCGCACGGAGATGGCGCGATTTACGACGCCCTGGTCCGGATGGCCCAAGACTTCTCGCTCCGCCTACCCCTGATTGACGGGCATGGGAACTTTGGCTCGCTCGATGATGGCCCGGCCGCGATGCGCTACACCGAATGCCGGTTGGCGACCGCCGCGATTCAGATGACCGCGTCACTCGACGAAGACGTCGTCGACTTCGGGACCAACTACGACGGTCGCGAAACCGAGCCGTCCGTGCTTCCCGCCGCAATCCCCAATTTGCTCGTCAATGGCGCGTCGGGCATCGCGGTGGGCATGGCGACGAACTTGCCACCGCACAACCTGGTCGAAGTCATCGCCGCGGCCCGACACCTCATCGCGCACCCGCAGGCGACGCTCGACGATTTGATGCGTTTCATTCCCGGCCCCGATCTGCCGGGCGGGGCCAAGATCGTCGGTCTCGAAGGGATTAGGGAGGCATACGAAACGGGGCGTGGATCTTTCCGCACTCGCGCGACGGCCCGGATTGACAACGTGAGTGCACGTCGCAAGGGCATCGTGGTGACCGAGTTGCCGTACAACATCGGGCCAGAAAAGATCATCGAGAAAATCAAAGACCTCGTCATGTCGAAGAAGTTGCAAGGCATCTCCGCAGTCAACGATCTCACCGATTGGGATTCCGGACTACGCCTCGTGATCGAGGTCAAGAACGGCTTCAACCCTGAAGCGGTGCTGGAAACGCTCTATCGGCTCACTCCGATGGAAGATTCGTTTGCGATCAACGCCGTCGCGTTGGTTGACGGTCAGCCCCGCACGCTGGGTCTTCGCGACTTGCTCAGCGTCTATGTCGACCATCGCCTCACGGTCGTGCGCCGCCGGTCCAACTTCCGTCGCCAGAAGGCACTGGACCGACTTCATCTGGTCGACGGTCTCCTCATTGCAATCCTCGACATCGACGACGTCATCGCGATCATCCGTAGCAGCGATGACACCGCTGAGGCTCGGACGCGGCTTATCGACGTTTTTGAACTCTCCGACATTCAGGTCAACTACATCCTCGAGATGCCACTGCGTCGCCTGACGAAGTTTTCCCGCCTCGAACTCGAGGGTGAACGCGACGAACTCAACGCCGCCATCGCCGCGTTGAACGAAATTCTCGACAGTGACACGAAACTCCGTGCCCTAGTTTCGGAGGAACTCGCCGGGGTGGCACGCGCGCACGGCACCCCGCGCCGGACCGTGTTGCTGGAGTCAGCGGGTGTGTCGGCGAGTGCCGTCGTGCCCCTGGAGGTACCCGACGAGCCCTGCCTGATCCTGCTGTCCAGCGCAGGACTGTTGGCCCGTACGTCCAGCCCCGATCCGCTGCCGCCGGCCGGGCCTCCGGCTCAACACGACGTCCTCATCAGCGTCGCCCGCGCCACCGCGCATGGCGATGTCGGCATCGTGACGTCGGCCGGGCGAGTCCTGCGATTGCGTGTTTTGGACGTCCCCGCGATCCCCGTGACCGCGCATGCCCCGTCGTTGTCTGGTGGAGCGCCGATCTCTGAATTCGTGTCCCTGGACAGAGACGAATCGGTGATTGCGTTAGCGTCGTTGGACGGTGGCGGACCGAGGCTTGCCCTAGGTACGGCGAAGGGTGTCGTGAAACGGGTCGTCGCTGAACTGCCCACCACCGCGGAATCTTGGACGATCATCCGACTCGATGACGGGGACCGCGTTGTGGGGGCGGTGGAAGTCACGAACCCCGATTCGATGCTCGTGTTCGTGACCTCCGACGCGCAGTTGCTGCACTTCCCTGCGTCGGTTGTACGCCCGCAGGGGCGGGCTGCCGGTGGCATGGCCGGCATTCGTCTCACCAGCGGAGCTCGGGCGATTTCCTTTGGTGCCGTGGATCCGCAACGCGACAACGTCGTGGTGACCGTCGCCGGGTCCAGCAATGCGCTACCGGGCGCGCAGGCCATCAGCGCGAAGATCACGCCGTACGCCGAATACCCGAGTAAGGGACGCGCGACTGCGGGTGTTCGGTGCCATCGACTCCTGCGCGGTGAGGACGAGTTGATTGTGGCGTGGGCTGGGCCTGACCCCGCGCACGCAGCCGGATCGGGCGGAACACCCGCGGAGTTGCCCGAAGAATTCGGTAAGCGCGATGGTTCCGGCGTACCGGTGTCGAGCCCTATCGTCGCCGTGAGTGGCCCCATGGGCGACCGGTGACGCATCCGCTGCACGTGCCCGCACACTCCGGTCCGGCGTCGTGTTCAGCTGAGTCATTCACCGCCGATGAGCCTCTGCCCGGGACTGCGCCGTACGCGCGAGCCGTCCTCGTGATCGAGCAACCCGGACCGTGGGGCCGCGACGCACTGCTGGAAAGCCATCTCGATGCCGATGTTGCGGCCGAGCTGCACCGTCGCGCAGCCGACTTGCCGATCAAGATCTTTCTTGCCCGCCGACCAGGTCGCCACGCCGACGACCACGCGACCCCGACGCACCGACGTGTGTGGGCGGGCGTCGTGAACCCCGAAGCGCCCCGGGCGACGTCGTGGACCATCACGGATCCGACAACCGTGTTGGGCATAGATCTGGATGCCCTCGCCGCGGGCGTCCTCCCGGAATTCGCTGAAGATGAATCCCATAACGCAACGATTTTCGTCTGTGGCAACTCTAAACGCGATCTGTGCTGTGCACGCGAGGGCCGCGCATTGGCCGCATCATTGTCCGCCGATCCGCTGCTGACCGAGCGCGTCTGGGAAATCTCGCATCTCGGCGGGCATCGGTTCGCACCCACGGCGTTGGTGTTGCCGCAAGGCGTGGTCTATGGGCGTCTCGATGTGGCCTCCGCGCGCGAGGTTCTCGTCGCCGCGGACCGCGACGAACTCAGTGTCGACCATCAGCGCGGCCAGATGGGCTTGCTGCCGGCCGCACAAGCTGCCGACATCTGCGTACGCCGAGACGCGGGTTTGCGCCGCAGCGATGACCTCCGCGTGATCGAGGTCCTCGAGGGCGCCCACGGTGGCGACCTCGACGGCTGGTTCGTCACCGCGATGAGCTCCGACGGGGTCCGGTGGTCGATCGCGGTCACGGCCGAGCGGGGCATCGCACGTCGCGAGTCCTGCGCGAAGGACGCAGTACCCATGACCTACTACCACGCATCGGTGGTAGCGCGGGCGGCGATAGCGTGACCGCCGTACGCGACATCACCCATCGGAGGACCTGTGTCTGACGCACCGACCCATTCGTGTGACCTGCTCATCATCGGAGCAGGACCCAGTGGCCTGTACGCCGCGTACTACGCGGGCTTTCGCGGTTGGTCAGTTGTCGTCATGGACGCGCTCCCGGAGGCCGGCGGGCAAATCACGGCGATGTATCCGGAGAAGGACATCTTTGACGTCGCCGGTTTCCCCGCGGTGAAGGGACGCGCCCTCGTCGACGATTTGGTCGCCCAGGCCGAGCCGTTCAAACCCACCTATTTGCTCGGGCAGCAGGCAGTCGAGCTCACCACCTCCGAAGACGAACTCGCTCGTGTCACGACCGATCAGGGCGTCACCGTCGATGCGAAGACCGTTGTCATTACCGGCGGCATCGGTTCCTTCACTCCGCGCCCGTTGCCAGCTGATGACGGATGGGATGGCAAAGGCCTAGTCTTCTTCGTACCGAAACTCGATGTGCACGCTGGCAAAGATGTGATCATCGTGGGCGGCGGCGATAGTGCTTTCGACTGGGCCTACGCCTTGCAGCCCATCGCGCGAAGCGTCACGTTGGTTCACCGACGCGAACAGTTCCGTGCGCACGGCGCGATGGTCAACAAGGTTCGCGAAATGGGCGTACGGCTGATGACCTCGTGTGAACTCTCGGCAATTCGTGGCGACGATCTTGTGACCGAGGTGGACATCACCCACAAAGAGAGCGGTGAACTGACTACCCTGCCGGCACAGACCGTTGTCGCGTCGTTGGGATTCATCGCCAACATTGGACCGATGGCGCAATGGGGTCTTGAGCTAGAAAAGCGACACATCGTCGTGGACACCGCGATGCGAACCAACTTGCCGCGCGTGTTCGCGGCCGGTGACATCGTCGTCTATCCGGGCAAGGTCGCCCTGATTTCAGTGGGCTTCGGCGAGGCGGCGCTCGCAGTCAACAACGCGGCACCGATCATTGACCCCTCCCAAGGCATCTTCCCGGGCCACTCCAGCGGCGCAAGTTCGGAATGACCATGTCCGCTGCTGGCGACGAGTCAGCCAACGCGGCGTCCTCCGCAGTCGCCTTCGATGACAGTGCTTCGGCCACCTCACAATTCCCCGCCGACGCGTTCGCCGATGTTCTGTCGGCTAACGCGGACTATGCGAGCGGGTTCCAAGACTCTGGATTGACCGGGGTCGCCGCGCGCGGCCTGGCCTTGGTGACGTGTATGGACTCACGAATCGAACCGCTGGCGATTCTCGGAATGTCAGCAGGCGACGTGAAGATCCTTCGCAACGCCGGCGCACGAGTCACCGACGACGTGCTCCGCACGCTGGTGCTGGCGACGTACCTCTTGGGCGTGACGCGAGTGCTCGTCATGCCGCACACCCACTGCAAAATGGCCTCGGCTGAAGAACCGCAAATTCACGCGCTCATCGAAGAACGCTACGGGGTGGACACTCGCAGTATGGAGTTTCAAACAACCAGCGATCAGGTGGCCGCACTCGGAATTGACTTGCAGCGCTTACGGTCCCACCCGCTGCTACCCCAGGGTGTCACCGTTGCCGGCGCGATGTACGACGTCCACACGGGCCGCCTCGCCCCCAAGAACCTCTAGACCCCCTCCCCTGTTTTCCCCATGAAAGGTACGTCCGTCAGGCTCTATTGAACGAACGGTGCATTCATGAATCCGTGGATCACACATCAATCCGGCTGCGGTCGAGGCTGGGTGCGCCTGCGACGATGAACTCCTTGCGTGGCGCAACGTCGTTGCCCATCAGCAGGTCGAAAACATTGGTGGCTGCTTCGGCATCGGCGACGCGAACGCGGCGCAATGTACGCCTCGCCGGATCCATCGTGGTTTCGCGCAACTGCACAGCGTCCATCTCGCCGAGGCCCTTGTAGCGTTGCGGCGTTTTGTACGACGCACCAGCCTTGTCGAAGCCGGCCAGCACCTTGCGCATCTCGTCATCGGAGTACGTGTAGATGACTTCGCGCTTCTTCCCGCCCGATCGTGAGACTTCGATGCGATGCAGCGGCGGGACTGCGGCGTACACCCGACCCTCGTCGAGCAGTGGCCGCATGTAGCGATGGATCAGCGTCAGCAGCAGACACCGGATGTGCGCACCGTCGACGTCTGCATCGGACATCAGGATGATTTTCCCGTAACGTGCCGACGCGAGGTCGAAGGATCTGCCCGACCCCGCTCCGATCACCTGGATGATCGACGAACACTCGGTGTTCTTCAACATGTCCGCCACCGATGCTTTTTGGACGTTGAGAATCTTTCCTCGGATCGGCAGCAGCGCTTGGTATTCCGACGCGCGCGCCAATTTCGCCGTACCCAATGCGCTGTCGCCTTCAACGATGAACAGCTCGCTGCGCTCGACATCGTCAGTACGACAGTCAGCCAGTTTCGCTGGCAACGCTGAGGATTCCAGTGCGTTCTTGCGTCGTTGAACGTCACGGCTGACTCGCGCCGCCAGCCTCGCCCGGGAGGCATTGGCGACCTTTTCGAGGACCGCCCGCGTTGCGGTCTTGTCACCGCGAGGCGGATTCGTCAACCACTTGGTCAGTTCCTTGCTGACGACGTGCCCGACGATGCGCGTCGCCGCCGGCGTACCGAGGACCTCCTTGGTCTGGCCTTCGAACTGCGGTTCGGCCAACCGTACGGTGACAACGGCGGTAAGTCCTTCAAGTACGTCGTCTTTCACCACGTTGTCTTCGCTCGATTTGAGCAACTTCGCCGATCGCAACGAATCGTTGACGACCTTTACCATCGCGCGTTCGAAGCCGACGATGTGTGTGCCGCCCTTCGGTGTGGCGATGATGTTGACGAACGGCCGTACGTCGGTGTCGTACCCGGTTCCCCAACGCAGCGCGATATCGACCGCCAATTCGCGCTCGACTTCTTGCGGAGTCATGTGCCCTTTTCGGTCGAGCACCGGCACCGTTTCGTGGAAATGACCAGAGCCCGCGAGGCGAATGACCGGCGTGACTGAGTCTTCCTTGGCGAGATACGTGCAGTACTCCGAGATCCCCCCGGAGAAGTGGAAGATCTCATCGCTGTGTTCGGCCGGGTCTACGCTTCGCCGATCGAGCAGCTCAATGGAAACGCCGGGCACAAGGAATGCGGTTTGTCGGGCGCGGGTTCGCAGTTCTTCGAGTTGCACTTCTGCGTCGCGGGTGAATATTTGATCGTCGATCCAGTAGCGCACTCGGGTACCGGTGAGCGCCCTCTTGCAATTGCCGACTACACGTAACCCGCCTTTCTTGGCAAACGTCGCCTCAGGTCCGTCACCGTCGTACACCCCGGGTACGCCGCGTTGAAACGACATCAAATGGATCTTTGCGTCACGATCAACTTCAACATCGAGGCGCGCCGACAGCGCATTGACGACGCTAGCTCCGACGCCGTGCAAACCACCCGATGCGGTGTAGGACCCGCCACCGAATTTCCCACCCGCGTGCAACTTGGTGAGTACGACTTCGACCCCGGTGAGCTTGGTCTTGGGCTCGACGTCGACCGGGATTCCGCGTCCGTTGTCGCGTACCTCGACGGAGCCGTCCGCGAACAGTTCAACTTCGATGCGAGTGCAATGACCCGCGAGCGCCTCATCGACGGAGTTGTCGATAATCTCCCACAGACAGTGCATCAGGCCGCGTGAATCGGTAGACCCGATGTACATCCCGGGACGTTTGCGGACGGCGTCAAGACCCTCCAGCACCGAGAGATGCTTAGCCGAATAGCCCCTGCCGGTCCCGGCCGGTGGCCGCGTCTTTTTGCCTCGTTCGGGGGGCCGACGGGTGGTGTCGGTGGATGCCGCGGTCACAGGTAGCACTCGCAAGGGTCACGAATTCGAATCCACCGTGCGCAGTGGACAGGGACACGGCCACGATATCTGCCATGAACACCGGTCTTGTCGTACGACCCGCGTACGGTCAATCCCACGCATCCATCCGGACAACCTCAATCACAATCGCACATGCTCGCCAAGATGGCATCCGACCAGCCGTCGGGTCCGAATCAACACCGAATCAACCGCACAGGGAACTCGAGTCATTAGGCCGTTCGTCGTACCCGCGTT
>JBBRTC010000066.1:0-11370 GCA_038244765.1 Candidatus Nanopelagicales bacterium | reverse complement strand
CGTACGGCCGAATCCGCCAGTTCCCCGCTCGATGCCGCTCGATGCCGCTCGATGCCGCTCGATGCCGCTCCCCTGGCCGGTGCTCGTCTCCTCAGCTGGGGACGTCCGCTGCTCCGTCCGAAGTTGATCATGGACCTTTGCACGGCATTCGCCCAATGCCGTGCGTTTCTCCATGATCAACTCGGGTTTTGGAGCGGGATCTCGCCCAACTTGGGGACTTCCACTCGGGGTGGCGTTGTGGCATCCTCATCCCGAGGACTTTCGTAAGGAATACTTACTTTACATAAAGTGAGTGACCGGGGGCAGTGCCTGGCTGACCAGAAGCGGTCGGCCCGAACTCGAGGGAAATCTGATGCCTGGAAATCGAGCAACGGGATCGACTCGACATGGGTGGTCGTCGAACTCGGGTGAAGGCGTTCTTGGTGCTGCCGCCGACGATCAACTATTGCGAGCCGTTGCTACACGCCCCTGAGATCCCGGAACAGACGCGGGTCGTACGCGACCTTCGTCTGCTCTTCGTTCTCGGAGGTGTCTCCACAGGCGCGGTGCTGCCATTTTTCGTACCCCTTCTCGAACAGCGTGGCATGTCGGCGTCTCAGATTGGACTAAGCCTCAGTGTCGCGGCATTCGGCGGGTTGATCGTGACGCCGGCGTGGAGCCATGCAGCCGATGGTCGCCTCGGGATCGCCCGGGCCCTGCAGCTCACGACCTTGTTCTCGATGGCCGCGGCAATGGCGTTGGCGCCGGTATCGTCTCCAACCCTGCTAGTGGCCACCCTCGCGGTGATCCTCGTAATCGTCGAGGCGCCAGGCACGGCTCTTTCTGATTCGTTGGCGCTGGCGAACCTGGGTCCCAATGCATCGAGCCGCTACGGCTCAATTCGGCTCTGGACCAGTTTGGGCTGGGCACTGTCGGCTGTTGCCTTGGGCGGGGTCTATGAGCGCTTCGGCTACGGAAGCGCACTCCCGGTATACGCACTCTTCTTAGTGGGATACCTGCTCACGCTGGCCCCCTTTCGCAGAACGACTCGAAGCCTGATTCACCCCGTCGTGCACGACGCACGGAGCAACGCCTGGCACGCCGTTCGCGAGGTTCGAGAACTCCCGTGGTTTCTCGCCGGGCTAATCATCGTCAGTGCGTCAAGCATGGGGGCAAACACGTTTGTCGCCCTGCAAATCGTTGATAGTGGCGGCGGGCCATTTCTGCTGGGACTCTCGGCATCGCTGATGGCGTTGGTCGAGGTGCCGTTCTTCCACTGGAGTCCCCGACTCGGCGAACGTATCGGTCAGCGACGCTTGTACGTCATCGGTGTACTCATCTCTGCGTTAATGATCGCAGCGTGGGCACTCGCGTCGTCGCCCCTGGCCATCTCTCTTCTGAAGGTCGCGAGTGGGGCGTCGTTCGCTTTCTCGTACTCCGCGACCGTCGTCATCACTGAGCGGTTGATGCCCGAGGCGCTGCGATCGACCGGTCAAGGACTGTTGCAAGTAGCGCGAAACGGCCTAGGACCGATCATCGGTGTCGCAATCGGCGGGCTCGTCTACGAACACCTTGGTGCCACGGCGCTGTTTGCTGGCTGTGCAGTTCTGCAGCTTGTCGGTGCGGTCGTCGTCGTGGGATCCCTCACCCGCCGTACGCCGGTCAACGACTCAAGTTAATCATGGCGTACGTCATCGGACCTGTCGGCGAGTTTCCTCGACATCGCGGGTCATCTGTGCGATCAACGCCTCGACGGAATCGAACTTCACCATCGGTCGAATTCGCTCCACGAAGTCGACCGCGACATGTTGGCCGTAGAGCTCGAGATCGTCGCGATCCAAGGCGTACGCCTCGACTCGCCGAGTCTGACCCTCAAACGTCGGGTTGGTACCCACACTGATGGCGGCCGGCCATCGGCGCACCGATTCCGAGTACGGCGCCTCGATGAGCCAACCGGCGTACACCCCATCGGCGGGGATCGCCGCGTGACTCGTGATCGCCAAGTTCGCGGTGGGAAAGCCCAGAGTCCGACCACGCTGGTCGCCTCGCACGACCGCACCTTCGATGCGGTGTGCGCGCGTCATGGCGCGCATCGCACCAGCGACGTCGCCAGCAGCCACCAACCCACGTACGAACGTCGATGACCACACACCTTCGGGCGTTGTCGCGAGCGCGAGACCTTCCACATCGAATCCACGTTCGTCACCGAGCTCGACGCCGATGGCCGCGAGAGTCGCGAGGTCGCCGGCCGCGCGGTAGCCGAAGCGGAAGTTTTCGCCGACGACGACATCGAGGGCATGCAGTCGTCCGACGAGGACTTCGGCGACAAACTGCTCGGGTGTGAGATGCGAGAAGTCCGAAGTGAAGGCAAGGACGCATACCGCATCGGCGCCCGCGTCGGTGAGGAGTTCCAGTCGATGATCGAGAGTGGACAACATCGGCGGCTCGGTTCCGGGGCGTACGACCGCGCTGGGGTGTGGCTCGAAAGTGACGACTACGGCGGGCGCATCGAGTCGGCGCGCACGTGCGACGAGGCTGTCGATGATGATGCGGTGCCCGCGATGCACGCCGTCAAAGACACCGATGGTCACGACCGACCGGGGCCAATCGGCGGGCACGTCGGTCAAGCCGTTCCATCGATGCACGTCGTCAGCCTGCCAGAACTACTAGGGACTGCCTGGGAAGTCGGTCATCAATGCGCAGCGTGGGTCAGGCGAGGACGACGAGATAGGACATGAGGTTGCCAGCGTAGGGCTCCGCGAGGGCCAGGACTTCACCGTCTGGGCCAAAGACGCCGACTGGCCCGGCCTGGGTTACGTGCGGCGGCCACGGCAGGCGTACGCCGTGACGAATCTTCGTCGCCTCGTCATCGCTTACGTCGATGCTGCGAAATGAATCTACGACGGCTTTGCGCAGTGGGACCACGTCGAAGGACTCCGCGAGTTGATCGAGAGTGCGCGCGGTATGGAGGCCGTATGAACCGACCTGGGTGCGTCGCAGCGACGCGAGATGGCCCCCAACGCCGAGCGCCTCCCCCAGATCGCGAGCGAGGGCGCGGATGTAGGTGCCGGTCGAACACGTCACCGACACATCCACGTCGAGTGCGAGATAGGGAAGCTCCGACGCGGGTTGGCCAGCAACATCGCCTGCACGCGCGACGGCCTCGACGAGGCGCCAGGCACGCACGTCGAAGGCGATCACCGTGACCTGGCGTGGGGCCAGCGCAACGGACTCACCCTTGCGGACTCGCGCGTACGACCGAACTCCTTCGACTTTGATCGCGCTGACTGCGCTTGGCACTTGGTCGATCGTGCCGGTAAATCTGGCGACGGCTGCTTGAATCCTGGCTTCGGTGAGGTGGTTGACCTGGTCGCGGTGTTCGGGGCCGCCGAGGTGCTCGAACGCACTCGTGACGTCGCCCTCTGCGTCGTCGGTGACTGTGGTCGCCCCGAGTCGGATAGTCGCGTCGTACGACTTATCGGTAAGCGCGAGGTGCCCGAGCAGTCGCGTGGCCTTTTCGATGCCGACAATCAATACGCCGGTGGCCATCGGATCCAACGTGCCGGCGTGCCCGACTTTGCGCGTGCCGGCCAACCGCCGTACCTGTGCGACGACGTCGTGTGAAGTCCAACCCGCCGGTTTGTCGACGACCACCAACCCCGACTCAGCCACTCGGGGTCACTCGCAAGATTGGGGGGCCTCGGCGAGACGAACTCGCAGTTCGGTCATGACGGCCCCGGCGCCCCCCAACGAGGTATATCCAGCGGCGAAGCGATGGCCGCCTCCGCCCAAACCCAAGCAGACGGCGCCAACATCGATGCGGCCTTTGGAACGCGTCGACACTCGCCATTGGCCCGAGTCGTCCTCTTTGAGTACGACCGCGACTTCGGCCTCTGTGGCGATGCGGAGTACGTCGATGACGCGCTCGGTGGAATCCAGCGGAAGGGCAAAGTTCTCCCGATCGGCACGCGATACGACCGTCCACACCATGCCGAGCCCACCCACTGAGCGCTCCTCCAACACAGCCCGATCGAGCGCGCCCCCAATGAGTCGCAGTACGCCGAACGGCTCGTCGTCATAGATGCGACGGGCAATTAGATCGTGGCGGATTCCAGTGCTCAGAAGCCGCGCCGCAACCTGATGAGTTGAGGGCGTTGTGGCGGCGAAGCGGAATGACCCCGTATCGGTGACCAAGCCGGCATAAAGCGCCGACGCGATGTCAGCCGTGAGACCGGCACCCAATCGGTCAACGAGTTCAAGGGCTAAGACCGCGGTCGCTGGGGCAGAAACGTCGACGAGATGTGTACGCCCAAAACCCGTGTACGACGCGTGGTGGTCAACCACGATCAAGACCGGCGCGGCCTCGGCAATCGGCCCGAGGACACCAAGTCGATCAACCGATGACGAGTCAAACGAGGCAACCACGTCAGGGGTCGACACCTTTGTCGCCGGAACCAAGAGTTCCTGGCCGGGCAAACTTTCCAACGACCGCGGCAAGACGAAAGGGTCGTCGCCGAACGAGACTTCGACCGCAACTCCCACCGATCGCAGCGCGAGTCCGATCGCCAGTGCGGAACCCAGGGCGTCAGCGTCGGGCGAGACATGGGCGATTAGCAGCACCTGGCCGCCACCAGTCAGTGCCGAGATCGCACTTGCCCAGTCAGATTCGACTGGGCGCTGCACCCAACCGGGCATTAGTCCGTGCCGCTCTCGTCCACCTCGTCATCATGCCCGCGCGGGACCCGATATGGGTCCGCATCGCCAGCAAAAACGCCGTTGAGTGCTTGCTCATGAACCGCAGCGTCCGATTGCGCGACGACGCGAAGCAGGTCGTCGATGTGGGCGGCATCTTCTGGCAGAGCGTCGAGAACAAACTCCAGAGTTGGCGTACGCCGTACGCCCGTCAGCCGCCCAACCTCGCTGCGCAGCAATCCCTTTGCTGACTCCAACGCGGCGGCCGTCGCCGAACGTTCGTCCTCGTCGCCGTAGACCGTGTAAAAAACCGTCGACTCGCTCAGATCGTTAGTGATGCGTGCATCGGTAATTGTCACGAACCCCAACCGCGGATCCTTGATCTTCATCTCCAGGGTTTCGGCCACGATGACCTGGATGCGGTCGGCCAATTTGCGCGCACGCGCCGCGTCACTCACGTCGCCTCCTCATTGTCTTCGCACCCACTCACTCCCGGCTCTTTTCACTTTGGGAGTTCCGCTTTCTGGTCGTGCCTAGTTTGTGACTCGTGGCTTCTCGCGCATCTCGAACGTCTCGACGACATCGTCGACCTTGATGTCATTGAACGATCCGAGACCGATGCCGCATTCGAAGCCCTCCCGGACCTCTGTCGCGTCGTCCTTGAAACGCTTGAGCGACTCGACGGTCAGGTTGTCTGCGACGACTACTCCGTCACGGACCAAGCGCGCCTTGCTGTTGCGCTTGATTTCGCCACTGCGTACGAGCGAGCCGGCGATGTTGCCAAACTTGCTCGATCGGTAAACCTCACGGATCTCGGCCGTACCAAGCTGGATTTCCTCGTATTCGGGCTTGAGCATTCCTTGCAAGGCAGCCTGAATCTCGTCGATCGCTTGGTAGATGATCGTGTAGTAGCGGATGTCGACGCCTTCACGATCGGCCATGTCCCGAGCTCGACCCTCGGGTCGGACGTTGAAGCCGACGATGATGCCGTCTGATGCGGCGGCCAACGTTACGTCGTGTTCTGTGATGGCGCCGACGCCGCGATGGATGACGCGAAGGTCAACTTCATCGCCCACATCGATCTTGAGCAGCGCATCTTCGAGTGCCTCAACCGAACCGGAGACGTCACCCTTGAGGATGAGTTTGAGTTCCTGCACTTCGCCTTGCTCCATCGTCTTGAGAAAGTCCTCAAGGGAGCGTCGCGGCCGCGCTTTCGCGAGCATGGCATTGCGTTCACGAGCCGCACGGGTCTGAGCAATCTGACGCGCGATTCTGTCCTCGGAAACGACGAGGAAGGAATCGCCTGCGCCAGGTACCGAGGTCAGGCCGAGCACCTGCACCGGTCGAGCCGGACCAGCCTCGGACAGCGGGTCGCCATTTTCGTCCAGCATGGCGCGTACTCGACCGAATGCCTCCCCAGCCACAATCGAGTCACCGGGACGCAACGTTCCGCGCTGCACGAGCACAGTCGCAACCGGTCCCCGACCTCGGTCGAGGTGGGCTTCAATTGCGACACCTTGTGCGTCCTGAGTTGCATTGGCACGAAGGTCCAAGGCCGCATCAGCGGTCAGGAGGACAGCTTCGAGCAACGCGTCAATGTTCAGCCCTGCCTTGGCGGAGACGTCGACGAACATCGTGTCGCCGCCGTACTCCTCGGGCACAAGGCCGTACTCGGTGAGTTGCCCGCGAACCTTGGTCGGGTCGGCGCCTTCCTTGTCTACCTTGTTCACGGCCACCACGATCGGGACGTTTGCCGCTTGGGCGTGGTTAAGCGCCTCAATCGTCTGCGGCTTGACCCCATCATCGGCAGCGACAACGAGAATGGCGATGTCGGTGACCTGCGCACCACGCGCACGCATGGCGGTGAACGCCTCGTGGCCAGGGGTGTCGATGAAGGTGATTTTGCGTTCGTTTTCAGTGTCAGGATGCGCGGTGATTTGGTAAGCACCGATGTGCTGAGTGATGCCACCTGCCTCACGGGCAACCTGATTTGTGTCGCGGATCGCATCGAGCAGCTTGGTCTTTCCGTGGTCAACGTGACCCATGACAGTGACCACAGGAGGACGCGCGACGAGGTCCGATTCCCCTCCGGTGTCCTCGCCAAACTCAAGCGAGTACGACTCGAGCAACTCGCGGTCTTCATCCTCGGGAGACACAATTTGAACGTCGTAGTTCAACTCGGTGCCGAGCACGATCAGCGTTTCGTCATTGAGCGACTGGGTGGCGGTCGCCATCTCCCCCAATGTGATGAGTCGGGTCACCAATGCCGCTGGGTTGGCGTTGATCTTCTCAGCGAAGTCGGTCAGTGATGCGCCGCGAGGCAGGCGTACGACCTGGCCGTCGCCCGCTGAGACCGTGGCCCCACCCATCGATGGAGCCTGCATGTTGTCGAACTCCTGGCGCTTCGCGCGCTTGGACTTCCGACCACGGGTCGGCTTGCCACCGGGGCGACCAAACGCACCTGCTGTCGTACCCCGTCCACCAGGGCCGGGACGGCCTCCGCCGCCGGGACGACCCGCGAATCCACCGCCGCCGGGAGCACCACCGGGTGCGCCTGCGCCACCGCCGCGATAGTTGCCGCCACCGCCGGGAGCGCCACCAGGACCACCGCGACCCGGAGCGCCACCAGGACCACCACGGCTAGGGGCACCGCTAGGAGCGCCGGGGCCACCCCGGCCGGGAGCGCCACCAGGGCCACCCCGACCTGGACCATCGGAACGTTGGGGACGTACAGGCATCATGCCCGGATTTGGGCGGGGAGCCCCTGGAACGCCGCCAACTGCCGGACGGGGAGCGCCTGGCACACCCGGTGCGCCTTGGCGCGCGGCCGGAGCCGGTCGGCCCATGCCGGAAGCGCCGCCGGACGAGAAGGGGTTGTTGCCGGGTCGCGGTCCAGCGGGGCGTCCCATTCCCGAGGATCCACCCGTTGAAAAGGGGTTGTTGCCGGGTCGCGGTCCGGCCGTACGGGCTGCGCCGGGTTCGGTCGAGTCACCCGTAGGTAACGACGGAGCTGGCGCGGACGGGGTCACCGCTGCGGGAGTGGCCGCTGACGCAGCAGCGGCAGCCGGTGCCAACGGAACGGCAGGGGCGCTCGGAGCAACCGGCGCAGCAACAACACCAACAACATGGGGTGCCTCAACGATTGCGGGGGCACTCTCAGCCGGCGGCGCCGGAACGGTTGCCTTCGCTGCGACCTTCTTGGCCGGTGCCTTCTTCGCGGGAGCAGTGCTGTCAGCTCCGGCGTTCGGGAAGGCTTCTTTCAACTTACGTACGACTGGCGCCTCAATCGTGGAGGACGCAGAGCGCACGAATTCGCCAAGCTCTTGGAGTTTCTTGACGGCGACTTTGCTTTCGATGCCAAGTTCTTTGGCAACTTCATAGACCCGGACCTTGGACACTTCTCTCCTGTCTCGACGATCCGGGGCCGGGACAGGCTCGAACCGTCAGTCGTTCGTGGGCACACTCATGGCTGGGTGCTCATGGGGTGGTCATGTCCTTCACCGCTCCCAAAAAGTTGACGCTGACGGATGCTCACGCGACCCCGGTGGAGTCGCATCAATCGCGCGAATCGATCTCACGTCGTACCAGTGCTGGATCGAGTGGACCCGAGACCCGGAGGGCCCGCGGGAACGCCCGACGGCGTACGGCGAGATCGAGACACTGTGACGTGGGGTGCAACCACGCACCCCGCCCGGGCTGCGTGCCTCGCACATCTGGGACTAACGCCCCGTCGACGATTGCGACCCGCAGGAGTTCCGGCGCCATCGCTCGGGTTCTGCACCCCACGCAGGTACGCACGGGGTGCGCTGGTGGAGACACGGGACTGGTCGAGCGACCGATCGCCGGAGAGTCTACCCCCTCACTCACTCGGCCCCGTCCCTCGACGCGACCCCGACCCCGTCTCTGTTGACTCCTCAACCTCTGCTCGTTCCGTCAAATTCTCGTGCGCGACCGGTTCCAACGGGGCGGCATCAGAGCGAATGTCGATGCGCCAACCCGTCAGGCGTGCGGCCAGTCGGGCATTCTGACCTTCCCGTCCGATGGCCAGCGAGAGTTGGTAGTCCGGGACGATCACGCGCGCAGACCGAGCCTCAGGATCGACAACGGTCACGCTGCTCACCCTCGCGGGAGAGAGAGCGTGAGCCACCATCTCGGCCGGGTCGTCTGACCAATCCACGATGTCGATCTTTTCTCCGTGCAATTCGGCCATGACGGCTCGCACTCGCTGACCCATCGGGCCGATACATGAACCTTTCGCGTTAACCGTCGGATTGGTGGAACGCACAGCGATCTTTGATCGATGGCCTGCCTCCCGGGCGATGGCGACGAGTTGAACCGTGCCATCGGCGATCTCGGGGACCTCCAGGCCGAACAGCGCCTTCACCAAGGTGGGGTGCGTACGGGACAGAGTTACTTGTGGGCCACGAGGACCTTTGCGAACACTGACGACGTAGCACTTGAGTCGGAGCCCGTGCTCGTATTCTTCGCCGGGAACCTGCTCCTGTGGCGGCAGGATTGCCTCCACCTTGCCGAGATCGACAAAGACCATGCGCGGGTTGCTGCCTTGCTGGATGACTCCAGAAACGAGGTCGCCTTCCTTGCCTTGGAACTCGCCGAAGGTGACGTCCTCCTCCGCTTCACGCAGGCGTTGAAGGATGACCTGCTTGGCCGTTGTTGCTGCGATTCGCCCAAACCCGTCCGGAGTGTCTTCGTATTCGCGAATAACCGTGCCGTCCTCATCAGTTTCGGCGGCAAGCACCGTGACGTGCCCGGTCTTGCGATCCAGTTGGACGCGCGCACTTGCGGCCGATCCGTCCGTGCGGTGATAGGCGACGAGTAGTGCTTGCTCCAAGGTGTCCACGACCAAGTCAAGCGAGATGTCTTTCTCACGAACCAACGCTTTGAGCGCTGTGACATCGATGTCCATCTCAGTTCTCCTCATCGAGTTCACGGAATTCCACTTGAACCTGGGCCCGAGCTACGTCGGCGTACGCCATCACACGTTCACTCGTCGACTGCTTCGTCACGATGTCGAGAGTTACCTGTGCGTCGTCGGTGGCCGTGACGCGAGCCTCGAACGTCTCACCGTCGTTCGTCGTGACCGAGACAAGCCGGCGGACTGCACGTCGCCAATGCCGCGGTTCAGTCAGAGGTCGATCGACGCCCGGAGAGGACACCTCCAGTACAAACGACATGTCGTCGAGGGTGTCGGACTCGTCGAGAAGATCCGACATGCGCCGAGAGACTTCGGCCACAGCATCTAGGGAGACTCCGCCATCCCGATCGACGACGACGCGGATCAGGCGTCGGCGACCGGCAAGTCGGATTTCGACGTCCTCAAGATCTAGGCCAGCAGCAGCCGCGGGCTCACCAAGCAGGGACATCAACTGCTCTCGGGAGGCGACGCGGGGGGCGGGCCTAGGGGCAGACACGTTGTCCTCCTGACGACGTACCGCGTGACGTCGCCACGCGGTCGTCGTGATCCTGTTGTGGTGATCCTGTTGTTTGATCCTGTTGTCTAATACTGTTGTGAGCAGCACCTTAGCGACACCGGCAGTCCCCCGACGAACCTTGCTCGTCTCATCCGCGGTTGGAAGTCTCGCCCTGCTCGTGGGGTGCACCATCAATACAAACCCAACGCCGGGGCCCTCGGGGACGAGCGCACCCATGGGTGACGATGCGGTCCGCTCGCAACGCGTCGCGACCGAGACAGCCTTGATCGCGGCCTACGACCGCGTCATCGGGGCCCAAACCACCGGGGTCGACGAGCTTCGGACGTTCCGCGAGCACCATCTCGCCCACCTCAAGGCACTAGATCCAGCCAACGATCCGACTCCCACCGCGTCTCTCGCCGTGACAACGAGTCCAACCCCTCAACTCGCCAAGGATGCTGCGGCGCGAGCGGGATTGCGGACCTTGGAAACTCAAGCGGCATCAAGCGCTGTTGAACTTTGCATATTCGCCGGGGATGTCGAACTAGTCGAATTGCTCGCCCGAATCGGCGCGTCCGAGTCTGCCCATGCCGCGCTTCTTTCCGGTCGTGGGACACCTGGATGACCCGTCCCGCATCACGCGCAGAGGCCCTCAGCTCAACACTCGCCGACGAGTACGCCGCCATTTACGGCTATGGACTCGTCGCGGCGCAAGTCGTCGGCCTATCCAAACGACGAGCCCAATCGGCCATCGAGTCGCACCGCTCTCGACGCGATCAACTGCGCGCGAGCATCACAGCGTCGGGGCAATCACCCCCAATCCCAGCGCCGGCCTACGACTCATCGACACCGATCACGACGCCCGGGCAAGCAGCCGACCTGGCCGCTGCGATGGAAAACGGGCTGGCGGGTTCGTATGCGCAATTGGCTGCCCTGAGTGCCAACGCCGAACGCCGGGCGGCCGCACTAGCGGCCCAGGAGTCAGCCGTACGCGCCTCCTCGTGGTCAGGGGTGACGGAGGCGTTTCCTGGCATCGTGGATGGCGCTCTGGCTACCTCAGTGACCAACCCAACCGGAGGATGAGTACCCCGACGACCACAAGGAACACCACGCGAACGAACTGACTCCCCCGAGCAACCGCCGTCCGTGCGCCAACCACGCCACCGATCAGGTTCGCCACCGCCATCAGCGCGCCGAGTCCCCACAACACATGTCCGCCGATGCCAAACACGATCAGCGCGGCGAGGTTGGTTCCCACATTGACGAT
>JBBRTC010000065.1:0-11798 GCA_038244765.1 Candidatus Nanopelagicales bacterium | reverse complement strand
TTGGCGTGGAACCATCGCCATCGGCTCCATTCGCTGACATGATCGTCGATCGGTACAGACCGATCTGGAGGCAGTCATGAGCGATCCGAATATTCCGCCCCCGGGCGGAGAAGTTCCACCGCCGCAGCCGGGCGGATACCCGCCTCCTGCGCAAGGCGGATACCCCCCGCAACAGCCAGGTGGATATCCACCGCAACAGCCAGGTGGATATCCACCCGGTGCGATGCCGCCTGCGGGTGGTTACTCCACTGCGCAGTTCGCTGAGATTCCTGGCATGGGTCAGGTGAAGTTGGCCTCGTTCGGCAACCGCGTACTGGGCTATCTCGTGGACGTTGGTGTCTTGATCATCCCGTTGATCATCATCTATGCAATTTTCGCGGCGTTGTTCATCAAGGCCGCAACCGTGACCTACACGACGAATCCAGAAACCGGATTCACGACGGCTGACGTGGCATCAGGCAGCGGTGCGATCGCCTCGTTCTTCGTGCTCTTCATTGTGGCAATCTTCGTACCGATCGCATACTTTGTTGTCCTGATCGCGATCCGCGGGCAAACCGTGGGTGGCATGGTCATGGGAATCAAGTGCGTGCGTGAAGAAGATGGTGGCCTGCTCGGCTACCCCCGTGCGATCAAGCGGTACGCACTTCCGTTCCTCGTCGGCCTCGTGCCATTCGTAGGCGGATTGCTGTCGCTAGGCGTTTACTTCTCGCCATTGTGGGATGACCGAAAGCGCCTCCAGGGCTACCACGACAAGTGGGCCGGCGACCTGGTGATCTCGTTGAAGTAGTCGACCGTTCGTCGATGATGGCCCCAGGATTCCTTGGGGCCATCATCATGTGAATCCGCTTCTGCAACGGAACGTCTGCGATGGACTCGCAGGCAGGAACAAGGGAGTAACTTGTGACCCAACCAGGGCCGGAATTTCCACCGCCAGAACCGAATCCGAACAACCCGGGTGCAGTACCACCGCCACCTCCCTACGCAGGCACGCCGTATGGCGGGATGCCGATGGCGGGTGCGCCGTTTAACCCAGGAGCTCCGTACGGGATTGATCCGCAGACCGGCATCCCGTACTCCGACAAGTCGAAGATCACCGCGGGACTTCTGCAGATCTTGCTCGGTAGTTTTGGCGCCGGGCGTTGGTACACCGGCAGTTACGGCATCGCGGTGGCACAGTTGCTGACGTGCGGCGGTCTCGGCGTCTGGGCGCTAGTTGACGGCATCATGATGTTGACCGGAAGTGGCAAGGACCCGCAGGGCCGTCCTCTGCACCCGTGACTCATCGTTAGGATCCGCGCGTGCCTACCGCTCGGTCGAGACTTGTGGTCTTGGTGTCCGGCTCGGGGACGAACCTCGCTGCGCTCCTCGACGCGACCCGCCGACCGGACTACCCGGCGGATGTGGTTGCCGTGGGTTCCGATCGCGACGGGATTGGCGGCCTCGCACACGCTCATGACGCAGGGATCCCCGCGTTTGTCCTACGCCCGGAGGATTACGGCGATCGAACCGAGTGGGATAGCGCGTTCGCCCGAGCTTGTGCCCACTACGAGCCGGATTGGGTGGTCTCGGCGGGATTCATGAAGATCTTGGGGGAGACATTCTTGGCGGCGTTTCCGGGGCACGTGATCAATACTCATCCGGCCCTGTTGCCGTCATTCCCCGGAACGCATGGCGTACGTGATGCCTTGGACTACGGGGTGAAGGTCACCGGTGTCACCGTGCACGTCGTCGATGCCGGAGTTGATACCGGTCCGGTGCTCTCCCAAATGTCAGTCGATGTTCTACCCGACGATTCAGAAGCCACATTGCACGAACGCATCAAGACAGTCGAGCGGAAACTGCTCGTGGACACCATCGCCGCGCTCGCAGCGAATGGCGTGTCATTCTCCGGCAGAAAGGCCAGCATCCCGTGACGACTGATCTGCGCGAATCCCCGGTGATCCGTCGAGCCTTAGTGTCGGTGTACGACAAATCCGGGTTGGAAGAATTGGCCCGCGCATTGCACGCTGCGGACGTCGAAATTGTTTCCACGGGTTCGACGGCATCAACGATCGCTGCGCTGGGAATCCCGGTGACTCAAGTTGCCGAGCTCACTGGATTCCCTGAGTGCCTCGACGGTCGGGTCAAGACGCTGCATCCCGCCGTGCACGCAGGGCTTCTTGCCGATCTGCGACTCGAGACGCACCGGGACCAGATGGCATCGATGGGAATTGAGCCGTTCCAACTCGTTGTCGTCAACCTCTACCCGTTCGCGGCGACGGTGGCCTCGGGCGCGACGCCGGAGGAATGCATCGAACAGATCGATATTGGTGGGCCTGCGATGGTGCGCGGTTCGGCGAAGAACCACGCAAACGTAGCGATTGTCACCTCACCGGCCCGCTACGCAGACGTGATCGACGCACTGAGGAGTGGCGGCTTTAGCCATGAACAACGAGCCCGGCTTGCAGTCGAGGCGTTTGCGCACACCGCCTCGTACGACGTCGGAGTGGCGTCTTACCTGGGCAGTGTTGTTCCTGCGAACGGTGTTTCTCCGACCGATGAGGGCACGGTCTTCCCTGTCTGGCTCGGCGCGGTCTGGCAACGAGCAGAGTCGCTGCGCTACGGGGAGAACCCCCACCAGCGCGCCGCGTTGTATGTCAACGAATACGCCCCTACACCCGGACTTGCTCAAGCTGAACAGTTGCAAGGCAAGGAGATGTCTTACAACAACTATGTCGATGCAGATGCAGCCCGCCGTGCGGCGTACGACTTCAACTTGCCGGCCGTAGCCATTATCAAGCACGCGAATCCGTGCGGGCTCGCCGTAGGTGCCGATGTGGCGGAGGCCTATCGCAAGGCTCACGCTACCGATCCCGTGTCGGCTTTCGGTGGGGTGATCGCGACGAACCGGCCCGTGACTGCCGAGTTCGCGCAGCAGGTTGTGGACATTTTCACCGAAGTGGTCGTCGCTCCGGGCTTTGATGACGAGGCGCTCTCGATCCTGGCTAGCAAGAAGAATCTCCGGCTAATTCTTGCGTCGGACGTCGCCCCGGGTGCAGGTCCGGAGATTCGCCCGATCAGCGGTGGCTTGTTGATGCAGATCCAGGACCGCATCGATGCCCCCGGCGACGCTCCCGCGACGTGGACGCTGGCATGCGGCAATGCTGCCGATGGCGACACTCGTGACGATCTGGAATTTGCTTGGCGCGCATGTCGCGCCGTGAAAAGCAATGCGATTCTCCTTGCGCGCGACGGGGCGACCGTGGGAATCGGGATGGGCCAAGTCAACCGAGTCGATTCAGCGCGGTTGGCAGTTTCGCGCGCGGGCGCCGAACGCGCTCGTGGCGCAGTCGCCGCTTCGGACGCGTTCTTTCCCTTTGCCGACGGTCTTGAAGTACTAATGGCCGCGGGTGTGCGCGCCGTGGTTCAGCCGGGGGGATCCGTACGGGATGCTGAGGTCGTCGCCGCCGCAGTGGCGGCTGGTATCACGATGTACTTCACGGCCACGCGTCACTTCTTCCACTAGTACCGAGGTTAGGCTTGAGGCGATCAGCGCTGAGGCAGAGTGTGGACGGCTCCACGGGAGGTCAAATGGTGTCGGTGGTCGCGCCATCGGCTCCCGCGCAGACTTCCCAGCGATCCGCCGCGATCGGTTGGATGCGGGTCATTGCGATCGTTGGGGTCGTACTCATTCACGCCTCCGGAGTCGCGGCGAGCACCGAAACTCTTCGGGGGACGCCGGTCTTCACCGTGGCCCTTCTCCTCAACACGTGGGCGCTGTGGTGCGTGCCGCTATTCATTCTTGTGAGTGGTGCGTTGCTGTTGCGGCCCAGAACCATGGCCGATGGACCCGGCGCGTTCTACCGGCGCCGCGCGTCGCGTTTGCTCGCGCCGCTGATCTTTTGGAACGTCTTCTACATCATGTTTCACGCGATCGTCCGTCACGACGCGGTGACGTGGAAGTGGTTGGTGTTGGTCGTTCTTGAAGGCAGGGTTTACACCGCACTGTACTTTTTCTGGATTCTTGTCGGTCTCTACATTTTGGCCCCATTCTTGTGGGCCGCGGTGCGCGACTTGTCGCCAACGGCTCGCTTGGCTGTCGCAGCAGGAGTCGCCGCCGCCACCTGCACGTGGACCACGACTTTGGGCGTCCTCACCTACGTCGGTGGTGACGCGAATCCCGGCACGCAAAACATCGTCACGCTGTGCGTCCCGTACATCGGAGTCTTCATGCTCGGTGGTGCGCTCGGTGAGTTAACGCCGACGCGTCGAGCCGCCATCTTCGGATTACTCCTCGCAGTCGGGGGTTCGGCGTTGACGGTGTGGCAGCGCTTCGGTGGTGCGCCGCGTTGGACCTGGGTGATCTCGCCGCCGAACGCGTGGTCGTGGACGGTCGTGGGCAGTACGGCGGGCGTCTGGCTCTTTTTGTGGTGGGCTGCTCGACCTGGGACGTTCCTCGGTAGTGGGGTGCCGGCCGCCATTGCGGAGAAACTCGGGGTGCTGACCCTTGGGGTCTTTGCCGTTCACCTCGCCGTGCTCTATTTCTTGGCGCTGTGGATCGCCCCGCAAATGGCGGTGGGGAGTATTCGGCTACCGGCCTTACTCGCACTGTGTACGGCGACGATTGTCTGCTCGTGGGCGGTCGCCTGGCTCATGTCTCTCGTGCCCTATTTGCGTCGAGTCGTCTAGATCAACTTGGGCGAGTTGCTCGCGTCAGTGAGTTCGCTAGACCAGGATGGCAATGTCTAGGACGCGTCTGTCCTAGCGATTGATCTGTCAGAAGGAGAGCCCGATGAGCCACCAAGGTTCGACCGATTTGAAGAATGCTCCGCCGCTCGCGATTGGGGTGGTTGTTCTCGGGGGCCTTGTCTTCATCCTGAGTTTCTTTGCCTGGTACGGAGTCTCGTTTGGCGGGGATCTCTCGCAGTTCGGCGGGAATTTCAACGTCAGCAGCGGCGCGTGGGATCTTGGTTTCACTGCATGGTTCCCGGTGTTGCTCGCCCTGGCGGGCGGGGTGATCGCGGCTATGAGTTTTGTATCGCCGCAAACATTGCAGTCGGTGAAGATTCCGCCGTTCCTGCTCATCCTCACTCTTGATGTGTTGGCCGTCTTCTTGCTCTTGATTCGTTGGCTCACAGTGCCAAAAGCTGGTGGGGAGGCGCTGGGCGCAAGCGTTGGGATGAAGTGGGCTTTCTTCCTTGCCTTACTCCTGGTTGTCGCGCAAGGCGTGCTGGCCTACTTGGCTCAGATCAAGAGTGGATCGCTGAGTTCGGCGATCTCGTCGGTGCAAAGTTCATTCCAGCAACCCAGCGGACAGCAGGCGCCTCAGGCGTACCCGCCACCGGTCCAGCAGATGCCGCCGCCCCAGATGCCGCAGACTCAAATGCCGCCGCCGGTTCAACCACCAGTTGCCCCGCAAGATCCCAACATCCCGCCGCAGGGATAGGTATCGCAGCGGCGATCGACCTAGCCCCTTGGACCGTCTTGGAGCGTTGCGCGTGAATCGGTGAGTGAGTCTCGTCGAGTACCTGGAGTACTCGCGATAGTTGTCGGCGTACTGGTCGTCGTGCAGTCGCGCATCAACGGCCAACTCAGTGCTGAGATCGGTGATGGCCTACTGGCCGCCGTCATTTCCTTCGGGACCGGACTGGTCGTTGTCAGTGTGCTTCTACTCGCGAGTCGGGCAAATCGCGAGGCAGTTTCGCGTTTGGCGTCACTCGTACGCGAGCGAAGACTGTCGTTGTGGATGCTCATCGGAGGCCTCGGCGGCGCCACGCTCGTGGCGGCCCAAGGCATCGCGGTTCCCATGATCGGCGTAGCTCTGTTCACGGTGTCCCTTGTGGCGGGTCAGACTGCCAACGGTTTGCTTGTTGATCATGTCGGTCTCGGGCCGCGCGGAGTCGCACCGGTGACGACGTCGCGCGCGGTCGGTTCTTGCATCGCGGTAGTTGCTGTGGTCGTGGCGGTCTTTGGAAGATTTGGCAGCGCCGACTTCGTCGTGGGACTCGTGGTTTTTGTCGCCCTCGCTGGGGCCTTGATCGCCGCTCAGCAGGCGGTCAATGGACGCGTGGCCGCTGTCACGGGCCGCCCAGTCGTCGCCGGGTTCGTCAATTTTGTCGTCGGTTTCACCGCACTCCTGGTTGCGTGGATTGTGAGTGGTCACGGCGGAGTGCTCCTTCCGGTGGTCGCGGGCAAACCCTGGCTCTATCTCGGTGGGCCGATTGGAGTGATCTTCATCGTCGTTGCGGCGGTGATCGTGAGGTCTCTCGGCGTACTTCTCTTTGGCCTACTTTCGGTGGCGGGGCAACTGGGCGGTGCCCTCATCCTCGATCGCGCCTTTCCGACCTCAGGATCGGCCTTGAGTTGGCAACTCGTCGCAGGCACGATCCTGACCTTCATCGGGGTGGCGATCGCCGGGCGCGGTTCAAGAAATCCCACGTGAGAGGATCGCGCCTCGTGACAGCGACGATTCTTGATGGCAAAGCCGCCGCGAGCGCCGTAAAGGCCGAACTCGCAGGGCGAGTGGGTGGACTCGCCACGGTCGGGAAGTCAGCCGGCCTAGCGACGGTCCTCGTCGGTGACGATCCGGGCAGCAGGTCATACGTGGCCGGTAAGCACCGAGACTGTGCAGAGGTCGGCATCGCTTCGATCCGGGTCGATTTGCCCTCGACGGCGAGTCAGGCCGAAGTCGACGAGGCAGTTCTTCGACTCAATGCCGACCCCGATTGCACCGGATACATCGTCCAGTTGCCGCTGCCCAGGGGCTTGGATTCCAACGCCGTACTCGAACTCATGGACCCGGCAAAGGATGCCGACGGACTTCATCCCACCAACTTAGGGCGGCTCGTTCTCGGCGCACCAGGTCCCCTGCCGTGTACGCCGCGGGCCATCGTCGAACTGTTGCGGCGTTATGACATCGCGATCGACGGTGCAGAAGTGTGTGTGATTGGGCGAGGCGTGACCGTGGGTCGTCCACTAGGTCTGCTTCTCACCCGTCGGTCTGAGAACGCGACCGTGACCTTGTGCCACACCGGCACTCGCGATTTGGCCGCGCACACTCGTCGGGCGGACATCGTGGTTGCCGCAGCGGGAGTGGCCCACCTGGTGACGGCCCAGATGATCAAGGAGGGTGCGGCCGTTCTAGACGTGGGAATCACACGTACGCAGTCCGGTCTGGTAGGCGACGTTCATCCCGACGTGCTGGAGCGGGCGGCGTTTGTGGCTCCGATGCCTGGGGGAGTCGGACCGATGACTCGAGCAATGCTGTTGGCCAACGTGGTGGAAGCCGCTGAGCGTGGCTGAGCGGGTTCGCTGAGGTCCGGCGGTGGGGCCGAAATGATCGACGAAGACCCCGATCGGGCGTACGGTCGCGTCGTGACCCCCGCGCCGATGGCTGCCCAACCCCAGCCCCCGCGACGCCGGCTCACTGATCTGGACGATCTCACCGAACCCATCGCGATCGTCTCGCGACCGCTTCGAGTGGCTCCGGAACCCGGCGCGCCGCGGGATGACGAGACTGGCGCTGATTCCGCCGTGGGATCGCGACGATCGGTGTTGAGTGAGTGGCCAATCGCAATCGTGGTGGCCGGCCTGGTCACCGGGATGTTGATCGTGGCGATGGGCCATTTCCGCGCCGGTGCGGTCACGATGGCGGGCGCGACGTTGATGGCGTTGTTTCTACGGGTGCTGCTGCCGACTCGGGAGGTTGGCCTACTCGCGGTGCGGAGTCGGTTGGTCGACGTGCTCGTACTAGCGACACTGGCCTTTTCGTTAGCATTGTTCGCCTTCTGGGTGCCGACCCCCGGCTAGTCCACCGGTCGGTCTCGGCTACCCTTCACGCAGGTATCTCGACATCAAGACACTTCGTTTTCACACGCTTCGACACCCAACGCTCCACGATGGGAACGAATCGGAGTGGCCGTGCCCTGCATGCGCCGCCGGAGGATATCCCGTCACGATGATGAATCCACAGAAGGGCCCACCATGGCGAAATCGGATCGCAAGGCGGTCAATGTCACCGTAACCGGGGCCGCCGGCCAGATCGGTTACGCGCTTCTCTTCCGCATCGCCTCGGGTCACCTGCTCGGCGCAGATGTACCCGTGCGGTTGCGGTTGCTGGAGATTCCGCAGGGCCTGAAAGCCGCCGAAGGAACCGCGATGGAACTCGACGACTGTGCCTTTCCGTTGTTGGGAGGCATCGACATCACCGACGACGCGCGGGCAGCCTTCGATGGGGCCAACATCGCGCTATTGGTTGGCGCCCGCCCACGTACAGCGGGGATGGAACGTGGCGACTTGTTGTCAGCCAACGGCGGCATCTTCAAGCCGCAGGGCCAAGCGATCAATGCGGGTGCAGCGGACGATATTCGTGTCTTGGTCGTAGGGAATCCCGCGAACACCAACTCGCTGATCGCGGCCTCGCACGCCCCCGACGTACCAAAAGATCGCTTCACGGCAATGACACGACTGGACCACAACCGCGCCTTGACTCAGTTGGCCAAGAAAGCCGGTGTCACCGTCAACGAGATCACCAAACTGACGATCTGGGGGAACCACTCGGCTACGCAATACCCAGACATTTTCAACGCGGAGATCAATGGGGCTAATGCGGCCGACCTTGTCGATGATCAGAAGTGGTTGGAGAACGATTTCATCCCGACGGTCGCCAAGCGCGGCGCTGCAATCATCGAGGCGCGCGGGGCCTCCTCAGCTGCCTCCGCCGCAAACGCTGCCATTGATCACGTTTTCGACTGGGTCAATGGAACACCGAAGGGCGATTGGACCTCGTCGTCGATCGTTTCCGACGGTTCGTACGGCGTACCGGAAGGCTTGATCTCGTCGTTCCCGTGCCTGTCGCGCGATGGTCGTTGGGAAGTCGTGCAAGGCTTGGAAATCAACGACTTCTCACGCTCGCGCATCGACGCCTCGGTGGGCGAACTCATCGAAGAACGCGACGCCGTTCGCGCGTTGGGTCTTATTTAGTCCGCTTCTCTCGTCGGTCTCGCCTGATCCGACCTGTCTGATCCACATTCACTCTTAACCAGGAGACCAAGCCCATGAGCAAGATCAAGGTTGCCAACCCCGTCGTCGAACTCGACGGCGACGAGATGACTCGGATCATCTGGCAGTTCATCAAAGACAAGTTGATCTTGCCGTACCTGGACGTCGAACTGAAGTACTACGACTTGTCGATAGAGAACCGTGATGCAACCGACGACCAAGTGACTATCGACTCAGCTCACGCGATCAAGCAGTACGGCGTAGGAGTGAAATGCGCGACCATCACTCCCGACGAGGCACGCGTCGAAGAATTCGGGCTGAAGAAGATGTGGAAGTCCCCTAACGGCACCATCCGCAACATCCTCGGCGGCGTGATCTTCCGTGAACCGATCATCATGAGCAATGTTCCGCGGCTGGTGCCGGGTTGGACCAAGCCGATCATTGTCGGACGTCACGCCTTCGGGGATCAGTACCGCGCGACTGACCTTGTCATTCCGGGCGAGGGCACGCTGACGCTGACCTTCACGCCGGCAGACGGCAGTGAACCGATCGAGATGAACGTCTTCGACTTTCCGGGCGGCGGCGTCGCGATGGCGATGTACAACCTCGACGATTCGATCCGCGACTTCGCTAGGGCCTCGCTGCGCTACGGGCTCTCACGCCACTATCCCGTGTACCTGTCGACGAAGAACACGATCCTCAAGGCGTACGACGGTCGCTTCAAGGACCTCTTCGCTGAGATCTACGAGGCCGAGTTCGAGGCCGAGTTCGAGGCCGCGGGCATCACATACGAGCACCGCCTGATCGATGACATGGTCGCTGCGGCGATGAAGTGGGAAGGCGGCTATGTCTGGGCGTGCAAGAACTACGACGGCGACGTGCAGTCCGACACGATCGCGCAGGGTTTTGGATCACTGGGCCTGATGACCTCGGTGTTGATGACTCCCGACGGCCAGACCGTGGAGGCCGAGGCCGCGCACGGCACGGTGACGCGCCACTACCGCCAGCACCAGGCCGGTAAGCCGACTTCGACGAACCCGATTGCGTCGATTTTCGCCTGGACCGGTGGGCTCGCTCATCGAGGCACGCTCGATGGCACCCCTGAGGTCACAGACTTCGCTCGCACGCTGGAGCGGGTCTGTGTCGAGACGGTCGAAGGCGGCCACATGACCAAGGACCTCGCGGTGCTCATCAGCGCGGACGCTCCGTGGTTGACCACTGAGGACTTCCTGGATGCGATCGACATCAACCTACGTAAAGCGATGTCCGCGTAATTTCGGACCGCTCTTTGCTTGACTGGGGTCATGTCTCTCAACGTGCCCAAGTCGTTTGGTGGCGTACGACCCTTTTCCGTTATTGATGAACTTGTTGTCGATGGCCCCTCGGCTTCAGTTTATGAACACGGCTGGCAGTCGTGGAGTCCGACAACGACATACTCGCTAGGCGAAAGTCCGCACCGACCCGCGAGCGAGCACTATCGCGTTATCGCGTATCGAAGCTCAAAAGTCGCGCCGACCAATGCGTACCAAGGCGAGGGGTTGCTGGCGATTGATGTTGGCGACGGTCGCACTGTCCTTTATGCGGCGGCCAATCCGCGCATCGAGGTAGCGTCGATACGAATTGCGACACAAGCGGATCGGCTTGTCGTCTTGGCGGACGGCCCCGTCGAACGCCGCGAAGGTGGCGCTGGAATCGACGCCGCGTTGGTGGCCTGGGCCGGCGACGTCGCTCTGGAGCAGTCGGTACCAGAGCCTCGGGTCGCGCCCACTCTGTGGTGCTCGTGGTACGAGTACTGGACCGAGGTCACTGAAGCCGATGTCATCGAAAACGTCGAAGCGATGGATTCGCTCGAGTTGCCAATCGATGTCGTGCAGCTTGATGACGGATATCAAGCTGGCATGGGGGACTGGCTCTCGCTGTCGGACCGCTTCGAGTCCCTACCAAGCCTCGTCTCGCGCATCGCATCGCACGGTCGCCGAACGGGGATCTGGACCGCACCGTTTTTGGTCGGCTCGGCGTCGCGAGTGGCGGCCGAACATCCGGACTGGATCGTGCGCTCACTGGATTCCGCCGGCGCTGAGGGGTCACCGGTCAATGCTGGCCACAACTGGGACCAGCACCTCTACGCGTTGGACACCACTCATCCCGGCGCGCGCGACTATCTGCGTGAGGTCTTCACGACATTCACTGACTGGGGAATCGATTTTTTCAAGATTGATTTCATATACGCGGGGGCCGTCGATGGACGTCGCCATGACGATGTCTCCGGTGTGCAGGCGTACCGAAACGGTCTTGAGTTGATTCGCGAGTCGATCGGTGAGGGATACCTACTGGGTTGCGGTGCCCCGATTCTCCCGAGTATCGGGCTTGTCGACGCGATGCGAGTGAGCCCGGATACCGATCCCGAGTTCGATCACGAGAGCGGTGACCTGAGTCAGCCGGCCCAACGTTCCGCGCTGCTCACCGGGCGCGCTCGACAATTCATGAACGGGCGCTTCTGGCTCAATGATCCTGACTGCTTGATCGTGCGACCCGAAGTTGAGCGACGCATGAAATGGGCCGCGCACGTAAAAGCCACCCAAGGCCTACTGGGGTGCAGCGATCGACTTCTCGGCCTCGACGATTGGGGACTCAAGACAACGAGAACGCTTCTGGCAGAGGCGAAAGCCCGACAAGTACGTCTTGGTTAGGGGCTGGGTCCTGGGGTGGTGTTGTAGGTGTGGCCGGTGGGGCTGGTCCAGGTGGCCGATCCGTTGGGGTGCGATGTCATCCGCCACAGTCCGAGGGTTTTGAGTCGGTGGTGTCGTCGGCATAGTGAT
>JBBRTC010000064.1:0-12266 GCA_038244765.1 Candidatus Nanopelagicales bacterium | reverse complement strand
GTAGGTGTGACGGGTGGTTTTGCCGCGTGGATCGATCACATTGTCGAGCAGCCCGCGCCCGTCGGCGGTGTAGTTGTATTGGGTGAGCAACGCCGCCCCGCCCGCGGGATTGGGTTGACTCAGAGTTTTGACGTTTCCGACACTGTCATAGGTCATCGAGGTGAGCTAGTTCGGTCTTGAGGTCGCCTTGGACGCCTTCGTCGTTCACGTATGGCGCTTCGAAGTGGGTTTTGTTGACGAGTCCGTCGCACTTCGTCGCTAGATTGGTCGTAGAGCACTCCAGGGTCGTTGAGCTTGCGTGCCATTTCTCCGCCTCGTCTCCCCGTACTCGGAGGCGCTGCGCTCGCGGTCCCAGTACCGGCACCGGTGAGTCTCAGGTCTACTGGTCATGGGGGATACGCGCCCAGGGAGCGCGCGATCGCAGATTCAGCACTGGCCTCGGATGCTCGACCAGTGGCAGTAAGCAAGCGCGAAAGATTGTAGTGACAATTGTCGTCACCCGAGGAAATTCCCCGGCGGTACTCACGCTCGGCCCCCTTTGGGTCTCCGAACTCGTGCCAAAGCAAGTTTCCAAGCACGATCATCGATGATGTTTCGTCGTTAGCGACCCCAGATTCGAGAACCCTTCTGGCCTGAAAAATCTTTCCCCTAGCCCAGAGCAAGGAGGCGAGACTAGCGCGCGCGGACGGGGATACGTCGCGTCCACTTCGGAGTAACCCCTCCGCGCCGAGATCGTGATGACATTCCCACAGCAAACTACCCAGGGCAGCATCGGCATATCTTGAGCCCATCGCTACGGCGCGCCTGAAATAGGACTCGGCTTGGTCCCATTGCCTCTCAACGCGGAAATAGTCTCCGGCGCCGACGAAACCGTTGGCATACCCGGCTTTCCCCGCCTCAATGAACGCCTCAAGGGCCTCGACCTGGCGGCCCAACTCGCGGAGAAGCAGACCTCGGTTCAGGAATGCTTCACTCGCCCCGCCACTGATCGCGACCTCGTACGCTTCAAGCGCCTCGTCACTCCGGCCAAGAGAACGGAATGAATTCCCCTGGTTAAACGCCGCGGAAGCGTCGTTGGCTTCGCGCAGTTCCGCAAAGATTTCGACTGCAATGACGTGGTCGCCCCTCTCGGCCGCGCGAAGGCCCCGATTGAACGACACGGAATCAAGGTCGTTCACTAGGCCTCGACCACTCACCATGCCAAATTCGACTACTCACTCTGCCCTCGCCTGTCACGCCGGTTCTTCGTGTTCGGATTCGGTGGAATCCTTTGAGCACCGCCATAGCCCTGTGCCTTTGTGTCTTTATCGTATGTGCTCTTTCGGCCGTTGCTTCGATGATTTTTTCTGTTCGAATTCTTCGCAGAGGCCTTGCGCTTCTTGGCAAACAGATAGTGCTCAAGCGCGCGGGCGAATCCGCGTGATTCTTCGCGATCGTAGTATCGATTGGGTCGGGCCAGGGCCCAGGGACTTTGCAGAGTACTGCCGTACAGGAAATCATCGATGTTCCAGTAGTAGTGCTGGCGGCTTATCGCATAGGAACCGGCAAATGCGCCGGCTACCGCGGCGACGACCCACCAGGCCACGGGAATCGCAAACGCGATTCTGCCGTCGAGGTCGTAGCTGTTGATGGGGTCGACGGGGTAGGTGTAGGCGTTTGGGTTGCCACCGGGTACCGGGTCTACTGACAGGAATCGTCCGGTGACCGGGTTGTAGAGCCGCACGCCCATCAGGGTTAGTGATCCGAGACTGTCGGTGGACCGCTGCTTGCCACCGAGCCACCCATACCGCGACGTTGATGACGTCCGCCCGTACTCATCGGCGAGGGTGTAGGCGGAATCCGGTGTTGCCACCGCACCGGTAGCAGTCGCGACGACGTCTCCGTGCAGGTTGGTGACCTGCCACGACTGGGTCAAGGTCCCACCGATCGTGCCTGTCACCGACAGCGCCAAATCCCCGCCGAGGCCGGACACAAACCGGGTGGCTGATCCGCCGGCTTCGGCTATCCAAGATGGCGAGTCGCCACCACCGGACGAATAGTGATTCGTCGACACCGCAGCAGTACCTGCGGTCGGCGTGAACGTAGCCGCGCGTAGCCGACCGCCGGGGTCCAACGACCAACTACGTGTCCCAACACTGTTGGATTGCCCGTGGACCATGTCGTTGACGTAGAAGTCCACCGACAGAGCCGCACCATCACCGATCAGTGATCCCGGCACCGCGGTGGTACGACCTAGGACGTCATAGGTCAGTCCGCTGGCGGTTTGACGGTCAGCGGCGTCAAACGTTGACGCCGTCGCCACCGCACCGGTGCTTGATTGACACACCGACGCGTCCGTTGCATCGGCGGGGAACGCCGAGGACGACGTCCGATTAGAATTGGCATCGAAGACGTACGACCGAGTCAGACACGACCCCGACACCGCATCATCGGTGACCTTGGTCAACCGACCTACACCGTCATAGGAATATCCACGCTCAGCAGTCTGCGCCGACGACGACGTCAACCACTGGCCAAACACATTCGACAACTGCGAATCATGTAGCCATTCAAGGCCGGACTTCGACACCACCAAATCCCTGGTGTCACCGACTTCGTCGCGGGTCCATGTGCGGCTTACGCCGTTCGGCCAGGACTCTGAGGCGAGCGCCCCGTCGGCGTCGTAGACGCCGGCGAACGAGCCACCGGCGCCGGTGGAGGTGGTGGAGGTGACCAGGCCGCGATGTTCGGTTCCGCCGTCGTATCCCAGCGTCGTCGACGTCACAGTGTTGCCACTCAACGTGATCGCCGTGCCAGTGACTCGTCCGCGTGTGGCGTCATAGCTGGTTGTCGTGAGTGAGCCGTCGGCATCGGTGAACGTCGAAACGCGACCGAGCGAGTCATAGGTCGTGCTCACTGTCGCACCACCTTGGGATACCGACGCTGTCGCACCGGTGTTCGGGTCATACGTCGTCGTCGTCGCACCCAACGCTGTGCCCGTTCCGGTGGCACCGGTGATGGTGACCGAGATCGGCCTGGGTCCAAATCCAGTGGACGTGGTTTCGTAAACGGTGGTTGTGGTCCGAAGCACCGTTCCCGCGTTGTTCTTCTCAGTGACGACTGTCGGGCGACCAAGCCAGTCGTAGGTGAACCACTTCGTCGGAAGATCGGGCGAACCGGCAACCTGTCCACCAGGTGCGACCTTGCACACCAAGTTGAGGAAGCGGCTCGACACGCAGTTCGTCAGATTTTCGGTGCCCGCGAAGTAGTAGGTCGTCAGCGTAGATCCGGGGGTCGTTGATGATCCCGCGGACTTCGGCAACCGTGATTCAATCACGTTCCCGGTCGCCGCATCGAGTCGTGTTTCGGTCACGATCGACTGGCCAGCCCCATCCGTTGTGGTGGTGCGCTGAGGCGTTCGATGTGTCCACCCGGTCGCGTCGCTGGCGGAAAGCGCATACTGCGACGTGCTCGAACGCGTGTCGAATTCGACGGGGACGCTCGGTTGCGCGAGCGCACCAGGGCCTGAACTTGCAGCCGTGTAGGACGACACGACCGAATGGATTGGACCGTTCTGTGTCGGGTCCGCGCCCGGTCCACTGAGTGTCCCGTAAGTGTTACGCGTGTGTGCACGGATCGGCTGGACATTCCCGCCGGCGCCACCGACGTGGGTCGGACCGTAGGTGTCGAGCAGGTCCGTACCGTCGGTGCTGTAGATCGAGATGTCTGCCAGTGCCTCGGCGAGATCCTTTGACGAGTAGGTCGTCGGGAGCCCCACCTGCGCCAACTCGGCGCTGATGTCCGGGGCAAGGACTCGATCCCGGTTTGACGCGCTCAAGGAACGGACCGTGTTGCCGAACTGGTCGTATTGGGTGGTGCTCACTTTCCAACCCGCTTGTCCTGTGCCGGAAAACACCGCGGTGTTTACCTCGCGACCATTTGCGTCGATGGCGTGGATCGTTCCATCTCGCAGATCGCTGGTGTTGTCGCCGGGGCCGAAGACTCCGGCGGCGGTGTAAGGGAGATCGGTCTGTCCCCATAGTGCGGCCGTTGTAGGCGAGAGATCGGGGTTGGCTTCTTCTGACCCGGTGGCTGGCGTCGCAATCTTTACCGCCGTCGTGCCGTACAACACATTCGTTGTTAGGCCGCCTTGGGTCGCAGATGTCAGCCCGATGAGTGAGCTCGGTCCCGTGCCGTCGATGTCGCCGTAGGTGAGCGTTGTTGGTGAGGTCCCAGGATTGGTGACGCTGGCGATTTCGCCGTTCGCGGTGTAGCTGTACTGGGTCTTGAGCACCGCCTTGGTCGCCGAATCTGCACACGTGGGCACGGTCGTGGGCGTCACGGTCCGTGGATCCCAGGTGCTGATGAGGCGAGCGTTGGAGTCCGTTGTGTAATCGAAGCAGGCCATGTCCGAGGCAATCAGCGTCCCGGTCGCGCTACCCGAATATGCGGTGACGGTTGAGAGCCTCAACTGGCCGCCGAATGTCGCGTAGTAGAACTTCAACTTCTGACAACCGGCGGGCCATGAGGACCCGCTCTGGGTGCACGTCACTCCCGAAGGCTGCGGTGCCAATAGATCAGTCACGCGGCCCGCACCATCGTAGGTGGGAACCGTCGTTGCTCCGGTGCCTGCGGCGACGACACTGGTCACCTTGTATTTTCGGGGAGTCGAGGGACTGCCCGGCGACGGCTGCGACGGGGTTGATACCAGGCCGAAGTTGACCGACGAGCCATCCGAGGAATCGGTCACCGTGAAGACATCGGTGCTGCTGTTTTTCACCAGCGCCAGACCGGCTGCGTCGCCCACGGGCAGGTAGGCCGTTCCGGATTTCAAGAACGAGGTGTAGCCGCCATCTGTATCCACGAGTAGCACACCCGTGCCCACATCTCGAAGCTCACTCCAATCGCTGCCATCACCCGAGGGCAGCGACGCGCGCCAACCCGGACCGAGAATCTGCTGACCGACGGTTAGCGATAGCGACGGGTCTTGGGAGTTGAATGTTCGCGAGAGGGACAGTTCCGATCCCCACGCCGGAACCGAAACATCGGTTGCCGACATGGCGAAGTTACCGGTCTGCAAACTCACCGATCCCGGACCGACCGATTCGGTCGCGTAGGACTGACCAAATGCCTTCTGGTCCAACGTTGCCGTCGCACTATTGGAATAGATCGCCCCCGCTCCGCCAAACATGGCCCGAACTGTGACCGGACCGTCCCCGGCCAAAGTTCCCGAGACGTTCCAGGTCAACCCGACCGGCGTGGACGCGCGACCGGACGCGACGGTCGTTGCTTGGGGCCATCCACTGATCGGTGTTGACCCGATGGTCACGTTCGCCGCGGGAACGGTGGTCCAGGTGCCCGCCGCAGCGTCCGCTGGGGTTTGGTACTGGAACGTTACCTGGGTAGCGGTTGCCGGAGCGGTCCCGGCCAATGCAACGGCGGCCAATGTTCGTGACCCATCGAGGGGTTGGGACAGTCCGGCCACAACTCCGAACGAGTAGGTCGTCGATGCGGACGTGTTGCCCGCACGGTCGACGCTTTGAACCGTCAGGGTGTCCCACCCATTGGGTGGGGTGAACGTGACTGTGGCAGAGGCACCGAGGCTAGGTGCGACGACGGTTGAAGGCGCGTCGTTGTTGATCCAATAGCGGTATTGGTTGATATCTGAGCCGTTCGTTCCCGGCGGTGTGAACGTGAATGATCCTGACACTGCGGTGGATTGCCAAGCGTTAGCCGGATACTGACTACTCGACACGGTGGGAATACCAGGTGCCGTGGCGTCGTAGTTGAATTGGATGTAGTTCGACCAGGCCTTCGACACAAGTGTCCCCGTCACCCCCCACACCCGCACCGTGTAGAGAGTCCCGGTGGTGATTCCCGCGGACGCAGGAACGGTCACTGATGACGTTCCCGAACCGCCGACGGTGTTGCCGAGTCCGGTCCAGATTTTGGTATTGCCGATGTACAACTCAAATCGTCCTTGGACCGATGCGCCGTCGGCGTTGTGCACCGTGGCCGAGAGCTTCGGGGTGGTCGTGTTGGTCCAAAACGCGCTCGGACCCGTCCCGGCGGCGGGCGCGAGAACCGGCGTGCCAGGAGAATCGGGATAGTGACTAAACGTCACACCGATCCACGGCTTCGGGGAACTGTAGGTGTGCTCTGAGGAGTAGAAACGCTTCCATCCCAATGAATCGGTTTCCGACGCCGTGAGCGCCAACCCGTTGTTCGGAAATGTCCCGGCGGCCCACGCATCGGCGAGCGAAGTCACGTTGATGCCGGTCGTGCCGTTTACCTGACCAGCAGGGCACGACGACGAATAACCAAGTGCGGTGTTGATGGTGCCGTATACGGTGGAATCAAAGGTTGGTTGGGTGTTCCAAGTTGCTCCGGACTCCCACCAGGCCGCTGAAATCCTCTTCACGTCCATGGCCCGAGCAGAACACGACGCCGAATGCCACTCATAGAGATGCAAGAACGCACTCGTGACCTTCGCCCCCGCGTACGCCGTCGATGGGAAGGCCAAGAAAGACCGGGCGATGTGGGTTCCACCGTCATAGGTCCCCACCCGCAAGTCATCATCGGTCCCGAAGTTGGTGGTGTTGTAGCCCTTCTCGACGAACGTGTCAGCGTTGGCGTAGATGTTGCTGACCGGGTCGATCGTGATCGGGAAAACCACCGCCGGGTCGGACAAGAATGAGTCAGGCACGATCACAGTGACCTGAAGACCGGCAGGCGTCGACACGAGTTTCGTTGGCACCGTGACCTCATGGATCGGGTCACCAGAGCGTGGGTCCGTCGTTGCGTCCCAAACGCGAGCCGGTGGCGTGTCCGACACCACCTTGCCTGCCTTGTCCTTGATCAACAATCCGCCGGCGCCATCCGCGGCCGCAGTCAGTCCCTTCATCGACAGCGGCAGCGAGACCGCAACCCCACCAGCAAGGACCGTCGCAGGACGCTCCTTCACATCGATGTACGTCTCAAACCCGCGAGACTTCGCTTCCACGCGCAAGTCTTGACCCGGTGCCACATCCGCATACGTGGCTTCATTGCCAGCCAACGTGGGCTTGGGCAGGTCCCCGAGCCAACCCACGGAAACCGAGACACCTCCCGTGGAAACCGTGTCGTCGACCGGCGCATCAGAAGCCGCTGTCGCCGATATCAGCGACGCCTCACCAGCAGCCAGCGACGCCGGGTCACCAGGGGCCGTGACAGTGGCCACGATCGGCGACGCCGAACCAATTGGATCGGTCGCACCATTGCTGAGCGAAATGTCCGCGGCTGCCGCCACAGGTTCAACGTGAGCGCCGTCGGGAGAGAGCTGAAGGGTCGTGTCGATATCGCTCCACGATCCGTCGTCGCGCTGAACACGCACCGGACCCGGTGCCGCCTCCAGCGTGAACGTGTCATCGGGGTTCGCATAGAGCAACTGAGACTCGGTGCGTTCGCCCAACACCTCAACGCGTGAACCCTGCGCCTTCGCAGCAATCGACGCCGAGACGCGGTCAGGGCGGTCCGTCACCGGTGCCTGCTGCTCAACGGCAGTAGCAGGCGAGACACCACCCCACTCACCAGGTAGAGCCGAGGCAACCAGAGCGATCGAAGTCCCGAACGCGATCGCAACGAGGGCCGACCGCCACTTGCGCTGAATCTTTGATGAACGAACTCGAGCATGTTGCGGCGACACGGATCTCCCCGGCTGAAGTTGAAAGTTTCCGAGACCCTAGACGGTCACCCATCACCCTTCATCACGACCCGGTCGCGAAAGCCATCTCGACTCGATTGACGCTTCCACCGAAATCCCGATACGCACTCGGCTACGACTTCGGACGCGCCACCACCACGGTTCCGCCGCTACGTCGCCCCAGAGTCATGGCGCAGCTCGCTGCGAAGACCATGCTGCTCGGACACGTATAACAGATTCGGATCATGCCTAGTGGCCTCGAAGAAGGCTGGGATTTTCAACCACCCGCCGGCTGGGTCTCGACCAAAGGAGCTGATGAGCAGAGTGCCGCACGCGCGCCTTCGCCCAACTTAATGATGCTCGTCAAAAACGATCAACGAATCTTGAAAACGCTTCGGCAGTGAGCAATGTCCCACCAAGGACGCTCCTGATCGCGCACGGACGAAGACAGTGTCTGGTCAGGCTCGAAAGCAAACCTGACCAGACACCGCTGACTACTTCGACTTCTTAGTCGACTCGTTGACCGTCGTCTTCGGACTGCGCTTTACTGTGGACTGCTTCACGAACTTCCCTGTGATCGCACTACGGCCACGCTTGCCGCCACCAGAGGCCGTGCCTGCCATCAGGTGTTGTCCTCGGTCACCGCGTTCGCGGCGTTCGCTTTCACGCTGTCGATGGCGCTTTGGGCGCTGGATTTTGAGACGTATGTCTCGGATGTGGCTAGCACCTGCCCGTTGGAGGACACGATCCGCCAGTAGTACGGCTGAGTAGCGCTCTTTGACTTTTCGATTTGGAACTTCATGACTGGTTGACCTTCCCGAGCACGTCACGCCGCAGGGTTGGATCAATCTCTCGCCGCGCCGACGCCCTTTGCGACGACACGGCAGGAGCCCTTGTAGAGTCCGAAGCGCGTCCCTTGCGAAAAGACGCCACAGACCCCGGCCCGACAGACCCCGCGAGGACTGTCCTGGTCGGGGTCTGCTGTTCGCTCGTGAGAAACGCTACCAGTCTGTAACGACATTGTTGTGATTCGCTTGAGCAGACTTGTGGATAACTATTTAATGTGCAGGTCAGAGGCTTAAACCTTTTAGCACTCTGGCGTGTCGTCTGCTAATTTGGGGGACCTTGCGGTCGATGGGCTACCCCCGCGATGGGTTCGAATGGAACCTACGCCATGTCCGATAAATCCTTTTGCTGGCCGGAGCAAGTCGTGCAGTTCCGGAGCGGTCGATGATCTACTCGAAGACGCCCGACTTGCCGTTGACCTCGCCGGGGAGCTGGTAGAGCTCACGGCTGACTCCATCGCCGCCCTTGATCGAGAAGCGTTGGGCGGCCGGGTTGTCGACGACCCAGGAGACAGACCGGTGGAATGCGTCGCTCTTGTTCAGGGCGGAGCCGGTCCGCTCTAGACCGGAGGCGAGTTCAGGCGCTGTTTCTGCGGCGCTCACGGTGCCTTCGAACCGCACAGAGATCCCATATGCGCTGCCGGCGGCCGCCTTGGGGGTACCGGTGGCTCGTGTCCCGTACGCACATCGAGCCTGGTGGCCGTAGCTGGCGTAACTGCAGTTGCTCGCGGCATTCGAGCGCGTCAAGGCGCCGCGCGACCCACGGTAGACGGCTTGCCGGCCTGTAGGAGCGGAAGTCGAGAGGCCCGCAACCGGTGGTCCGCGCTGCGTCGCGGTGTAGCTCGTCGGTTGGTCGTAGGCCGGGGCGTCGTAGTCGTAGACCTGCGCATGAACCTCGGCGAGCAGGTTGAGTGGGCCACTCCACACCAGCCACACGCCGACGAACGCGACCACCGCCGAAAGGAGGACTCTCAACGTTGCTCGAGTCATCCTGCCGCCACCCACCGCATGTAGGACGCGGCACGCTCGAGAATCGGATGCAGGTCCTCGAGGCTGTCACCGCGGAAGGCCGCGAAGGCATCCGAAGCGGCCTGCGGATCGCCAACGAAGCCCTCAACGAACGTCAGTGGACCCGCGACGAGTTTGAAATCGTCTGTCGTAAACAGCACGCACCGCGACGCGTCGGCATCCGTGAGCAGGAAGTTGATTCCAGCGAGTTCGCGTGACACCTCGTTCAGGTCGTCGGCCGCAGAATCGAGCGCGTAAGCCTCCTCCTCGGCAGCTAGCGAGTCATTCACGACTGCGACTAGGTGGGCCACCCCTTGGTTGCAGTAGGTCTCGGCCAAGGACGATGCTTCGTCCGGCTCAAGGTGTCGGCCGCTCTCCTGTGCAATGACCCGCGCGTGGGTCTCGGCGAGCCAGGCGGAGGACAGGTCAACTTGGCCGTCGGCGATGCGGCGCCGAAGCTCAACCGCCTGCCTGAGGTCGGACCCATCAGTGATCCGTCGCAGCATCGCTAGTACCTGATCTTGAGGACGGGGTTGCCCGGAGTGTCGATCTCTAGAGTCGGGTACTTGCCTGAGCTGAACGGGCGCACGTTGATCTTGGTGCCGTTGCTGAGGGTGGCGGTCCTGAGCCCTCCGCCGCGCTCGATGACGTTGACACCTTGAGCCAGTGCATCGAAGTCTGCATTGGCCTGTCCGAACCCTCCTGACTTGAGGTAATGGGTGGCCTGGGACTGCTTGTAGAAGCTCGCATCCTGCAGGACATCATCGACAGTCGTTCCGATCTCGCGCTCGGTCAGGGCCGCCGACTTTGCGGCAACGACGGAACTCGACACGAGCCGGCTGCCCGTTCGATCAAGGGACGGCATCGGCGCCGCTAGACGGCCGGTCGCCTCCGACGTATGCACCGTCGCGAGAAGCATGGCGGGGAGCTCATAGCCGCCGAGAGCCGCAGTCGTAGGCGCAGCGGTCGTGATCGTCTCGGCGGACGCAGCCATCGCTTCAGTCGGAACGGCAAACAGGATTCTAAGCACCAAGCAGACGACGGCCCTCAACGCGCGGCGCACCTTGGCCCCGGCCATCATCCAGCAAGTTTCTTTAGCCGCCCAAGCGTCTGCGAAGCTCGTTCCCGGAGTTCGTCCGCGTCGAGTCCACCCACCTCAGCGCGAAGCGCCTCGTCGGGGCAATAGGCGTCAACCTCGGCGAAGAACGAGTCAAGCACGGCGAACAAGTCGGCTGGCCACTGCGTCGGATCCAGCTTGTACAGACGAAGAAAGACGACCTCGAACTCGTCAGCCGAGAGGCCACCGTCGGAAAACAATCGCAGCAGCACGGCGTAGGGGATCACCGGCGCGATCCATGACGACCACCAAGGCTCAGCCACCTCCGAGGCTCCCTCGCTCGATGACGTTCTGCAGTTGGGCCGAGCTCATCTGCCATCCGCTGATGAACGTGCCGTCCGTGCCCTGCACCACCACCTGCGCCGTGCTGGCGTTGTAGTTGAGAATCGCCGCGTTACCCCGGTAGGTCCCCAAGATGCGGGTCGTCGACGAATCTCTGACGAACGCATCGATGGCCTTCCCGTAGGCGTCGAGGCCCGCCGCGCCGCGACCCTCTGTTACTCCGAAGTCTCCGGCGTGCTTGAACTTCGCCTCCAAGGCCGCGCGACTGACGGAGAGTTCGGGCAACGCGCCTTCTGCGGCGTCTGCTACTACACGGCGCGTTGCGTTGATGGCCACTTTCCCACCGACGAATGCGCCGCCCGTTGCGATGGCAGTGTCGATGAGCGCTCCGGCGCATGAGCCTTTTGCTCCGTTGTGGCAGATGTCCCAAGCGTGATATGCAGCAACTCCCGCGGTGATGACACCGATCGCTAGAGCGGCTCCTCCTAGCACCACTGCTGCGGGCGGGAATACGAAGGTGGCCACTTCCGCCGCGATAGCGAGTCCAGCTGCGACGATTCCCCAGTCGGGCCAGAGTCCCGAGGGGTCGGTGTGAACCATGGGGTTGGCGAGTCCGTAGACGAAGGTTCCGCTAGCGCCACCCGCACCGACAGGGTCGGGTGCGGTGAACAGTCCGGTGGTGGGGTCGTATTGGCGGGCACGCAGGTGGGTTTGGTTCAGTCTGGTATCGCTGTACTCCCCGGCCCAACCGAATGGCATCGTCGGTGCACCACCGGTCGCCGATGTGGCGCGGACCGCGCCGAAGGGTTCATAGGTGCTGTTGCGTACGGCGGTGCCGGTGTTGTCGGTCAGCGCCAACACGGAGCCTTGGGCGTCGACGTGGGTGTAGAAGTCGCCGGTGCCTGTACCGGTTCCGGGTACGGTTTCTCCGAGACGGCCTTGGCCGTAGGAGTAGCGGCGCAGCGTTGATCCCGAGCCGTTGGTTTCCGCAGCGAGGCTGTAGTCCAACGGATTCCAGACGAAATTCGTTGTCGATCCGGCTGTCGTGCCCGTCAGCCGTCGCCCGTCACCGTCGTAGGTGAACGTCGAGGACACTCCCCCGGACGTGGCCGAGTTCATGCGTCCGGCCAAGTTGTAGCCGAAGGTTTGACTCACCCCAGTCCCGGACACCGCGTTGACCCGACCTAGCGTGTCGTGTCCGTAGGTTGTGGTTCCCGACGGTCCGGTGGTGGAGTTCAGCCATTTCTTGGTGGCGTCGTAGGCGTAGGTCGTGGTTCCGACGCCGGCGCGGTATTCACTGGTGCGCGACCCGGCACCGTCATAGGCCCACGACAACGAATCTGTCCCGCCACCC
>JBBRTC010000063.1:0-12298 GCA_038244765.1 Candidatus Nanopelagicales bacterium | reverse complement strand
CGCGCTACGCACACGACTCAGTGACGCCGGCGATGCGTCGTCCGACCTCCGAGCGAAGTTGTTGCCGCTCCTCACGTCCCGAGAGATTGCCCGAACTCAGCGACGGGTGGACGAGTTGATCACAGCCGGCACTTATCCGGCGCCGTCTGACGAGTGGCCCGCTTTGCCATGGCCCATATTTTGAGCCAGCCCGAATTGATGACGCGACCGGCCAGGTGCTCTCAGCGCGCTCGCCCTCAGCGCGCTCGCCCTCAGCGCTAGGTAGGGTCACCGCCATGCAATCGTGGGCAGGTCCGGAGGTGCCAACTCTCCCCGGTAAGGGATTGCAGGTCAGCGTCTTCGACTCCCGTGCTGGCGTCGTGAGTGCAACCTCGCCACGTGACGTCGCCACGATGTACGTGTGCGGGATAACCCCCTACGACTCGGCCCATTTGGGTCACGCGGCGACGTATGTCGCTTTTGACCTGCTCACGCGCGCATGGATGGACGCAGGTCACGAAGTTCACTACGTGCAGAACGTCACTGATATTGACGAGCCGTTGTTGGTACGCGCCGCCGAGACGGGAATTGATTGGTCCGAGCTCGCGGCCCAAGAGATCAGCACTTTTTTCGAGGATATGGCCGCGCTTCGATTGGTTCCTCCACGTGAATACGTTGGCGCCGTGGAGTCCATCCCGCTGATCGTGGAGTACATCGAGGCCCTCCAGAAAGCAGATGCGGTCTACTCGGTGGATGGTGACCTCTACTTTCGAGTCAGCGCAGACCACGAATTCGGTTCGTTGTCGCATCTGACTCGCAACGAGATGCTCGCCACCTTCGGCGAACGAGGTGGGGACCCCGATCGCGAAGGCAAAGAGGACCCACTCGATTGCTTGCTTTGGCTCCAATCCCGGCCAGGAGAGCCGTCGTGGGACAGCTCCCTGGGACGGGGCCGACCGGGTTGGCATATCGAATGCGTAGCGATCGCGGTGAATTTGCTTGGAATGCCCTTCGACGTTCAAGGCGGCGGGCGCGATCTGATCTTCCCGCACCACGAGATGGGTGCATCGGAGGCGCACATCGCCTGTGATCGCAGGCCGTACGCCCGGCACTATGTCCACGCTGGGATGGTCGCGCTCGATGGCGAGAAGATGAGCAAGTCGCTGGGCAACTTGGCGTTCGTGCATCGACTGCGAGCCGAGGGCACCGATCCGATGGCCATCCGGTTGGCGATTCTGTCCCAGCACTATCGCAGCGATTGGGAGTGGACTCCAGCGATCCTGCAAGCCGCAGAAGCGCGGTTGGACTTGTGGCGTCGTGCCACCTCGCTGGCTACGGCACCAACTGCAGCGGATGCGCTTCTCGCCGTACGCACGAGCGTGGCCAATGACCTTGATGCGCCAGCAGCGTTGGGAGCCATTGACTCCTGGTGCGGGGTTGCGTTGGCGCAGTTTGACTTGACGAGCCCGACCGATTCCCCCAGTGCAGCCGTCCCCACAGCCCCAGTCGATTCGACTGCCCCTGCGCTGAGTCGCGCCACCGTCGACGCACTACTGGGTATCGCTTTATAGCCGTATCGCGCTAGCCCTGGTCCGGTGCGCCCGTTCCTCGGCGACGGAGGTAGCGCTCGAACTCGCGAGCGATTTCCTCACCCGACGCTTCCGGCAGATCCGACGTGTCGCGGGCTTCCTCCAACGAACGCACGTACTCGGATAACTCTTCGTCATCCGCAGTGAGTTCGTCCACACCGCGCTGCCACGCACGCGACTCCTCGGGGAGGTCACCTGTCGGAATGGACATGTCCACCACGTCTTCGATCCTGCTCAACAGCGCCAAAGTTGCCGTCGGGCACGGCGGCGCAGCGACGTAGTGCGGAACCGCCGCCCACAAAGACACCGACGGGATGCTGGCATTCGAGAAAGCTTGCTGAAGCACGCCGACGATGCCGGTAGGACCCCGATAACGAGACTGCTCGTAGCCCAATCGCTCACGCAACGCCGGATCGGATGAGGTGCCAGTGATGGGAATCGGTCGCGTGTGCGGGGAGTCGGCGAGTAACGCGCCAAGGGTGATGGCCATCTCCACATTCATGCGTTTGCTCAGAGCGACGAGTTCGGCCGAAAACGCCTGCCACCGCATGCTGGGCTCAATGCCCCGGACCAGGAGCAAGTCCTGGGCGAGATCGGCCGGTGTCGCGAGCTCGGCGTACGTCGAGGGCCACGTGATCGTTCTGCCACCACTGTCATCTACGTCGACGAGCGGCCGATTCACTTGGTAGTCGTAGTAGTCCTCGGAGTCCAGTTCGATGAGCCGTTCAGTGGGCCATGTCGCCAGCAAATGGTCGACGACACCACTGGCTGCATCGCCGGCATCGTTCCAACCTTCGAACGCCGCGATCAGGATCCGCGGTCGCGACGCCGTCGACCGCGCAGTCTGCGGATCGGGGTCGGGCATCGAGTCTCCTCGCTTGACGGGACCGCGAAGGTGCGGCCTTCAACGCTATCGGGGCAGGCGGCTTGAGGCGGGATAGAGCCGTAGACTCGTCCATCATGGCGGTGTCTTCGGCGAATCGTGTTGTGGATAGTCGGGTTGCCCTGTTGCGGACAGCGCTGCAACAACGCGTGGTAGTTGCCGATGGAGCAATGGGCACCACGTTGCAGAGCTGCGACCTGAGCCTGGATGACTTCGAAGGTCTCGAGGGTTGTAACGAAATCCTGAACATCTCCCGCCCCGACGTCGTTCAATCCGTGCACCGTGACTTCCTGGCCGTTGGAGTCGATGCGATCCAGAGCAATACGTTCGGTGCCAACCTGGGGAATCTCGGCGACTACGGAATCGCCGATCGAATTCGAGAAGTCGCGCGCGAGGGCGCTCTGCTCGCGCGCGAAGTCGCTAACGACTTCTCAACGCCGGATCGACCGCGTTGGGTCTTGGGTTCGGTCGGCCCCGGCACCAAGCTGCCGACCTTTGGGCATGTGACCTATGCGGTGTTGCGCGACGCCTATCAGGTGCAAGTCGAGGGCATGCTCGACGGCGGAATCGACGCAGTTCACATCGAAACCGTGCAAGACCTTCTTCAAGCGAAGGCCGCGATTGTCGGAGCGCACCGGGCACTTCGCGCCGCCGGCGTCGACATACCGATCTTCGTCCAGGTGACGGTTGAGACCACCGGAACAATGTTGGTGGGGTCCGAAATTGGCGCCGCGCTCACGATGCTCGAGCCGTTGGGTGTCGACGCGGTCGGGTTGAATTGTGCGACCGGGCCGGCCGAGATGGGTGAGCATCTGCGTCACTTGTCGCGTCATTCGCTCGTCCCGCTCATGTGTACGCCGAACGCTGGGCTTCCCACGTTACGTGACGGCGGTGCGCACTATCCGTTGACGCCCGTCGAATTGGCCAACGCACACGACACTTTCACGCGCGAATACGGCGTGAGTTTGGTCGGTGGCTGTTGCGGCACGACGCCCGACCACATGCGGCTCGTCGTCGATCGGGTGCTAGGACGCGATTTGACTCCGCGCAAGCCACGTCGCGAACCTGCCGCGGCCAGCCTCTACCAAGCGATGCCGTTTCGTCAGGATACGGCGTACTTATCCATTGGCGAGCGTACGAATGCCAATGGTTCCAGGGCGTTTCGCGAGGCCCTGGTTGAGGAAAACTGGGACGATTGCGTGCGGATCGCCAAGGATCAGATCCACAGTGGTGCGCACTTGCTCGATGTGTGCGTTGACTATGTCGGTCGCGACGGAGTGTCCGACATCGGTGCGGTGGTGTCGCGACTCGCCACGGCTTCAACCATCCCCCTTGTTATCGACTCGACTGAGCCCGAGATTGTGGAAGCAGCCCTTGAGCTCATTGGCGGGCGACCCGTTGTTAACTCGGTGAACTACGAAGATGGTGACGGCGAAGGCTCACGAATCGCCCGAATGATGCCAATCGTGAAGGAGCACGGTGCCGCGGTCGTCGCCCTGACCATTGACGAGGAGGGCCAGGCACGGACCGCGGAGTGGAAACTAAGGGTCGCAGATCGACTCATTCGGGACCTCGTCGACAACTGGGGGATGTCCGTGGACGACATCCTCGTTGACTGCCTCACCTTCCCGATCGCCACGGGTCAGGAAGAAACCCGACGTGATGGGCTAGAAACGATCGAAGCGCTCCGCGAACTCAAGCGGATGCATCCGAATGTCAACACGACCTTGGGCGTCAGCAATGTCTCCTTCGGACTGAATCCGGCGGCTCGCCACGTCCTCAACTCCGTCTTTCTCCACGAGTGCGTGCAAGCAGGACTTGATTCCGCGATCGTCCACGCGTCAAAGATCCTGCCGATGTCGCGAATCCCCGACGAACAACGTCAGGCCGCCCTGGATTTGGTGTACGACAGACGCCGCTACGACGACGCAGGGGCCCTGCTGCACGACCCACTCGCGCACTATCTCGGTGTGTTCGATGGTGTCGACGCCCAAGAGCAGGCCCGAACTCGCGCCGATGAGTTGTTAGCGCTGCCGCTCTTTGAACGGTTGCAGCGTCGGATCGTGGACGGAGAACGCAACGGTCTCGAGTCCGACCTCGACGAGGCCCTGACAACTCGTACGGCATTGGAAATCGTCAACAACACGCTGCTCGAAGGCATGAAGACAGTAGGGGAACTCTTCGGTCGCGGCGAGATGCAACTGCCCTTTGTCCTGACCAGTGCCGAAGTGATGAAGACCGCGGTGGCCTACCTCGAGCCGTACATGGAACGAACTGATGACTCGGGTAAGGGCACGATCGTGTTGGCCACTGTGAAGGGCGATGTCCACGACATCGGCAAGAATCTGGTGGACATCATCTTGACCAACAACGGCTACACAGTGGTGAACCTTGGAATCAAGGTTCCGGTGAGCGAGATCCTGAGTGCGGCCGATCGCGAGGCTGCTGACGTCATTGGGATGAGCGGATTGCTCGTGAAGAGCACGCTGGTCATGAAGGAAAATCTGCAGGAGATCAATCTTCGCGGCGTGGCCGCCGACTACCCGGTACTACTCGGCGGAGCCGCCTTGACGCGCTCCTTCGTCGAGGAAGATCTCGCCGAGGTATATCAAGGAACTGTGCGATACGCGCGCGACGCGTTCGAGGGCCTCCGGTTGATGGACGCGTTGATCGGGGTGAAGCGCGGTGTGCCGGGAGCTTCGTTACCCGAGTTGCGCACCCGCCGAGTTACGCGCAAGTCAGCAGAGTCGACGGCTGACTCTGCTGAGGTCGATAGCCGCCGTTCCGACGTTGCGCTGAACAACCCGATTCCTACTCCGCCCTTCTGGGGGACCCGGGTCATCAAGGGTTTGCCGCTAGGGGAGTACGCGGCGTACCTCGACGAACGCGCAACGTTCCTGGGTCAGTGGGGATTGAAGCCGTCTCGCGCTGACGACGGACCGTCCTACGAAGAACTGGTGGAGACCGAGGGGCGTCCACGCCTACGACGTTGGCTCGAACGCGCGCACACCGAGGGAATCTTTGAAGCCGCAGTGGTCTATGGCTACTTCCCATGCTGGTCGGAGGGCAACGATCTCGTGGTAGCCCACCACGAAGGTCCATTGCTCGGATCCGAGCGTGTCCGGTTGAGTTTCCCCCGCCAACGTCGTGATCGCCGGCTGTGTCTAGCGGACTTCTTTCGACCTCGCGAGGCAGGGAGGATCGAACCCGAGCAACTCGATCTTTCCCAACTCGACGTCGTGGCCTTCCACGTCGTGACAATGGGCAACCACGTGTCTGAGGTGACCGCGAAACTATTTGCGGAGAACGAGTACCGCGACTACCTGGAGTTGCATGGCTTGTCGGTCCAATTGACCGAGGGCTTGGCCGAGATGTGGCATGCGCGGATCCGATCCGAGCTCAGCATCGGGATTGACGATGTCGACGACATGGACACGCTAATTGCGAAGCAGGGCTATCGAGGGTCGCGGTATTCCTTCGGCTATCCGGCCTGCCCCGACGTCGAGATGCAACGCGAACTCGTGGACCTGTTGGACCCGGGACGAATCGGAGTCGAACTATCCGAAGAGTTTCAATTGCACCCCGAGCAGTCGACGTCCGCTCTGGTCGTCCATCACCCCGAAGCCAAGTACTTCAACGCGACGTAGCGGAGCCGAAATCCAGAAGTCGCAAATGGATGGCGTGATTGGCTTCGGTACTGCCCGACGCGATCAAGACCCGCGACGGCGCCCCGCGGTAGCGTTGTCAGGGTGGAGTCCCACGTCGAAGTCGAGCGCAAGTACGACGCGTCAGTGTCGTGGGAACTCCCAGCTCTTGCCGACATCGACGGTGTGGGCGCAGTTGAGGAAGTCCCAGCCGTCGATCTGCATGCCATCTATTTCGACACCGGTGACCTCCTGCTGCTTCGCCACCGAATCACCTTGCGACGTCGCACCGGCGGGATCGATGAGGGGTGGCACCTCAAACTCCCACGAAGCGGCCAGGGTGACACCAGCCGACTTGAGATCCACCAACCGCTCTCGACGTCAACAGTCGGAGGCGCGTTCGAAGCCCCAGCGCCGCTCATCGCGGCGATCAGGGTGCACGTCCGAGACCGCGCACTAATCCCGGTCGCTGAGATCACCACACGACGTACGGCGTACCTCCTTCGTGCACCTGATGGCTCGGTGCTCGCGGAAGTCGCCGACGACCGCGTGACCGGCACAGCGCTGGATCGACTCGACGATGATGCATCCACAACCCAGAGCTGGCATGAAGTGGAGGTGGAGCTCGTCGAGGGAGACATCGCGATCCTCGATGCGACGGAGTCCTTGCTGCTCGGCGCCGACGCATCGCCGTCGGCCTCGGTCTCCAAACTCGCGCGAACGCTCGGCGCCGACACCACCCGCCGCACGCAGACGCAACCCGTGACGTCACAAAGCGATGCGGGGACCGCCGTACGTGCCTACGTCGCAATCCACGTCGCCCGACTCAAGGCTTTCGACCCTGACGTACGCGCGAACGACCCGACCAGGGCCGACATCGCCGATGAAGCGGTACATCAGATGCGCGTCTGCACTCGGCGACTGCGCAGCGCTCTCGCGACCTATCGGCCAGTCTATGAACGTGAGAAGACAGAGCCCGTCCGCGCCGAACTCGCGTGGATCGGGGGTCTCGTCGGCGCGTTACGCGATGTCCAGGTGATTAGGGCAGAGTTGTTGGCTGCAGTCGACGAGCTCCCCGCCGATCAGGTTCACGGCCCCGCACGCCGCCGGATGGATTCGATGTTGGTGAAGCGGGCTAACCTCGCCCACCAGCAGTTGCTTGAGGCCTTGGACGGCGATCGCTACTTTCGGTTGCTGGACAGCCTCGACGCATTCGTCGAGACCCCCCACCTTTCCAACCGGGCAAACAAGCCTGCCATGCGAGAACTCCCTCGCCTGGTTCGCCGCGAGGGGAAGCGGGTCGCGTCACGCCACAAGGAGTTGCTGCGGGCCTCTGACGATGCGTCAGGGGACGCAGCCCGCCACGCCCTGCGTCGGGCTGCCAAGCGAGCCCGATACGCCGCCGAAGTCGCCGAACCCGTGTGCGGTCGCGACGCCAGCCGGTTCGCAACGTGGATGAGCGAGATCCAGACGAGCCTTGGCAACTTCCAGGACTCTGTCATCGCTCGCGCGACCCTCGCTGAGGCCGCGCAGGACGCCGCAGCGCACAACGAGGACGGCTTCACTTACGGACTGCTCATCGGGCTGCAGCAAGCCCGAGCTAAGGACGCGCTTCGCGCATTCACGAAGGTATGGCGGACACCTGTACGCCGTAAAGCCACCCATTGGCTTGACTGAGATCGCGTACACATAACGTCGTCAAGTCGCAGGAGATACCTACAAGAGTCGGGAGATGAAACCTCAGATGACAGGGCGTGAATGTCAATCTCCGCAGGTCATCGATCCTGCACGAAGCCAAGTCTCCAGCGCGACGTAATGTCTCAACGACCACACCCGCCAGCGGCGGTCTTGTTCGATATGGACGGGCTCCTTGTCGACACCGAACCCCTCTGGTTCATGGCCGAGTCCACGGTGATGGCTCGCATGGGTGTCCGGTGGGAGCAAGCCGACCAGTCAGCATTGATCGGTGGTCCCATGTCGCGCGCCGTGGCCTACATGATCGGTCGGGCGGGCGGCGGACACGATGCCCTCGAGGTCGCTCGCTCGTTGAAGTCCGAGATGGCGTCGCTTCTCGTCAAGGGCCCCATCGCCTGGATGCCCGGTGCGCGCGAGTTGGTCGTGTCACTACGGCAGGCGGGGATTCCTCGCGCGCTCGTTTCTTCCTCGGGGCGGGATTTGGTCAATCACGTTCTTGCCGTGGTTCTCGACGAAGTTGGCGACGACGTCTTCGATCTAAGTGTGGCCGGCGACGAAGTCGAGCACACCAAGCCGCACCCGGCGCCGTACCTCTTCGCCGCGGCGAAACTCGGCGTGTCGGCTCGACACTGTGTCGTGCTCGAGGACTCTCGAACCGGGGTCACCTCGGGGCTGGCAGCGGGATGTCACGTCGTCGCGGTGCCACACGCCACCAGTCATGGCGAGCCGATTGTCGCGGCGGAATTAGGATCCGACCTAGAGGAAGCCGCCCGCGAGAGATTGAGCACGGCCTCGTCGCTGCACGACCTGACAGTGGAGACATTGGCTGATCTAGTCAGTGGAAATCGCGGCCAAAATGTTCAATCGCGCGGCCCGGAAAGCCGGCCATAGCGCCGCGACCGCACCCCCAACCACAGCCAGGACGACAAAGAAGCCGACCTGACCCCAAGGGATTGCGAGCTCGGTAATTCCCTGGGATTCAAGGGATTTGCGCAGCAATGCGCCGTATGCAATTCCCAGACACAATCCGACCAGTGCGCCGAACAGGGCAATCAGTACGGCTTCAAGCACGACCATACGACGGATTTGTTTTCGGCTTGTGCCAACAGCCCGAAGAAGCCCGAGTTCGCGGGTGCGTTCGTAAACTCCCAACAGGAGCGTGTTGACAATTCCCAGAAAAGCCACGATCACGGCGAGTGCAAGCAGGGCGTAGACAAAGCCGAAGAGGGCATCGAATTGGGAGTTAATCTCGCTTTTGATGTCGCTCTGATCCTGCAAACGAACCGCCCCTGATGCACCTATCGAATTCTCCAGCGATGCACGTACGGTCGCGGGGATTACTCCTGGAGCGACTCGGATGTAGATCGCGGTATCGAGTTCGCGCGAACCAATCGCCACGAGTTGCGGGAGCGTCACGATGTAACCCTGGTAGAAACCAGAATCCTTGTAGATCCCCGCGAGGCGAAGGGTGCCTTTCCCATTCAAGTAGGTCGCGTTGAGTTGCTGGCCGACCTTCAATCCCAGTTCGTTGGCGCGCTTTTGATCCACCACCGTTTCACCAAGTGCCAAGTTGGCGATCGATCCGCTGATCATCTGCAGATTGAGCACTTTCGGCAGGGCGATCGGATCCACACCGGTCATCAACGATCGATCGGCGGCGATCTGGACCGGAATCTGGCGGACATACGTCACCACCGAGGTCCCCAGGGTGTTCGCAAGTTCGCGATAGACCTGGTGGGGGAAAGGCTGGAACCGTTCGCCTAGCACCACAAAATCGGCACCAATCGTGTTGTCAACGATCGATGTCACCGACGCCTTGGCGGACGCGTTGATGACACCAACAGCGCTCATGAGCGCCAGGCCGATTGCGAGGGCGCTTGCGGTCGCGCCGGTGCGACGGGGGTTGCGACGCCCGTTTTCAATCGCAAGTTTGCTTACTGGTCGACGTGGAAGCGGCAGGCCGAGAACCTTGACCAGCGGTCGAGCCATTGCTGGGGCCAGAGCGATTGCCGCGACCAATGCGCAGAGCGCGCTCACGCCGATGAGTAGCGCGGACCGGTTGGCGTCGTCGACGACGTGCAACGCGCGCCAGGCAAGAAGCACCGCAACCAACACCAGGACTAGGCCGATGACTCGGCGTACGCGAAGGGATGCCACCGGCAGCGACACGTCATCACGTAAGGCCGCGACGGGGGGGATTCGGGCCGCCCGTCGCGCTGGCCCCCACGCGGAAAACACCGTCACGAGCAAGCCGATGACATAGCCAAAGACGATCGTGCGAGGGGCGAGCACCAGCGGAGTGCTCGGCAGGGAGACGCCGAGCTTTTCCAACAGGAACGTCAACAACTTCGAGACCCCTACCCCTCCCAGCAGTCCGAGAGTGGCGGCAACCAAACCCACCAACGCGGCTTCGAGAATGACCGACGACTGCACTTGTCGCCGCGTTGCTCCGATAGCCCGCAGGAGTGCCAACTCACGGGTGCGCTGCGCGACCAACATCGAGAACGTGTTGACGATCAGGAACGCGGCCACGAAAAGTGCGATGAGCCCAAAGGTGAGAAGGAACGTGTTGAAGAAGCCAAAACCTTCTTGGATTCGTTTCGTGATTTCGTCGGTGCGCTGGGCACCAGTTTGAGTGTCGACACCACCAGGCACCGACGTGGTCAGGGTGGTCTTGATGAGTGCGGCAACCTGAGACTGACGGAGTCCGGGTTCGGAGAGTACGAGAAAGTCACTTACTCGGCCCGGGGAGAGCAACAGTTTTTGCGCCGCCGGCAGATCGAAGATGACGACGGTGCCACCGAGACTCCCCGACACTGATCGAGAAAGGAGCCCGGTGACCAGCGGACGGATCGTCCCGGTCGGTGCCACAACCGCGACGGTTGACCCCAGGGAGACCCCCGCCGCCGTGGCCGTGCTGTCCAATAGTGCCACTTGTCCGACGCCGGTAGGTAGTGAACCCTTGATGAGCGTCAGATTGTTAATAGCGGGGTTCGCCACCCACGATCGACCGACTGAGCGCGAGCCCTGCGGTCCAACAACCTTTCCGTCTTGACCCAGCACCAAGACGCTTTCGACAACAACTTCAGGAGTCGACGACGCGACGCCTGGGATTGCGGTGATCTGGGATTGAAGTCGCTCGGGGAGTGAGTCTGTAGCGGCAGTGGGTTGCCCGCCGCCGCGATTTGAGGGCACGAAGTTCGTGTGCGCGGTCACCACGACGTCGGGTTGCTTCTGGTCGAACAGTGCATCAAACGCGGACCGCAGTGAGTCGGTAAAAATGAAGGTGCCACTGACAAATGCGACGCCAAGCACGATCGTGAATGCCGTCAGCGAGAGCCGGAGTTTGTGCGCGAGCAAACTGCGAATTGCGGCTTTGAACACGTCAACTACGACCTTGTGGGTCGAGCGCCATCATGTGTTCGAGGACAGATTCGGTCGTCGGGTGGGCAACTTCACCAACGATTGCTCCGTCAGCGAGGAAGAGAACGCGATCAGCGTACGACGCGGCGTTCGGGTCGTGGGTGACCATCACCACGGTGTTGCCAAACTCGCGTACCGATCGGCGTAGAAACCCCAGGACCTCAGCCCCTGATCGAGAGTCCAGGTTGCCCGTCGGTTCATCGGCGAAAACGATCGCCGGCCGTCCGGCTAGGGCCCGCGCGCACGCGACGCGTTGTTGTTGCCCCCCGGATAGTTCGCTGGGGCGATGGCCAAGACGATCGCGAAGACCCACGGTGTCGATCACAGTATCGAGCCACTCGGAGTCCATTTTGCGCCCCGCGATGTCGCTGGGCAGGGTGATATTTTCCAGCGCCGTCAAGGTAGGTACGAGGTTGAACGATTGGAAAACGAAGCCCACCGAATCACGGCGAAGTTTCGTCAGCGCCTTGTCCGAAAGCGATGTCAAATCCACGTCGCCGATGAACACTTGGCCGGAACTGACGTTGTCCAGGCCAGCCAGACAGTGCATGAGTGTCGACTTGCCTGAGCCCGACGGGCCCATGATCGCGGTGAATGCGTTCTGGGGGATCTCGGCATCGACGGAGTCCAGAGCTGTGACGGCGGTATCGCCAGATCCAAAGATCTTGGTGAGGGACCTCGCCCTAGCGGCAATTAGCGCTGATTCGCCGTTTCGGCTCTGGGCACGTGATTCGACCGCATCGTGATTCACGTCGTCATTCTTGCTCAGGTTCGCTGGTCTCGGGCGATTGGAGTGCGACCTCAGCGTCGATCGCGGGCATGGGTGGCGGGGTCCCACCCCACTCCGGGCAAATTGCTTGGTGATCACACCAGGCGCACAGCTTGGACTTATGCGGCAGAAATTCTCCGGACGCAAGTGACTTGTCAATGCGCTCGGCGATGGCGATGAGTTTGCGTTCGGTTGCCAGCAGATCGGCTTCGTCTGGCTCGTAGCGGAGAAACTCCCCGCTGCCGAGATAGAGCAGTTGAAGCAACTTCGGTACTTCGCCGCGGGCACGCCAGAGAACGAGGGCGTAGAAGCGCAT
>JBBRTC010000062.1:0-12426 GCA_038244765.1 Candidatus Nanopelagicales bacterium | reverse complement strand
GCGCACCGGCACGGTGACACGCAACCCCCCCCGCTTCGCGGGGACCTGAGCCCCCCCCGCGGGGCTACCCCCTCCCCCGAGTCGTCATTTTTTGGCCACAAAAGCCACCCACGGTGCCCAAAAACTGACGACTCGGCGTGAGAGGGCTCAAGTACGCCACCCGGATGGTCGAACCTCACGAAGGGATTGACCACCATCGGTTGACCCTGACTGCACTCGCGTACGACCGCGAGTCCGGTGCCCTGCCCGGCCGTGCGGGAGGCGAAGTGTCGCGAGTCGATTCGACCCCGGCTTCGACGTCCGGTGCAGTTCCACGGCCCACCCACATCGTGATCGTTGCGGCCACCCAGGTACGGCTGAGTCGACTGACTGCGTTGCTGGCCGGTGCCCCATTCGAGGTACGAGGAGTCGCTCGTTCCGTCGACGACGCGGTGGCGATGGTGATCGACACGCAACCTGCGGCCGTACTGATTGATTTGTCGGCCGCCTCAGGCGGTCTGGACCTGATTGAAAAGATCATGGGCCGCGCTGCCACCCCGATCGTGGTGACCGGCGCATCCGCGTTGACCGCGACAGAGGCCCTTGCCCTCGGAGCTGTCGACGTCGTTGGAGAGCAGGCCGAGGCCCAGGGCCAAAGTCACTACGCCGCCGAGCTACTCAGTCACTTGATGCTTGCTACTCGTATCCGCGTCATCACCCACCCACGGGGACGCCTACGCGATCGTGCGCATGCCAACGGCCGAACGGCCCACGTCGAAACAATGACACCGACGGCCGCTCCGGAGTCCTCGGGTTTGGTCGTGGCACCGTCGCGGCTGCGGCGCCCGCCTGTTGTGGCGATCGGTGCGTCGACTGGTGGACCAGCTGCACTGGTCACGGTATTGCGCGGGCTCCCCGCGGACTTCCCGGCTCCAGTTGTCGTGGTGCAGCACATGGCCGACGGCTTCATTGACGGCCTCGCACGATGGTTAAACGAACTTGTCCCGCTTGAGGTAGTTGTCGCGCAGGACGGCGATCGGTTGCGGCCAGGTGTTGTGATGTTGGCGTCGTCAGAAGGCAACCTCGCCATTGAGGCAAGTCTGCGCGTCAAAATTCGTCCACGACGCCCCGGTCAAGTCCACGTACCTGAAGTTGATACGACTTTCCGTTGTGTCGCTGATCTGTGCCGCGAGAGGGCCGTGGGTGTCTTGCTCACCGGGATGGGCCGCGATGGTGCTGATGGATTGCGCCGAATGCGGATCGCCGGAGCGCACACGATCTGTCAGGACGAGTCGACCAGCGCGGTGTGGGGGATGCCCGGTGCGGCGGCCGCGATTGATGCAGTTATTGAAGAGCTCCCCGTCGATGTCATTGCCGATGCCGTCATTGATGCGGTGATGCGTCAGTGGGTGCAATCCAGTGTTGCTCCCGCGCAGGCAGGTGGTGCGGCATGAGCGCCCACGTTATGGCAATGCCAGCGCAACCGGGTCAGCCACGTCGTCCTCTCACTGATCCGGAGCATGTCGCGTTAGCGGCGTACCTTGCTCGTGAAGCCGGCCTTGTCTTTGACTCGAGTCGACGTGGAGCACTGACAGCGGTCGTTGGGTTGCGACTTGAGACGTCTGGTCTATCCGATCTGCGTACGTACCTCACGTTCGTCTCGTCGGCCGACGGTGCCGAGGAGCGTCAACGTTTGATCGATGCGGTGACCGTCCCCGAAACCCACTTCTTCCGCAATCCGCCACAAATGGCTGCGCTGCGTCGTCGGCTACTACCGGAACTCATCCGGCGAGCAACGGCACGCCGACGCCCACTCACTATCTGGAGCGCTGGATGTTCGACCGGTGAAGAGCCGTACTCCCTTGCCATGCTTGCACTTTCGGCTGCGGAGTCTGTCGATGAAGACGTGTCGATTCGAGTCCTTGCGACCGACCTTTCCTCACAAGCCGTCGCCGCAACCAAGCGTGCACGGTACTCAGGTCGCAGCCTCGGCTTGGTGACACCTGAGGCGCAGGCTCGCTGGTTCGTGCCAGACGGCTCATCGTACGTCGTGAAGAAGGACGTTCGTGATTTGGTCGAGACACGCCTTCACAACCTAGTCAAGGATCCGTTCCCGTTTGACGATGATGAGGTTGATCTTCTCGTTTGTCGAAACGTCACGATCTACTTCTCTCGCGACACCACGCGTTCGTTGGTCAACAGTTTCCATCGGGTGATGGCGCCGGGTGGGTATCTGCTACTCGGCCACGCGGAGACGTTGTGGCAGGTCACCGACGCGTTCAGCCTCGTCTCGATGAACGACGCATTCGCCTATCACAAGAGTTTGGCTGGCGCGGCGAAGGGCACAGACCGTGGCGGTCGCGTTTCCGGGAACGGGGCTGACGCAGTCGGGTTGGAAGCGACCCCGACCACGCAGTCACATGGGATTCGCAGAATTCGCAAGGCGCCGAGTCTTGCTCTGATCACCAATGCTGTCCTCCCGGGCCCGCGCACGAATTCCACGGCGTTCGTCGACGGAACAATTCCGACTGACGTCGACGAAACGGCCGACGGGACTGGCGAGGTCGCCATTCCGTTCGTATCAGGGTTGGAACTGTTGGCCGAAGCACGTGAAGCACTTGTCACGGGCCGATACCTCGAAGCAGCCGCGCTCGCCTCGCGAGCATCGGAAGATCTCCCGTTCGAGGTGGAGGCGTACGTCGTCGAAGGGCGTGCGCGGTCGACCATGGGTGATGACCGAGGTGCGTTGATCGCCCTTCGTAAGGCCGTCTACCTAGCTCCCGATGCGGGGCACGCGCGCTTCCTGCTCGCTGCTGCATTGATGGCCGTTCGTGAGTTCTCCGCCGCCGCGCGCGAGTACCGGGCCGCAGCTGCGACGTTGCCGAGAACGTCGGCCAGCGAACTGGTTGACCTCCTGGACGGCTGTTCGGTCAACGAACTCGTCGCGCATTGTTTGCGGTCGGCCGACGAGGCATCACAGATGTTCGAACTCGAGGACGTGCGTTGATGTCTGGGCCCATGTTCGTGTCAGTGGATGTGCCTAGGGCACCGGAAGCGGCGGCACTCGCGGGTCTGGACTCGGCTGGCTTTGTCGTGTTCAGGGTTGGCGACACCCGATTCGCTGTCAGCGTTCTGGAAGTCTTAGAAGTCTTGCGTTCAGAGGGTTTGCACGTCCTACCCGGCTCGGGTCATGAGGTCAACGGGCGTGCACTCGGGCTCGTGGACGCGCGCGGCCACAGCGTTGCGGTGATCGACTTGCGATCTGATCCAGACGGTCCCGGTGATGTGCTCATTCCCGCAGACGTGGGAAACGTCGGCGTCGTTGTCGATCGAGTCGAAGCCGTTTTGGGCTCAGACTCGCTGATTCCCGAGTCGCGTGATGTGCACGGTCTTCCGTCGTACGCGCGTGCAGTGCTTCGACGACCAGATGGTAGCGATCCTGTGCTCCTGATCAGAATGCCGGATGCCCCATCGACGTCGGACGCCACGAAATCGGCCAACATCTTTGACCCGCAGACGGCCCCCGTACTGACTTAAGCCGCAAGACGTCGACGTCAGGAATGTAGCGTCGCCTGGCTAGACGTACCTCTCGAGAATGCTCGACTCGGCCAGACGAGAAAGTCCTTCGCGCACTGACCGCGCCCGCGTTTCCCCGACACCTTCAACTGCCTGCAATTCGTCGATGCCCGCCGACAGCAACTTCTGCAGCGTGCCGAAGTGTTCGACCAGGCGATCCATCACGATTTCGGGCAAGCGCGGGACGCGGGCGAGTAGTCGGAAGCCGCGAGGGTTTGCTGTCGAGTCCAGCCCCTCGAGGGTGTGCGGCAGACCGAGAGCTTTGGCGACTAGCTGAAAGTCGAGTAGTTCGGCCTCAAGGAGCGAGTCAAGTTCGGCGAGCGATTGTTCGACCGTACGAGCGCGCCGCCCTCCGGCCGTGGGCAGGTAGTCACGCGCAACGAGCACTCGGTCGGTCTCAACGCCGGCAACCAATTCCTGCAATTGCAATGACAACAGTCGTCCGTCGGTGCCTAGTTCGACGACATACGAGTCGATCTCGACCGAAATTCTTCGCACCATCTCGAGTCGCTGACCAACGGCGGCAACATCTCGTACGGTGACGAGGTCCTCGATCTCCAGCGCAGACAAGGTGCCGCTGACTTCGTCCAGCCGCATCTTGTAGCGCTCGAGGGTCGCAAGCGCCTGGTTGGCGCGGGAAAGAATCGTGGCGGAATCTTCGAGTACGTATCGGCGATTGGCGACGTACAACGCAATGGTATTCATGGACTTGCTCACAGAGATAACCGGAAAGTTTGTTTGCTTGGCCACTCGGTCCGCGGTGCGATGACGGGTGCCTTGTTCGTCAGTCGGGATCGTCGGGTCGGGCAGCAATTGCGTTGCCGCAGCGAGGATTCGCGTCGCCTCGCGATCGAGCAGCACCGCACCGTCCATCTTGGCGAGTTCACGTAGTCGAGTTGCGGAGAAGTCAACGTTGAGATCGAACCCGCCGGTTGCCAGCGCAGCGATCGTCTTGTCGTGCCCCAGGACGATGAGTCCGCCGGTACGCCCTCGAAGAATTCGTTCGAGCCCGTCGCGCAAAGCAGTTCCCGGAGCCGCTTGGGCGAGAGCCGATCGCAAAATAGCGTCGGGATCACCGCTCGTGGAAGTGCGCTCGCCTGTCGCCACAATGTCCCCTGCGCTGAAGTGCCTAACGGTTCGTCGAGTCTAGTCAGGCGGGGCGGATGCGCCTGACGTCGGCGCTGATAGCTGCGAGAACGTCCGGAACCTCAATCAACTTGAGTCCGTCGGGTGCTGGACCGCTGTCGCGGGGAACGATTGCAGTGGTGAATCCCAGCCGTGCAGCTTCGGAGAGTCGACGCGCGGTCCCCGTGACTCGGCGAATTTCTCCGGCGAGTCCGACCTCACCGAAGGCGATCGTCCGCGAGCCGAGGGGGATGTCAGCCTTCGAACTCGCAATCGCCAATGCGAGCGCAAGGTCAACCGAAGGTTCGTTGAGGCGTACCCCTCCCACCGTCGACGCGTAGACGTCGGCTTCGGACACGACGATGCCGCAGCGTCGCTCGAGCACGGCCAAAATCATCGCGACGCGCGATGAGTCGAGGCCGTTGGTTGCGCGCCGCGGCATCGGGGCGCGTGATGCGCCGACAAGGGCTTGAACTTCCGCGAGTAAGGGGCGCGATCCCTCCAGTGTCACGGTCACGCAAGTGCCAGATGCTTGCACGCTTGTCCTGGACATGAAGAGTCCGCTGGGGTCTGCGATTCCGAGTACGCCGGCGTCGGTCAGCTCGAAGCAGCCGATCTCGTCGGCGGGGCCGTACCGATTCTTTACGGCGCGAATCATCCGCAGTCGAGCGTGTCGTTCGCCGTCGATGTAGAGGACCACGTCGACGAGATGCTCCAACAAGCGAGGTCCGGCGATCTGACCGTCTTTGGTGACGTGCCCGACGAGGACAAGGGCCATGCCTCGGTCTTTGGCGACGCGGATGAGCGCTGCGGCAACTTCGCGCACCTGGGCCACGCCACCGGGGGAGCCGTCGATTTGCGCCGTACCGATGGTTTGGACGGAGTCGACGATCATCAAGTCTGGCGAGATGGCTTCGATTTGGCCGATGACGGCAGACAGGTCGGTCTCGGAGGCGAGATAAAGGTGATCATTGAGCGCCCCAATGCGATCGGCCCTCAGCCGTACCTGGGCGGCGGACTCTTCGGCCGTGACATAGAGCGCCGTGCGCGTGGGGGATGCAGCCCGAGCGGCCACTTCGAGGAGCAGGGTCGATTTGCCCACGCCGGGTTCGCCGGCGAGCAGGTGTACGGCCCCTGGCACGAATCCGCCGCCGAGCACACGGTCCAGTTCATCCATTCCGCTGGACCAATGAATCGCGTCGGTGAGGTCGATGTCGCCAATCGGTCTCGCCAGCGAGGTCACCGGACCGGCAGCGACGTGGTTTAACTTTGCCGCGCCGACTTCAATGACTGAGCCCCACGCCTGGCATTCACCGCATCGACCCACCCACTTTGCGGCGGTCCAGCCGCACTCGGTACAGCGGTATTCCGGGCGTACGCGCGTCGATGTTTTGGCCATGTCCGGACCGTACGGGTCCGCTCCGACACCCTCACCCCCCCGCGCCGAGTCGTCACTTTTTGGTCACCTGAGGAGGCTTGAGTGACCAAAAACTGACGACTCGGCGGAAAGGGGTAGAAGCCGGTTAGAGACGGGGTTGTCGGGTTTGTCGGGGTGGACGGGTTAGAGCGGGTCGGCGGGGTGGGGAGAGAACGGGAGCAGCGCGATGTCCACCGGCTGGCTCTTCTTCTGCGCGACCGTACGAACCGCCCGCATCGCGGTCACCCGCGCTTCGCAGTGCACGACCAGTTCGGCGTACGCCTGTTGACCCATCAGCGCCACGAGCTCAGCCTGATTGCTCAGATAGACCGGCTCCGCGCCGACATGGGCGATCGGGTCCCCAGTGCAGTACCAGTCAAGGTCGTGCCCCCCTGGGCCCCAGCCGCGACGGTCATATTCGCCGATGGTGACGAAAAGAATTTGGCTGTCATCGGGCCGTTCGGTCCATTCATAGGTACGGCGAATGGGCAACTGCCAACACACCTCAGGCTTGGTCTCCAGCGGGTTGAGCCCCTTCGTCAGCGCGTGGCCGTGCAAGGCACAGCCCTTGCCCCCCGCAAAACCGTCGCGATTGAGGAAGATGCAAGCCCCGTCGACGACTCGGGTCTTGCGTTGCCCGTCCTCGTCCTTCTCGACGAAGCCCTTCTTCACCGCGACTTTGCGGTACTGCCACTGCTCGTCGGTCAATTCATCGGCGAACTTGCGTATGCGCTTCTCGTCGTTTTTGTCCGCGAAGTGTGCGCCGAGAACGCAGCAACCATCGTCGGGATGCGCCTTGTCGATTCCCTTGCAGCCCGATCCGTAGATACAGGTCCACATCGAGGTCAACCAGGTCAGGTCGCAGCGAAAAATCTGCTCCTTGTCCGCCGGGTCGGCAAACTCAACCCATTGACGGGAAAAATCAAGTGTCACTTCAGGCACCGGGTAAGACTAGACGTCACCTGAACTAGTAGCGTCGCAGCGTGCGCATCGGTGTGTTGGACGTCGGATCGAACACGGTCCATCTACTTGTCGTGGATGCACATCCTGGCTCGCCTCCGCTGCCCGCTTTTTCGCTCAAACATGATCTACGTCTTGCGCAGCATCTTGATCAAGACGGTTCGCTCAGCAAAGATGCGGTGGATTCGCTCGCCGACTTGGTTGCTCACGCGCAAGAGGAGGCGGAAGAACTCGGTTGCGCGGAGTTCCTTGCCTTCGCGACCTCTGCTGTACGCGACGCGAGCAACGGCGACGAGGTCCTCTCCACGGTTGCCGAGCGGACGGGGGTATCGCTGGCCGTACTCGATGGCGCCGACGAAGCGCGACTTACCTTTCTCGCCGTACGCCGATGGTTTGGTTGGTCTGCCGGGCGACTGATGGTTTTCGACATCGGGGGTGGCTCACTGGAGATTGCGTCAGGGACCGAAGAAGTACCCGATGTCGCGGTGTCACTTCCGCTGGGTGCCGGACGGGTCACCCGCGACTTCAACGTGGGCGCTCCGATGAATTCTGACGACCTTAAGTCTCTGCGCCGCCGAGTACGCGCGTTGGTGGCCGTGGAATTAGGACCCCTACTGCGCAACGGCAGCCCCGAAGTCACGGTTGGCACGAGCAAGACGTTCCGCACGTTGGCCCGAATTGCAGGCGCCGCTCCATCGGCGGATGGTGTGTACGTGGGTCGGACGCTTTCACGAACTGACGTCAACGACTGGGTTCCAAAACTTGCCGAAATGACGCACGAGGAACGCGCGCACCTCCCCGGGGTCGATGAAGATCGCGCTTATCAAATCCTCGCCGGTGCCGTTGTTGCCGAGGCCGCCTTGGACTTGGTCGGGGCTGACGAGATCAAGATTTGCCCCTGGGCGTTGCGAGAAGGCGTGATTCTCCGACGCATTGACGGTCTCGCGGATTAGTGGGCCCTCGGTGGTACCGCCGGTGATCGACACCGATCTCGATCGGGGTCTCACTGCCGCACAAGTCGCAGAGCGGGTCGTAGCGGGCGCAGTGAACGTAGCGCCCGACCAGCGAAGCCGCAGCCTGTCAGACATCATTCGCGCCAACACACTCACGAGTTTCAACCTCGTCATTGCCTCCCTGTGGGCCTTGATGATTTTCGCGCGGGCGCCCTTTCAGGACACGCTGTTCGGTGTCGTCATCGTGATCAACAGCGCGATCGGAATCATCCAGGACTATCGCGCGAAGCGGACGCTCGAACGGTTGAGTCTTGTTGGCGAAGCCCGTCCACTAGTACGCCGTGATGGCGAGGACGTCGAGTTGCGACCCACGGAATTGGTTCGCGACGATCTCGTGATCTTGCGCACTGGTGATCAAGTTGTCGTCGATGGGGACGTCTTGACGTCGCTCGGTCTCGAAATCGACGAATCGCTGCTGACCGGTGAAGCTGACCCGGTCGACAAAGTCATCGGCGATGCTGCGATGTCCGGTTCCTTTGTGGTTGCCGGATCAGGTGTGATGCGGGCAACCAGTGTCGGTCTCGAGTCGTACGCGACCCGACTGACGTCGGAGGCACGTAAGTTCACGACCACCAAATCGGAACTCATGATCTCGATCATGCGATTCGTGCGCGTGATGACGGTGGTCATCGTGCCGGTGGGAATCCTGTTGTTTGTCAGCCAAATTCGGGCGTCGGACAACTGGCAGTCGGCGCTCACCGGCACTGTGGCCGGCGTCGTCACGATGATTCCCGAAGGATTGGTCCTGTTGACCAGCGTCGCGATGGCGGTGGCCGTTGTCCGTCTCGGCGCCCGACGTGCCTTGGTTCAAGAAATGCCGGCAGTGGAAACGCTAGCCCGCGTTGACGTCATCTGTGTGGACAAGACCGGCACGCTGACTGAGCCCGGGATGCACGTCAATCAAGTCGTGATTCTCGACGAGACTGCACCTGTCGACGATGCACTCGGCGCGATCGGGGCCGCCGAAAGCGCACCAAATCCCACCGTGTTCGCGGTGGCTGAGGCTTACCCGACCCCTGATTGGGACGTACTCGACTCCATCGCGTTCTCCAGTGCCCGCAAGTGGTCAGCCGTGAAGTTCCACGAACATGGGTGGTGGTTGATCGGAGCCCCCGAGATTCTGTTGGATCCTGCCGATGATGTACGCCGACAGGCCAGCGCACTCGCAGGCCTTGGGGCTCGAGTGCTGGTCCTGGCCCATCCAGCCGACACAGGTACGACGCCGACGACAGAAGAGGCGGGTTCGGTCACCGCTGTTGCCCTCGTGGTGATTGATCAGCGGCTGCGCAGCGATGCCCCCGACACGGTCGCCTACTTCTTGGATCAAGGCGTCACCATCAAAGTGATTTCTGGAGACAACCCACTTACGGTCGGTGCGATCGCACGCCAAGCCGGGATTCCCGGTGGCGATAAGCCCTTTGATGCCAACGAATTGCCCGAGGACCAAGACGCGCTCGCCGACGTGTTGGAAAGTCGTGGCGTATTTGGTCGTGTGACACCGGCGCAAAAGCGAGCGATGGTGGGTGCCTTGCAGAGCCGGGGACACGTGGTGGCGATGACCGGCGATGGCGTCAACGACGTACTCGCTTTGAAGGACGCTGATCTCGGCATCGCGATGGGTTCAGGCGCCGGGGCCACCCGCGCAGTGGCTCAACTCGTCCTTCTCGACGATCAGTTCTCGGTCATGCCGTCCGTCGTTGCCGAGGGTCGCCGCGTCTTGGGCAATATCGAACGAGTGAGTGACTTGTTCTTGACCAAGTCGTTCTACTCGTTTGTACTTGCTGTGATGACCGGCGTGGCCACCTTGCCGTTTCCATTCTTGCCCCGCCATTTGACGCTCGTGACGGCGCTGACTATCGGTGTGCCTGGCTTCCTATTGGCGCTCATGCCTAACACACAGCGATTCGTAGCCGGGTTCTTTCGACGCGTCCTGTCGTTCACCATTCCCGCTGGCGCTGTCGTCGCGGGCCTCTCATTCGTGTCTTACTATCTTGCACTCACTCACGGTGCGGGCGTGGATGAAGCTCGGGTATCTGCAACGTTGACGCTTTTTGTTTGTTCGTGGTCGGTGTTGGTGCTCGTTGCGCGTCCGCTCGATCGGATCCGTTGGTTGATCGTCGGATCGATGGCGGTTGGTTTCTTGCTTGTTCTGTCCATCGATGGTCTCGCGAACTTCTTCGCCATCTCCATCACATCGACCAAGTACGGCGTGATCGGCGTAGCGTTCGGGATCGTGGGCGCCCTGCTATTGGTTGTCGTCTACTACGGGGCCAACCGTTGGCGAGCAATCTCTGAGCCCGACTCGTCCTCGCAGCCGGTTGAAATCAGCGCGTGAGATGAGCTCACCGATCATTCGCATCCCACAAGCCAAAGTCGCGCTTTCGAGTGCGTCGACCTACCCGGAATCAGTGGCAGTCACCTTTGAACTCGCCGCTCGACTCGGTTACGACGGCGTTGAGATCATGGTGATGACCGATCCGATCAGCCAAGACCCCGAGGCCCTTCGTCGCTTGTCTGATCATCACGGCGTACCGATCTTGGCCATTCATGCACCCTGTCTGTTGATCACCCAGCGCGTGTGGAGTACGGACCCGTGGGTGAAGTTACAGCGCGCACGCGCGGCTGCCGAAACCCTTGGTGCCAGTACGGTTGTCGTACATCCGCCTTTTCGCTGGCAGCGAGACTACGCACGCAACTTCGTCACCGGGCTGGCTCGAATCGGCGAAGAAACCGAGATTCGGTTCGCCGTTGAGAACATGTTCCCGTGGCGGGCGCGTACGCGCGAAATCATGGCGTACCTTCCCGACTGGGATGTGCGCAACGACGACTACCCGCACACCACCCTGGACCTTTCACACACGGCAACGTCGCAAAGCGACGCTCTTGTCGTCGCCGCAGACCTGGGCGACCGATTGGCGCACCTTCATCTGGCTGACGGTTCTGGCAGTGGGCGAGACGAGCACCTTGTGCCAGGTCGCGGAACTCAACCGTGTGGCCTGCTGTTGGAACAACTGGCATCGAGCGGATTCGCGGGAACCGTCGTCGTGGAAGTCTCAACCCGCAAGGCGGTCAACCGAGTGGATCGAGAAGCAGATCTGGCCGAAGCATTGGCATTTGCTCGTTTGCATCTCGCTTCGCGGGCATAGATTGACCATGAAGGAGGACCCATGTTGCGGCGCGGTCTGTTGGTCGTCTCACGAAGTGATCTCATCAAGAACGTCGCCGCAAACGCGCCGATCTCGCGGCGGGTCGTAGCCCGATTCGTGCCGGGCGAGCAGACCTCCGACGCTGTTCGCGCCGCCACCGAACTCAGCGCGCTCGGCCTGTACTCCACGATCGACCACCTAGGTGAAGACACCGTGGCTACCGATCAAGCGGACGCGACGGTGAAGGCATATCTCGAATTGCTCGATGCGCTCGGAGCGGTTGGGTTGGCCAGCCGAACCGAAGTGTCGGTGAAGTTGTCGGCGGTCGGCCAGGCTCTCCCCGACGTCGGCGACTCCTTCGCCTATGACAATGCGGCGCTGATTTGTGCAAAAGCACGCGACGTGGGTACGACCGTGACGCTGGACATGGAGGACCACACGACGACCGACTCCACGCTGTCGATCTTGACCCAATTGCGGCACGACTTTCCGCAAACAGGCGCGGTGCTCCAGGCGCAGTTGCGTCGCACCGAAGGCGACGTACGCGACCTTGCCTACTCAGGATCGAGAGTTCGGCTCTGTAAGGGCGCCTACCAAGAGCCCGAGAGCGTGGCCTTCACGATCAGGGACGAGATCGACCGGGCGTACGTGCGCTGCATGAAGTTGCTCATCGACAGCCCTGCCTACCCGATGCTGGCGACCCACGATCCTCGGCTCATCGATATCGCCGGAGTACTCGCTGTACGGGCCGATCGAGCGAAGAACTCAATGGAATATCAACTGCTTTTTGGCATCCGACCTGAGGAGCAACGTCGATTGGCCGCGCAAGGAGAGCAGGTACGCGTGTACGTTCCCTATGGCGACCAGTGGTACGGCTACTTGGTCCGTCGGATGGCGGAGAAACCCGCGAACCTCGCGCTGTTCGTTAAGTCGTTGACCTCGCGTCGATAGTTGCTCGGCGCGGAACTCACCAGGAGGTAGTCGTGGCGCTCGTCGCGATCTTTGGCGCCGGTGTGATGGGCGAGGCGCGGTTGTCTGGCTTGCTGCGGTCCGGCCGGGCCCCCGAACAGATTGTGATCACCGAACGCCGCCCCGATCGCGCCGCCGAACTAAATGCGAAGTACGGCGTACGCGTCGTCGACAACATCGAGGCGGCGAAGCTTGCCGACGAGTTGGGTGTGGTGGTGAAGCCGCAAGACATGGGCATGCT
>JBBRTC010000061.1:0-12718 GCA_038244765.1 Candidatus Nanopelagicales bacterium | reverse complement strand
GTGGTGGGTCCCCCCCGCGGGGGGGGTTTAGTGGGCCCACCCCCCCGCCGGCGGCTTTTGTGGGTCCCGGGGGCGGGTTTTCGTCACAAAAACCGGACGACTCGGCGAAGGGGGTAGCCCGGCTGGGAGGAATCAGGTCAGCGAGAAGCTGGTGGGCTTGCTTGTCACCGTGCCGTTGCGACCGGTCAAGGAGTACGTCCCCGCCGCAGCAACGGGTTGATTGGCGGGGCATCCCGGCTTGGAGTATCGACCGGGCCAGGTGACTTCGACTGACCACGACTCGTTGGCCCTGAGAGTCACGACGTCGGGTTTGCCGCCTGGGTTGCAGTCGTCGCTCGACCACAGGGGGTTGGCACCGGATTTGATGATCAACTCATCCTGAGCCGAGCCGACATCCCTGGTGCACGTCACCTTGCCGCTGTTCGTGACCTTGAGCCGTAGTCGAGGCGTCGAGCCTACGGAGTAGGTCGCTGAGTCAGTCGACGCGATCACCGAAATCACCGACGTCGGACATGTCTTGACCACGCGCGTGGGTGTGGGTGTGGGAGTCGGGGTGGGGGTCGGTGTCTTCGATGGCGTGTTCGACGGTGAGACCGGGGGCGAACTCAGGGAGGCCGCTGGGGTGGGGCCGGGGCTGGCTGACTTCCCCCCAATCGAACCGACCAGCCATTTGACGAGCAGGAGGATCACGATGAGCACGACCACAACCACGGCGCGACGCAGCCAATAGACCGACGGTGGCAACGGCCCCCTGGGGTTCAAAACTCCGCTCACGAAGATCACGCTAGCGCCCCACACGCCCCCGGTCGCAGACAAACCGGCGTCATGCCACGATCCAGAGCGTGGAGGGCCTGCTGGAGTGGTACGCCGAGAACCGACGAGATCTCCCCTGGCGAGCCTCCGATACAACCCCCTGGGGGGTTCTGGTCAGCGAGGTCATGCTCGGCCAAACCCCGGTCGTACGGGTCGAACCGGTCTGGACCCAGTGGCTTCGGCGGTGGCCGCTACCTGCGTCGCTGGCGGTTGAGAGCCGCGCCGAAGTGATCCGGGCTTGGGGTCGACTCGGTTACCCCCGGCGGGCATTGCGCCTTCACGCGTCCGCCCAGAGCATCGCCCGCGACCACGACGGCCTCGTGCCCTCGACGTACGAGGAACTCAGAGCCCTGCCAGGAGTCGGTGACTACACGGCCGCGGCCACCCTCGCATTCGCCTATCAACAACGGTCCATCGTGCTCGATACCAACGTTCGCCGAGTGCTCGCGCGGCACGAAGCCGGTGTGGCGCTGCCGGGACGGTCGGTGAACTCCGCCGAGCGCCAGTTGGCGGAGGCCCTTTTGCCGGTCAGCCCGCCGATAGCCGCGCGCTGGTCGGTCGCCGTGATGGAACTCGGCGCGCTGGTGTGCACAGCTGCAGTTCCACGCTGTACGTCTTGTCCCCTCACAGCAACGTGCAAATGGAGGCGAGCCGGGTCGCCGGCGTACGCCGGTCCACCCCGACGCGCTCAGTCCTTTGCCGGCACCGACAGAGAGGTGCGCGGACTCCTGCTTCACCTCCTGCGCGACTCAACCGAACCGGTGCCGAAATCAGTCCTCGATGCCGCGTGGCCGGACAACGATCAACGCGAACGCGCCCTCGATTCGCTGCTCAGCGATGGTCTGGTTGAAATCGGCGACCACGATTCCTACCGACTCCCCCGCTGAGTGTCGTGCGCGAGGCCTCGCAGTGAGGCAGCATCCGTTCGCGTGGACGGGCGTTCGAGTCCAAATCGAGACCTAGTGAGTCGAAGAAAGTCATCCTGACCGACCCTCGAAATCGTTCTTTGCTGATCTACTACTAGAAGCAGATGAACTCGACCGGCACGGGGGATCGGTCGAGGGATCTGCGCCCAACTCCCTCGACGTCGAATACCGGAGTCGCGCTTTCCGGCCCGCCCCCTGGCGCCGGCCCACATGCAAGTTCTTTCTGGCCCGCCCCTTGGCGCCGGCTCACATGCAAGTTGGGGCGACACCCTCAACGGGTAGCCACCCCAACTTTTTTGACAAATTTAGTCGACCGGAGGCCCGTCGCCTACGTCGATGACATCGTTGACGTCGATCACGTCTCCGGCGCTGACAAGCGCGACCTCAGGAACGACAGCCTTCATCTCGCCTTTGAACGTGAAGGTTCGCGCCTCGCCTTCGCCCTCGACATCAACGAAAACAATCTCGCCAGGACGCAACTCACCAAACAAGATCTTCTCAGACATGCTGTCCTCGATCTCGCGTTGAATTGTTCGACGCAGTGGACGAGCACCTAGCACTGGGTCGTATCCGCGTTCGGCCAACAGTTTCTTGGCTGCCAACGTGAGCTCGATCCCCATGTCCTTGTCCTTGAGCCGATCGTCAAGCTTGGCGATCATCAAGTCAACGATCAGGGTGATCTCGTCCGTGCTGAGCTGGTGGAAGACCACGATGTCGTCGATACGGTTGATGAACTCAGGACGGAAATGCTGTTTGAGTTCGTCGTTGACCTTGGTCTTCATGCGCTCGTAGTTGCTCTTGGTGTCAGCGACGTCGGAGAAGCCAAGGTTCTGGCCTTTCGCAATGTCGCGCGTGCCCAAGTTGGTGGTCATGATGATCACCGTGTTCTTGAAGTCGACGACCCGTCCTTGGGAGTCAGTAAGTCGACCGTCTTCAAGGATCTGCAGCAACGAGTTGAAGATGTCCGGGTGCGCCTTTTCGACCTCGTCGAAGAGCACGACCGAGAAGGGCTTGCGGCGTACTTTCTCGGTAAGTTGACCGCCCTCTTCGTAACCCACGTATCCGGGCGGTGAACCGAACAGCCGCGACACTGTGTGCTTCTCGGAGTACTCACTCATGTCCAGTGAGATGAGCGCGTCCTGGTCGCCAAACAAAAACTCCGCGAGCGTCTTGGACAATTCGGTCTTACCAACACCGGACGGACCAGCGAAGATGAACGAGCCACCAGGGCGCCTTGGGTCCTTAAGACCCGCGCGCGTACGCCGGATCGCCTGCGACAGAGCCTTGATGGCCTGCTCTTGACCGATGACACGCTTGTGCAACTCGTCTTCCATCTTGAGCAACCGCTGCGACTCTTCCTCGGTCAGCTTGAATACCGGGATTCCGGTCGCCGTGGCGAGGACCTCAGCGATCAGGTCCTCGTCAACTTCAGCGACGACGTCCATGTCGCCAGCCTTCCACTCGCGTTCGCGGGTGGCTTTTTCGGTCAACAAGGTTTTTTCCTGGTCACGCAGTGCCGCCGCCTTCTCGAAGTCCTGCGCGTCAATCGCGGACTCCTTTTCGCGGCGTACATCCGCAATGCGGTCATCAAATTCGCGTAGATCCGGCGGAGCCGTCATGCGGCGAATGCGCAACCTCGAACCAGCTTCGTCGACTAAGTCGATGGCCTTGTCCGGCAAGAAGCGATCGGAGATGTATCGGTCGGCCAAGGTCGCGGCCGCAACGAGCGCAGCATCTGTGATCGAGACGCGGTGGTGAGCTTCGTAGCGATCGCGTAGACCTTTGAGGATCTCGATTGTGTGCGCCAATGTCGGTTCCTGCACCTGGATCGGCTGGAATCGACGCTCTAGCGCGGCATCCTTCTCGACGTACTTGCGGTACTCGTCGAGTGTCGTCGCACCGATCGTCTGAAGTTCGCCACGAGCGAGCATCGGCTTGAGACTGCTGGCCGCGTCAATCGCGCCTTCAGCCGCACCAGCACCAACGAGGGTGTGCATCTCGTCGATGAACAAGATGATGTCGCCGCGAGTACGGATCTCCTTGAGCACCTTCTTCAGCCGCTCTTCAAAGTCACCGCGGTAACGGCTACCAGCAACCAACGCGCCCAAGTCGAGTGTGTAGAGCTGCTTTTCTTTCAGCGTCTCCGGCACTTCGCCGCGCACAATCATCTGCGCGAGGCCTTCCACGACCGCGGTCTTGCCAACACCGGGCTCGCCGATGAGGACGGGGTTGTTCTTGGTACGCCGAGAAAGGATCTGCATGACCCGCTCGGTTTCCTTTTCCCGACCGATCACGGGGTCGAGCTTGCCTTCACGTGCGGCCTGGGTGAGGTTGCGACCGAATTGGTCGAGTACCAGCGATGTGGACGGCGTACCTTCGGCCGGTCCACCAGCGGCCGCGGGTTCCTTGCCCTGGTAACCCGAGAGCAACTGGATGACCTGCTGGCGCACGCGATTGAGGTCGGCACCCAACTTGACGAGCACTTGCGCAGCGACGCCTTCGCCTTCGCGAATCAATCCGAGCAGGATGTGCTCGGTGCCGATGTAGTTGTGACCCAACTGCAGTGCTTCGCGAAGCGAGAGTTCCAAGACCTTTTTGGCCCGTGGGGTAAAGGGGATGTGGCCGCTGGGTGCCTGCTGACCCTGGCCAATGATCTCCTCGACCTGCTGGCGGACAGCCTCCAGCGAGATGCCGAGCGACTCGAGGGCTTTGGCGGCGACGCCTTCGCCCTCGTGGATTAGGCCCAACAGGATGTGCTCAGTGCCGATGTAGTTGTGGTTGAGCATGCGGGCCTCTTCTTGGGCCAGCACAACTACACGCCGAGCGCGGTCGGTAAACCTCTCGAACATTTCACTCTCCTGCCAGGTGCGACGACGTGCTTACGCCTGCTGATCTGGAACTTGGCCGTGCGGTGCTGATGATGCTTGATGTCGTCCGGTCACGCCGTACGGATTACTGACCAGCCTAGTCCGGCCGGCGTATTTGGCCTGTCTGACGAATCGGCCACTTGGGGTCTGGACTTGCGTGGATTGAGGGCTTGTTTGACCGTTCTTCTCAGAACTCGCTCGGTCCAACCGTCTGAGGGGCTGGGGAAGTCCGGTTTAGGGCCATTTTCGCTACGCCATGGGCGAACAGCCCCGCTCCGGCCCGTGTGGGGGTGTTGCGTCGCGGCCATGACAACTGACGCCACCAATTCTGTTGTTGCCCCGGCCACGGCCCTCGTGGTGGGCGCCGGGCCCGGGATGGGGTTATCCATCGCCCGGGTGTTCGGGCGAGCGGGGTCGTCGGTGCAGTTAGTGGCGCGCGATCAAGACGGGGCTGACGCCATGGTGGCCTCCCTCGCGAGCGAGGGGATCTCGGCCGTCGGCGTAGCCGGCAACGTCGGGGATCCGGACTCACTGCGTACGGCCCTTGCGTCTGCCAGGGATGCGTCAGGGGATCCCGACGTCGCGATTTACAACGCTGGCGGGAACCTGCAAGGCGCGATCGAGTCGATTGGATTCGACGACTTCATCTCGACGTACGCGCTCGGGGTTGGCGGAGCGCTGGTGTCCCTGCAAGCGGTGCTGCCCGCGATGCGGGCCCGTGGTGCCGGAACTTTCATCGCCACTGGAAGTGGCGCGTCGGTTCGGCCGTACGCGACTGGTTCGGCTGTCGGGGCACCAAAGGCAGCGTTGCGTAATTTCATCGAGGCGGCTGCACTTGAGTTGGCCCCGGCACGAATACGAGTCGCGACCGTGACGATCCACGGCGTACTCGGCAGTGGTCCGGCGTTCGAACCCGCCGCACTTGCCGAACATTTCTGGACTGTGTGGGCTGAATCTGCACTGCCCGTGGACGAATGGCAGTGGGAGCACAACGTCCGCCCCTGACCGCACGACGCCGCTGCCGTGGAACTATCGGGTGGGGCGATTGTCGATTTCCATCCAACGTTGCGGGCTGGCAAGTGGCGCGAAACCTGACTTGACATAGACCTCGTGTGCGTCACGCGTTGCCAACACTTGACGCATGACTCCGGTCGCCGTGATCGCCGACACGACTTCGGACATCAGCCATGAACCGAGCCCTCGACCGCGATCATCTTCGCCGACGAAGACGTCGCAGATCCAGGCGAACGTCACGCGATCGGTCAGCACGCGGGCGAAGGCGACCATCGCGTCGTCTTCATAAACCCCGAAAACCCAGGACCCGACAATTGAGCGATCGATCTCAGCACGTGTGCGCCCTCGAGACCAGTACGCCTCGACGGATAGCCATTGCTCAAGCTTGTCGCGATCCAGGCGTACCGGGTCGTCGTCGATCACGACGCCATCAGTCCTTGTGGCGTGAATCACTGCGATCGACTCGTTTCGCAGCCCGGCTTAATGCCGCGAACTAGTTAGCAGACTCGAAGCGGGCGACGACGTCGGCAGGGATTCGACCCCGCGGGCTGACATCGATGCCATTGGAACCAGCCCACGCGCGAATAGTCTGGGGATTCGCGCGCTCGGTGTGAGAACCAGCGGTGGCCTTCATGCCTCGACCCGTACGTCCACGAGTCCCGCGAGGCGCCTTCCGGCCTGCCTTCATAAACGGCGCCATAGATTCACGCAGACGTTCGGCATTGGCCTTGCTTAAGTCGATTTCGTACGCCACTCCGTCGAGTGCAAAGTTGACGCTTTCGTCGGCGGAACCACCATCGAGGTCGTCTTCAAGAATGATCGTGACCTTGCGTGCCATGAGTTTCTCCCACAATTGGATTTCCAGGTCAGCCCAGATAATCCTATTTGCCCTAGATCCGCAATTCGCTCCCTGCTTTTGGAACTAAATCATCGCCGCAAATAGAGCCGAATTCCGCGCAATAGCGCTAATGCGTATCGCTCCCGACCTCTACGCGACGTTTCAAGTGCCGCGTCGCGGGCGTTTCGCATGTTGCCCGTCTCCACGATGATTGTCGGGATGTCACTCATGTTGAGCGTTCCCTGGTCACCTCGTACGGACCAACCGTGCGTGATGTAGTTAGAAAGCCTGACCCCACCCGCCAACATTCCGGCTCGCATCGCTAAGCCCAGACGACGCGAGGACCTAAAGATGTCGTCGGTGTAGCCGCGACGAAATGCCGGGGTGATGATGTGAAATCCCCGATCGCGGGCGGGTGCTCCGTCGGCGTGAATCGACACTTTGAGCACGGCATGCTGGGCCCTACCGAATTTCCCGCGATAGTCAATGCACGGACCCCAGGTCCCGTTGGAATTCACATAGCGGGTCATAACCACGATGGCGCCAAGCGATTGCAGGGCCCGCCTCAATCGGGTCGCGACGAAGAAGTTGAACGTCGCCTCGGGGAATCCGCTGTTTGTCGCAGTGCCAGTGGTATTGCAAATCTTCCAAAGTCCCACCCACACTCTGCGATTGATCTGTTTTGGGTGGCTGCCATTGCCGAGGTTGTGACCAGGATCAATAGCAATCGTCAAACCCGCCAATGGTCGCCGCGGATTCGCGTAAGCCGCTGACGCCGTTGCGGTCTGCGCGAGTGACGTCGTTGCAAGCTGACCCGTTGGGGCAACGGCGGTCTGGGCCGCGGGAGCCAGGGCGCCCTGGCCGGGTGGGGCGGTGCTGGCGTACGAACTCGGCTGGGCGGCCGGGATCAGCGCGAGCATCGCGGCCCCGCCCATCACCCCCACTACGCCGAGTCGTCGCTTTTTGGTCACTTTCGGGGCGCATTTTGACCAAAAACTGACGACTCGGCGGAGGGGCATTAGAGCTCCAAGAGCATTCGATGGTTGCCCAAGGTGTTGGGCTTGACGCGTTCGAGGTTGAGGAATTCGGCGACACCTTCGTCGTACGACTGCAATAGCTGTTCGAAGACTTCGTGCGACACCGGAGTCCCATCGATCTCGACGAAACCGAAGGATCCAAAGAAGTCGGTTTCGAAGGTAAGGCAGAAGACACGCGCGACTCCAACGTCGCGAGCGCGCTGGATCAAGGCCAACAGGACCCTCGCGCCAATCCCCGACCCGCGTTGCGCCGGGTGAACCGCCACAGTGCGGACCTCGGCGAGATCGGCCCACATGACGTGGACAGCTCCGCACCCAACAACAGCGCCGTCGAGCTCTGCGACCAAGAAATCGGAGACGTCTTCGTACAAGGTGACCGTCGCCTTGCTGAGCAAGCGACGATCCGGGGCGTAGGTGTCGATGAGTTCGCGAATTACCCCGACGTCCGATGTGCGCGCGGGTCGGACCACTGCCGACGCAGTCACGATGATTCTGGTTTCACCAGCGGGAACAGGATGGTCTCGCGAATCCCCAAACCCGTGAGCGCCATCAGCATCCGATCAATCCCCATACCCACACCACCCGAGGGCGGCATGCCGTACTCCAGGGCCCGCAAAAAGTCCTCATCGAGTGGCATCGCTTCGGCATCGCCTCCCACTTTCAACGCCGCTTGGGCTTGAAGTCGCTCGCGCTGAACAACGGGGTCCACCAACTCCGAATAGCCGGTCGCCAGTTCGAAACCCGACACGTAGAGGTCCCACTTTTCGACAACGCCGGATTGGCTGCGATGGGCGCGTACCAGCGGGGAAGTGTCCTCGGGATAGTCGCGCACAAAGGTCGGCGCATCCAAATTCACGACCACATGGTGCTCCAACAACTCCTCGACGTACTTCCCAGCGACCCAACTTGGATCGCCTTCAACACCAATGTCGGCGCACAATTTGCGGAGCACATCAATCGGCGTGGTTGGCGTAATCTCTTGGGAGACAGCGCGACTCACGGACGGATAGACCTCAACTGACTCCCAGTCACCGCCTAGATCAACATGGCCTCCGTCGTGAAACTCGAAAGCCAGTGATCCGTGTACGGCGAGCGCTGCCTCCTGAATGAGCTCGCGCGTCAAGCGTGCAACGTCGTTGTAATCGGCGTACGCCTCATAGAACTCCAACATCGCGAATTCCGGCGAGTGGGTTGAATCAGCGCCTTCGTTGCGAAAATTGCGGTTGATTTCGAAGACGCGCTCAAGCCCGCCGACCACACACCGCTTGAGAAAGAGCTCGGGTGCGATCCGAAGAAAGAGATCCATGTCATACGCGTTGGCGTGGGTCACGAATGGGCGGGCAGTGGCACCTCCATGCAGCGTCTGCAACATGGGTGTTTCGACCTCGAGGTAGTCGCGCTCGGCAAGACTCTTACGCAAACTGGCGATGGCTTTCACTCGTGTCACCGCCATCGCACGCGCGTCGGGTCGCACGATGAGATCGACGTAGCGCTGCCGCACGCGGGTCTGTTCGGACATGGGTTTGTGGGCGACCGGCAGTGGGCGCAGTGACTTGGCGGCCAGCTGCCAGGTCGTGGCCATGACGCTGAGTTCGCCGCGGCGACTCGCGATGACCTCTCCGGTGATGGCGACGTGATCGCCAATGTCGATGAGCGACTTCCACTCCCCGAGGGACTCCTCGCCCACGCTCGCCAAGCTGACCATGATTTGAATCTCTGCACCGTCTCCGGCTCGAACACTGGCGAAACACAACTTGCCAGTGTTACGCGTGAAGATCACCCGGCCGGCCACGCTGACCACTTCGCCGCTTGTCTCGTCAGCAACGAGGTTGCCGTACTTCGCTCGAATCGCGCCGATCGTGTGTGTTCTGGGCACTGAGACGGGGTACGGCGAACGGCCTTCGTTGAGGAGCCGAGCCCGCTTGTCCAGGCGTACCTGCATCTGCTCGGGAAGTTCGTCGCTGGAGGCTTCGGTGTCGGTGAGGTCGTCGCCGCCGCGCGCGTGTGTTGCGGCCGCGGCGCTGGTGGCGTCGGTCAACTCGTCCTCGGCGCGTGACATGGGCGCAAGGCTAACGCTGAGCCGTCCCAGTCATCGCGCGGATTACATCGCGGTGACCGGCGGACCTCCGGGATCGGGGCGCCGGCACCAGCACTCTTTTTGACCGTACGACCGGAAATCAGCGCGACACGCCGTGGTTCTCCGACGGCAGGTAACCGGGCCAGCCGACGGGTCGGTTAGGCAGTTTTGGCGAAGACGAGGGCGAGGCCGACGAGGGTGAGGTCAGGGTCGTGATGGGTGATCGTGCGCGATTCGGGGACGACGATGGGAGCCAACCCACCTGTTGCGATCACCGCAGTCACTGAACCGCCCACTTCGGCAATGATGCGGCCGACGATGCCGTCGACCTGACCAGCAAAGCCATACAACGCACCGGACTGAAGCGACTCGACGGTGTTCTTGCCAATCACCGACCTCGGTCGAACCAACTCCACCTTCCGCAGTGCGGCCGCGCACGCTGCCAGTGCATCGAGGGAAATCTCCACGCCAGGTGCCAGCGCGCCGCCGAGAAACTCGCCCTTCGCGGAGACGACATCGAAGTTCGTCGACGTTCCGAAATCAACCACGATCGACGGACCTCCGTAGACATGGAAGGCCGCGAGGGTGTTCATGATCCGATCCGCGCCGACTTCCTTCGGATTGTCGGTGAGAATCGGTACGCCGGTCCGAACGCCCGGTTCGATCACGAGAGTCCGGACGTCGGGGTAGTAACGCTCCAGCATGGTCCGCATCTCGCGCAAAACAGCAGGCACGGTTGAACACAACGCGATACCTGTGATGTCTGGGGCATCGGTCAACAACCCTCGATAGATCAACACCATCTCGTCGGCAGTCGCCCGCGAATCCGTCTTGATCCGCCACGAGTGCACGAGAGTTTCACCCTGAAACAAGCCGAGAACGGTATTGGTGTTTCCCACATCAATGGCGAGGAGCACGTCAGCCCTCTCCGCCAACGTCGGCCAAGACATCATCGGGGTGGACCACCGGTCGCAGGTCTGCGGCTATGTCGAGAACGGGAGCCGAATGGGTTAGCGCTCCGACGGCGAGGAAGTCCACGCCGGTCGAGGCCACGTCATGCGCGATATCCAACGTCAGGCCACCACTCGCTTCGAGGCGCGCCCGACCTCCTGTGACTTCGACGGCCTTTCGCATCGAATCAACGTCGAAGTTGTCGAGCAAGACCAGGTCGGCACCGGCGCCTAACACGGAGTCAAGTTGCGCGAGCGAGTCAACCTCAACTTCGATGGGATGACCGGGCCACAACCGGCGTACGGCGTCAAAAGCCTCCACTACACCGCCGGCCGCCAAGACATGGTTGTCCTTGACCAACGCCGCATCCGATAGCGACATTCGGTGGTTCACGCCACCGCCACAACGCACGGCGTACTTCTCCAACGCACGCATCCCCGGTGTCGTCTTGCGGGTGTCGCGAATCTGCGCCGACGTCCCTTCGATGGCATGCACCCATTGATGCGTGAGTGTCGCGATGCCGGAGAGATGGCACAAGAAATTCAGCGCAGTTCTCTCGGCCGTGAGCAGCGCACGAGTGGGTGCGGTCACGGTGAGCAGAACATCACCACGCGACACTCGATCACCGTCGGCGTGGAGTCGAACAGCAACCGAAGCGCCGCGACTAACGATTTCAAAGACGGCCTCGGCGATCGGTAGGCCGGCGACGATACCGGCGGCTCGGGCCACCAAATCGACAGTCGCCATTTGATCCGACGGAACGGTCGCCGCCGAGGTGACGTCGACACCGCCGGCCAGGTCCTCAGTCACCGCATCGCTGACGAGGCGCTCAACGAACATCGGATCGAGCCCAGCCAGTGCAAGGCGTACGGCCAAATCAGACGACACACTCATCATGACCTCCCAACGGTTGCATCCACTATCGGCATGAAACGACTCACGAGGTGCCCACGACTGTCGAGGTGACTCACCAAACGACCGCGCCAACGCGCATCATCGAGTGCAGGGAAGTCTTCGCGCCAGTGCGAGCCGCGCGTCTCCTCGCGAGACCAGGCGTTTGCGGTGAGCACCGACGCCACGGCATGCACATTGGTGTTCTCCCAGGTTTCGGTGCACGGATTGTCGCCGACCTCAGCGGAGAGTGCGGCCAGTACGCCCGAAGCGGTGGCCAACGAGCCCGAACTTCGCAAGACCCCCGCGCCCTCGGTCATCGCCCGCTGCACGAGTCGGCGCATTCCCGAGGGAAGCAGCCCTGCACGCGTCTCACGTGCCGCCGCAGGGCGTACAACGCGATGTTCTTTAGCCAAGATCGCACCAATGCGCGACGCAAAGACGAGGCCCTCCAGCAGCGAATTCGACGCGAGCCGGTTCGCACCGTGCACTCCGGTGCACGCGGATTCGCCACACGCAAAGAGCCCGACGATGTTGGTCCGCCCATCGATATCAGTGAGCACCCCACCGGACGCGTAGTGCTGAGCTGGTGCTACCGGAATCAAGTCCGTGACGGGATCAATCCCATGAGCTCGACACGACGACAGAATCGTCGGAAATCGCTTCTCCCACAGGCCTTCACCGAATTCCCGAGCATCGAGCCAGACGTGCTGGCTCCCGGTCTCTCGCATCCGACGCATGATCGCCTTGGCCACCACATCGCGCGGAGCCAATTCAGCCAAAGGATGGAGCCCCACCATGAATCGGTTTCCCGCATCGTCAATGAGCGTGGCGCCTTCACCGCGTACAGCTTCGGACACGAGCGGTTGTTGGCCGCTCACTTCGGGTCCCAACCACAACACCGTCGGATGGAACTGAACGAATTCGAGATCGGCAATCTCCGCCCCGGCACGCAGGGCAAGCGCCACCCCGTCACCGGTAGCGACGGGGGGATTTGTGGATGCTGAAAAGACCTGACCCAAACCACCCGTCGCCAGAACAACCACCGGAGCATGAGCGGCGCCGACACCATCGCGCTGTCCCGCGCCCATCACGTGAAAAGTGATTCCGGCCGTCGCTCCTTCGTCGTCGAGAAGTAGATCCAATGCGAGCGCGTTTTCGACAACTTCGATCTCAGCGTCACGGGCAACCGCAGCAACAAGCGCCCGGGAGATCTCGGCGCCAGTCGCATCACCGCCCGCGTGCGCGATGCGGTCGTGGAGATGTCCACCCTCGCGCGTCAACGCGATGTCACCAGAGTCATC
>JBBRTC010000060.1:0-12765 GCA_038244765.1 Candidatus Nanopelagicales bacterium | reverse complement strand
TGAATCGCGACGGATCACGCGGGCCGGCGGAGGAGCGAACATGAGCGACCGAGAGTTCACCGACATCACTGCCGAGGTTGACGCGCTGCTTGCCGATCCGTCGCACGCGCCGGCGCTCGCGTCCGCGCGCGAATCACTCGCAAGGCCAGATCGAGAGTGGGCGCACGTCTCTCCCCAGACATCAGCGCAAACCGTCGAGCCGCATCGCGTCATAAACCCGAAGGTCGTTGGTTCAAATCCAACCCCCGCCAACGCCGAAGGCCCTTGCGAACAGCGGGCCTTCGGGCCCGCGTGTTACTCCGCCGTATGGCGGTCAAGGACTCGGGCTTGACATCGGAATCATTGTCACTACAATGTGTAGACATGGACCGGAAGAACAAGACGTTGAACGTGCGGGTCAGTGACCGACAGCGCTCGGTCTACGAGCGCGCCGCCGAGCTCGAGGGGATCTCGGTGTCGGCCCTCGTGACCTTGGCCGCGGACGCACGCGCCGACGAACTCCTCCGCACACACGCATCGATGACCGTGCCCACTGACGTGTTCGATGACCTGCTCGCCGCGCTCGACCAGCCCGCAGTCCTCTCGCCCGCGCTGGAGAAGGCACTCAGCGAGCCGCGCTTCGCCAACCGCTAACAGCCGACGTGGACTTCGTCTGCGAGGTCCTCAGCGACGCACACGACGCCGCGACCTTCGAGAGCACACAGCCGACACTCGACGACTGGCTCCGAAAGTCTGCGCGCGACAGCGACGGCCGGAACCTCACCCGCACCTACGTCTGGCACGGCGGCGACCAGGTGGTCGTGGCGTACTACACGCTGATGCCGTACTTCATCGAGCGCGAGACACTGACCAAGAAACAAGCGCGTGGCCTACCGGACCGGATCTCGTGCTATCTCATCGCCCGCCTCGCGCTCGACCGAAGTCTCCACGGTCAACGCCTTGGTTCGCACCTCTTGGCGAGCGCGCTCGGCCGCGCCGCCGTCGGCGCGCGCGATCTCGGTGGACGCTACGTGATCGTCGATGCCATCGACGACGCTGCGGCATCGTTCTACCGTCATCACGGGTTCGAGCCGATACCCGGTCGGCCGGATCGGCTCGTCCTGCCGACCAAGCTTCTCGACCCGTATCTCCCGCCGTCGCGTTGAGTTGCGATCGTCGTGACCCTGCCCTCGTTCCGCATCGCGACTTCTCACGCGATTTCTAACGGAAGCGCTGGTACGAGCTGGGACTCGTTGGTACTGGATGGGACGCCGGCCGCCGAAACGCTAGGCAGGACGGGCCTCGTTGGCACTCGACCCCACACGAAGTGACGAAGGCACGCGCGCTCATAACCCGAAGGTCGCAGGTTCAAATCCTGCCCCCGCCACCATTTGCGCAGGTCAGAGCCGGTCCCTCAGGGCCGGCTCTGTCCGTCTCTCGCCCGACTTCTCACGCGATTCCGCGATCGTGTCGCGACGCTTCTACCGAAGAACCCGACGTACGTCGATCGGTCCTGCAATTTGACGTCATCGAGGCACTTTCCCCGGGAACTCGGGAGGCGACCTGTATCCGGGCGGAATCGAAGACCGGTCTCCAGAGGTCGAAGTTCAGTTCAGCAGATCGGTGCGGTTTGCCGAATCCAGTCGGGAATGGCTGTTCGCTCTGCTCTTTGAGGACGGGTTTGAACCTCTTGTTGCGTGCTGGCGATTGCAACCACGGGAGAAGTTGAGACGCGCCAGCGTTGGATATGCCTCTGACTAGAGCCTCGTGCCCTGGCCAGTCCGACCGCACATGCCCATTGCCAGCAGTTGACCCATGAACATTAAGCGGACCTTGCAAGCCACAACTGCTGGCCTTGCTCGTATAGGAGGTCGCCACTCGCTCCAGCGAAGCCTTGGCCGCGACAGTACTCAATGCCTGAAATCGTGGTCCTGACACCTTGGTCCCAAAGGTAACCCTCGCTTGGTACCTGCGAGTCGTCGAGGGAAGGATGAGCGGTGAAGGCCACTCGGCTGCCGTCGTCAGACATGCCGCATACCTCGATGTGACCTGCCGCCGACGCTACACGCACACGATCGACCACTAGTGCCGTGCTGGATGTGCCGGTGTCTAAAGCGGCCGCGTAATGTCCACCGGTAGCGTCGATCTCGATGGCATCCATGCATGCGTTTCCACCATTCCAGCTACTGCAGTTTGGAGTGTAGAGGTTCGTCGATGTACCAGCTTGGACGGAGTAAGTATATGCCCCGAAATAGTATTGACAGTTTGCCCCGAACACAATTGCCGAGTCGTCCATCGTGAATCGGAACTTTGCAAAGGTTGGAAAGAGATATCCGTTGGCGCATGGAATCTGTACGCTCTGCCCGCTTGTCAAGTTCCAGATCCGGCCATTCTGATCGACGAAGAGACTTCCGCTGTTGCTGATTGCCATATTTGCGCCGTTGAAATCCGCCGCAAGGGATATCATTCGTGACGTGTCGGACTGCCTATCGTATAGATACAGGCCTGTAGAGTCCGAGAAGAGAGCGTATTGGCCGTTGCGAGAGACTGCATTCAGGGTGTCCCCGTCACTACCAGTGCGGGTGTTGAGAGGAAGAGTCGCGCCGCGGACCCTGTCTCGAAGGTAGACAGACTGGAAGCGACCTGAAGGCTGAGAAATCAGGTTGGACGCTCGCGATTCAAAGTAGACGTAGTTTCCGTCATCGCTAATCACTCCCGAACGAGATTGAGCGTTTCCGGCTACACCCCCCAATGTGGATGAAATGAGCTCTCTCAGTTGGTACGGCCGTACGCTGATTGTCACGGCGGCGGGTTGAGAGGTTCTGGCGTTTGTATTGCTGGCAATGATGATCACTCGGTAGGTGGTGTTGGGCTCGAGTCCGGTGATGAGTGCGGTTGTCTCTGCTGCTGTGACCGTGGTTGTGTGGGTAGCTGGGCTCGTGACGATGGTGTATTTGGTGAGGGGGGCATCCATGGTGTTGGCGGGTGGCGTCCAAGTCAGGGTGGCGTTAGTCCCGCCCGAGTCGCGGTAAGCGGCGAGGTCGCCGGGCGAGTCGAAGGGGTTGCCGACGTTCACGTTTGTGATCCCGGTCTGGTTCTTCGCGTTGGTGGCGGTGACGGTGATAGTGCGACCACCTAGTCCGGTGGTCTTGAGGAGGCCGCCACTTGTGATGCTGTCGCCGTTGGTGCTTTGGCCGAGACCCCAGGTGACGGGGGTGTTGGCACTGAACTGGATGGTCCCGCCGCCTATCACAGTGGGCGACGCCGGGGTGATCACGGGGACGGCAGGTGGTGAGCCGTAACGCTTGAGTAGGGGCCAATCGAGTTCCGCTAGCGTGACCGCTAGATCCTTGTGATATTTGAAGGGTGGCGGTGTGTCGATGGTCCAGCCGATCTTGATCGCAACGATGGCGTCGAGTTGGAACCAGGGATCCGTTGGTGGAGCAAAGAGCGTCGCCGTGGCTTGGAGCTTCGCTGCGCCGATAACGGTCGGGCCGGTCACGTCGTCGAGCAGGGCTTCCGCATGGGCTGACAGTTCCACATAACCCGTCGTCGACGCGGTGACGATACCGATATTCGTCGTCACCAGTTTGGGCGCTTGGGACAGGTTGGTGGTTTGCAGGGAGGTGGGATGGTCGGTGTTCCAGTCGACGCGGCCTCCCACAGTGTTGACCCAGCGCGTCGTGAAGTTGAGCTGTCCGTCGGCGTGCACCTTCAGGAAGAGCTTGACCTGTGGGAAGACTACGAATGGAACTCCGCCGAGCGATATCGGAAATGGAGTGAACTCAATCACCCCGAGTTGCCACTCGGTTTCGAACTTCTTCCATGCGCTAATCGTGAACTCGCTGGTGAATGTCTCGGTCGCCCACCCGCTGGCGGATACCAGGGGTGTCGAGTTGAACGGGTTGAGGTCGACGTGGAAGTCAACCCCGACGTTCGCGCTCATGGTCGCAGAGCCCTTGACGTGCAGCGGACCGAGGTCGGTGTCGATCCCGAACGAACGCTTCGGGTCGCCAGCGAGTGCCAGAGCCCCCGGGATGGCTTGAACTCCGGCGACCGTCGGCACGAACTGGGCGTTGGTGATGTCGTTCGGGTTGACCTCGGCACGGAAGCCGCCTTGCGCAATGACATCGCCGAGAGATCCTGGCGTAGTGGTGAATCGGTAGGTGCCGGGGGAGGGTTGGGTCACGGCGGTGACCTTGGCGAGCAACCCCTTTGGCGTGAGGGGGCTGATGCCGCCGACGAGAGTGTTGCCGATTTGGAGGCCCGGGACTCGTGCTGGTGCGGGGGCGTTCCAGACGAGGGTCGTTCCGTCCCAGGACGAGAGTGCGTTGAGGGTGGCACCGGTGAGGGGAACTGCGCCGGGTTGGAGCACGACTTGGGGCATGGACGGGGTGGACGATGTCGCCGGGGCGCTGGCGCCTTTGGCGCTGAGAGCGAGGACCGAGATCTGATACCAGGTAGTCGTGGAAAGGGCGGAGAGGGCGATCGATTGATTGGTGGTGAGGCGACTGATCACGCCAGGGCCGGTGCTCGGAATCCAGGTGAACGACCCGTCTGGGTTGGTTTGCTGCACCACTTGCTGGGCGATCACCCAGTAGGAGGTGATTGGGCTACCCCCGTCATCCGTGGGAGAACCCCACGACACGGCGAGTTGTCCAGCCGTCGGAGTGGTGACCTGTAACCCGACGGGTGATCCGGGTGGGGTCGCCGAACGAGGTCGCGCCCTCTGGGTTGACCCGGGCGACTCGCCCAGTGCGTTGCGGGACTTCAGTGTGACCCGATACGACGTGCCATTCACCAGGCCCGACAGCGTAGCGGAAGTCGCCGAAGCTGCGGGTCGAACCCGCACGGTGCTGGTGCCCGCGCGTGCTGTGAGCACATACCAGATCAACGATGCCCCACCGTTATCGGTCGGGGGCACCCAATCGACCAACAACTGACCGTCCCGCCCGACGACGGAGCTGATCATCGGGGCAGACGGCGGTCCCGCCGGTAGGGGCACGACCGGGTTCGATGAGTCACTCGCCGGGCCTGTCCCGTTGCCGTTCGAGGCCGTGACCCTCACCTGATACGGGATCCCATCACACAAGCCAGACACCAGCCCGGCCGTGTCAGACGGTCCCGCAGAGGAGAATGCCGGTGATCCACATCCAGCGGGGATAGTCACGCCCGCGACGGACATCGCTTGCGCCGCCAGCGAATATCCGGTCACCGGAACCGTGACATCGGCGGGCGACCACGAAACCAGCGCACCTAACCCCCGTGGCGATACCTCTACCACCACCGGTGCACCCGGCACCGGACCCACAGCACCGGCTTGAGGAGCTGGAGCCGAGGAAAGTGCGACGGTGCTCGTCGTGACGAGACCGACCACGACACCGATCCGCAACCACGTGCGCGCAGTACCCCGCCCCATGTCCAGACCCCCGATCAACCCAAATCCCTAAGCCAGGTTGATACTCGACCACGGAATCCCTGCCGGTCAAGACCGGTATCGCTGTGGCATGTGATTGCGACGGCGAGCGTGCTGTAGAAGCCAGTCAATAGGCGCAGCCCCCCCCGTGCGGGTCCAATCGCGTTCTGAGCCTCCAGGATTGGGCGCGCAAATAATTTGTCGCGTCCGGGTGGTCAAAGTGTTTCGCAGTAGCGGCGCAGCTGGCAATGGAGTCGCAGGTCGGCTTGCTGTTCGCCGTCCGAACCCCAGCGAACGCGACGGACGACTGATCCTGCCCGTTTTGTCAACTGGTGTTCGCAAGTAAGGACGGGGCGCGCCCTACCGATGAATGGAACAGGCACCATCGCAAGAGCGCGGTCCGCGGTCACGGGTTTTCGGCCCGGTCGTGTTAGGCGTTGCGCGAGTTCGGTTGTCGTGGCGGGCGAGTTGTCGATATTGTCCGACGGGTCTGCGAGTGGGTGGGGGAGCGGAATGCGTCGAGTCGTGGGGTTGCGTGCAGGGCTCGTGGTCGCGCTCGTGGTTGTCCTGACGGGCTGCGCGTGGGTCGGGCGGGATGGTGTCGGTTCGTCGGGTTCACAGTCGGCATCACCGGTGTTCGGAACGGCTGTGTCCACGTCGGGCCGGTTCGTGGTGTTCTCGTCGGATGGGTCGGATCTTGTCGGTGGGGACGGGAACGGTTCGGTCGATGTGTTCCTGCGGGATAACCAGAACTCGACGACTGAACGGGTGTCGCTCGGCACGAACGGTGAAGGCAATGCCGGCGGCTATGGCGGGCTCGTGTCTTCTGATGGCCGGTATGTCGCGTTCTCGAGCGATTCCACGAACCTGATCTCGGGGGACACGAACGCCGCGACGGATGTGTTCGTCCGCGACCGGACGGCGGGGACGACAACGCGGGTGAGCGTCACTTTGGGGACTCCGGGCGACGGCGGTTCGTATTTGCAGTCGATGAGTTCTGACGGCCGGTACGTGGTGTTCGAGTCGGACGCGTCGAATCTGGTCGGCGGGGACAGCAACGGCGCGACGGACATCTTCGTGCGCGACACGATGTCGGCGACGACGACACGGGTCAGTGTCGCATCGAATGGCACCGAGGGTGATCAAGGTTCCTTCGATGGTTCGATCAGTAACGACGGCCGGTATGTCGTGTTCACGTCTGACGCGCGCACCCTGGACCCGACGGATTCGGGATTGCACTTGGATGTGTTTGTCCGCGACCGGACGGCGGGGACGACGTCGCGGTTGAGCGTGTTCAGCGGACGCGAGGGCAACGGCGATGCGTTCGACCCGCATATCTCGGGTGACGGGTCGGTCGTCGCCTTCGACTCTGACGCGTCGAACTTGACCTCACCGCCGGACACGAGCGGGAACAGCGACGTGTTCGTGGATGTCTTGTCGTCGCGGGTGATCCAACGGATCAGTACCTCAACTGCGGGCGGCAACTCGAACGGCGACAGCTTCAACGCGGGATTGAGCGGCGACGGCCGTTTCGTGGTGTTCGAATCGAGTGCGACGAACCTGGTGAGCGCGACGTTGACTGCTCCACAGAACTCGTTCGTTCGGGACCGCACTTCGGGTGCGACCGCGCTCGCGGGGTTGACGCAGCAGCAGGGGGAACCGACGAATCCGACGGCGAGCCTCGGAGGGTCGCAGGTGAACGGTATTAGCGGCGACGGCCGTTACATCTTGTACACGTCGACCGCGACGGATGTGGTGGGCGCCGACGCGAACGGTTCGCTAGCAGATGTCTTGTTGCGGTCGAATCCGATTCCGTTGATCTTCTCGGCGAGTCCGTCGAGCATCGCCCGTGGCACGACCGGGGTCGTCGCGCTCCGTGGCACGAATCTTCATCCGAACTCGACGGTGCTGATGGGCGACGGTGTCACGGTGAATGCGGTCACCTATATCAACAGTGGGGAAATCGACGTCAACGTGACGGTCGCTCCGACGGCTGCGCCCGGACCTCGGATGCCATTCGTGCTCGACAGCGGAACCGGCGCGGGACCGTTTACGGGCGGCCTTGCGTTCTTCCCGAACTTGATCACGGTTACCTGAAAACCGATGACGTGTCGCGTGACGATCGCAGCTGGGGAGACGACCACACAGTGAAACGCAACCGGCGGGTTTTCGGGTTGGTCGTTGCGGCTTCGTTGGTGTTGTCGGGTGTGGTGGGAGTCGGGGTGGCGGGGCCGCGGGTTGCTGGGGCTGCGGGACCGGTCCCTGGTGCTCCGGTGGTGACGGGGGTGTCGCCGCGAGGGTTGGGCGTGTGGGTCGCGTGGTCACCCGCGGACGTGGCTGTCCCGGTCACGGGCGTTTCGATACATGCGCAGGCGATGGTCGTGGCAGGGGTGACGGTCCCGTCGGGGTGCGCGTCGCCGGCCGCGTCGGCGGCGGGTCCGTCGGACACGGCCGGGCTGGTACCGGTCCCCGCGGGTTGTGACGGCGTCGCATATCAGGTGACGGTGACCGCGGCGAATGGGAACGGGTCCGGCCCGGCGAGTGATCCATCGGAGCCGGTGGTTCCTGGGCCGGCGGGTCCACCGTCAGTGCCGATGATCACTTCGATTGTTGGGCGCGACGGGCGACTGATCGTCGGGTGGGTGCCACCAGCCGATACCGGCGGGTCGCCCCTGACCCGGTATGTGTTGACGGCGCAGGCAGGCACGACGCTGGTGCGGGTCCGGACGGATCCGTCTGCGACAAACGCGACCTTGTCGGGGTTGACGAATGGCGTCTCGTATCGAGTGTCGTTGAAGGCACGCAACGCCCTGGGGGTGTCGCCGGCGACGACCCAACGGGCGCGTCCCCATGCCGCGACGGTGGCGGGCCCGCCGGTCGGTTTGCAGGTCACGATCCCGACCGCGGGCCAAGTTGCGGTGGTGTGGTCGGCTCCTGCTGATGATGGTGGGAGTCCGATCACCAACTACTTGTTGATCGCACAGCCAGTCGTGCAGCAGGACAATGCGGACGGGTCGTTCACCTGGATTGCGCAATCAGGCAGCTCAGCGATCTGGCGAGTCGTGCCGGACACGTCCCTAGCGCTCACCGGGTTGTCGACCACAACCTGGTACCAGATGGCGGTCTACGCGTTGAACGCCAAAGGCGCGGGAACCGCCGTCACTGAATCCTCACCGAGCATGCCCCAAGTCGTGATCCAACCCGGCGCTATCCCACTCACGCCCCCAACGCTCAACGCATTGACGAGCTGGGATGGAACCACCCTCGTGTGGAACGCACCCGCGCCAACCCAAGTCGGCTCTCTGGCCGTTGGTAACACCCTCGCCGGGGGGATCAGCGCACTCACCCCGCACGGCCTCCTCGCCAAAATCACCGCTATCAGCCAACCGTCGGCTGGCAGCTACCGGATCGCTACCGTCCCGGGACAGCTCGGTGACGTGATCGCGCAAGGCGGGTTCCACGTCGAAACCGACCCGAACAGCATCGCGAACGCGACGTTCGTGCCCGCGGTCGCTGGCGTCCAAGTACTTCGCGCTCAGGCTGCGATCGGCGTCAGCCAATCTTTGTCGGCGTCGATCACCAGCACGAACGGGCCGGTGACGGTCAAGGGCACTGCGACGGTGAGTGGCAGCCTTTCGCTCGACTTCCACGCGGACACGAATCCGCTCAGTTCGAAACCGTTGTTATCAGTGACTGCTTCGGCCCTGGGCACGTTCACGAGTCAACTGTCCGTGACCGTCGCGAAGGACTGGAGTTACAAGGAGAAGGTCGGGGAGATTGACTTTCCTTCCTTCCCAGTTCCGTTGGGTCCGCTGGTCTTCGTGATTGTTCCCAAGTTGCCGATCTATGCCGTGGTCAACGCCGGCGGCCAGATCACGGTCTCGGTTGGGACGACCACCACGATCGGCGGGAGTGTCAGCTGGAATAGTGACCATCCCTCCTCAATCAAGATGAAAGACCTTTCACAACCCCCGAAACTCACGAACTCGAGCGGATCTCCCATCAGTCTCTCCGCCACTGTGTCCGCCGGATTCTCGGCGTCGGCCGAGGCACTCATCGACGATGTGACGGGGCCGATGATCACCTTTCAAGCCCTCGCCAAAGTCACTGCGACGCTGCCAGCTCCTGCAGGCCAACCGTGGCTGGAGTTCGATCTCGTCGGCTCGATCTCCGGTGGTTGGACGATTGATATCGGGTTCCCGTTCAACCTCCGGTATGACCTCAGCGCGACGCTTGCAGATTTCACGATCCCATTACTCAAACTCTACGGATCGCCGCCCGACGGGCCAATCATCAGCCCGACCAGTGCGATGATCACCGCTGGCCAGTCGCTCCAGTTCACGGCGAACCGCCCCGTCACATGGGGCCTGGCACAGAATCTGAGCGCTGACACCATCGACGGCAACGGTTTGCTTCACGCTGCAGCGATTCCCGGCCGTTACTTCCTCATCACCGCGACCGACACCAAGAACCAGAGCAACGTGGTGCCTGTAACCGTGGGCGCAGCCGGACCCGGCGGAGTCAGCAACCCCGTCACCTTCGACCCGCCCGCCAACCTCGCCGGCTACCGCGACGCCGACGGGAAAGGCGCCGCACTGACGTGGACGCCACCCACCAACACCCTCGGAGCACCCCTCACCAAATACACGATCGTCACCAGCCCAACCACCCACACAACCACCGTCACCGCACCCGCCGCCGGCACCCACCTCACCGGCCTCGACCCCGAAACCGGATACCTCATCACCCTCATCGCCACAAACACGAACAACCGCACCTCACCCACCGCCACCATGGACCTCCTCGAACCGCCCCACAAATGGAAATCGATCAGGCAGTACAACTTCGCCTACTACGCAGTGGGAGGTACGACTGACGCCGACAACAACTCCTATGTGACTGCGCCTACTGGGTCCGAAGGAACCGAGGCCGCCCTCCTGACGAAACTTGACCCAAGCGGAAACGTCACATGGCAACGAACAATTAGTGGCGCACACGGTTACACGCACCCAACCGGTGCCGCAGTCGATACTGCGGGCAATGTTTTCATGGTTGGTGCAGTACAATCGGGTGAAACGATTACCGGTGCGCCGGAGACATTCGGTGGTTCGTGGATTGCGAAGTATTCTGGGGCCGGCGTTCTCCAATGGGCGCACGAACTCGGCGGGAACAGGGCATCGTCAGTGAAAGCTGATAACGCTGGGAACTCCTATATCGTAGGATCTACTTCCGGCACCATCCCCGGTTCGTCTGAGCAGCAATCTGGGAGTAGTGACGCATTTGTTGTGAAGCTGACTTCACTCGGCTCTAAAGTATGGGCCCACCAGCTCGGGGTTTCCGGGGCGGGCACGGATGGAAATACGATTTCAGTCGACTCAGATGGCGGTTTTGCTATAGCTGGGTTCTCGAATGGCCATCTGCAGGGAATCCCCGAACCATACGCCGGTGGGGTTTCCGATGGCTTCGTCGCCAGATATTCAGCTGGCGGTGTACTTAGTTGGATTCGAGGATTTGGGAGTAGTAGTCAAGACAGCGCGGACGGAGTGGACATCTCCAAGCTCGACAATAGTGTGGTCGTTTCATTTAGTAGTCTTGACTACTCAAAACCCTCCGGGACAGTAGTCACACGACGGTATGATCGAGATGGGACTCTGTCATGGACCAGATTCTTAGGCGGGCCGACGGCACCTAACAGCCTGAATGGATTCACGGCCGCTACCGGAGCCGTGATCGATCGGGCGGGCAACAGTTTCGTGACGGGCGAAATCTCCGGTCATCTACCTGAAGCACCAGAGCCCGGCCAAGGTGGCACGGCAGACCTCTTCGTTGCAAAATATGACACTTCCGGAACCTTGCAATGGGTGCATCAACTAGGAAGTACCGGATTCGACAACGTGTTTGCGATTGCTCTGACTTCTCTTGGAAGCCCGGTGATTACCGGGTGGACTGACGGCTCGATCCAGGGCTCCTCCGGTGTCGGCCGAGTCTTCGTCGCCACATACTGATCTGGCCGGCAGGATCGTCAAAGATTCACTGCGGGCCGCTAACCGCGGATACGGATGACCTTGACAACGGCGTCCACATGCGCCGGGCGGCCATAGTCAGCTGGCCGCCGCATAGGCGCCGCGGGCTTCGCAGCGTGTCTTGCCCTTCCTTGATCTCGCTGGTTGTGGTTGCTGTCGGATCACCGGACACCCCCGAGGCAGTGTCGACCGCCCGGCGCAAGGCGCCAACCCCAGCGGCGCCTCGTCCTGACAGACGTCAATAGTCAGAACCTCAGTATATGAGGTTGCTATAATATGAGTCGGAACTTATACTGATGTCGGTGCGGATTGAGGCCAGCCGGGAGTTCGGTGTCTGGTTGTCTGAGATCCAGAGGGATGAAGGCCGGCCCGAAAGTGGGCGTTGGTTCTGTTGGGTTACCTGCGGGACCTGTCGGAGAGTCCGACGGAGGAGACGGCGACGCTGAAGCGAGTGCGACAGGCGGGACGCCACGAGGTGTGGCGGTTGGCGCATCCCTTCGATCCGGACGTTGCGATCAGGATCCTGTGTTGGTTTCCGGATCGCGACACCGCCGTCGTGGCGCTCGTGGGTGGAGACAAGGTGAGGATCGGAGACGTTTGGTACGACTCGGCGACACCCCGAGCCGAAGCAGCCGTCGACCAGTGGCAACGAGAACACACAGAGGAGCAACCATGAGCGATCGAGAGTTCAGCGACATCACCGCCGAGGTCGACGCGCTCCTCGCCGATCCGAAGCACGCCGCAGCGTTCGCGTCAGCGCGCGCATCCCTCGCGGAAGCGGATCGCGAATACGCGATGGGGTTAGCCGCGCTACGTAACGCGCTTGGCCTGACCCAAGTGGAACTCGCGCGTCGGCTCGAAGTGACGCAAGGCAACGTCGCGCAGATCGAAAAGCGCGGCGACTTGCTCGTCTCGACCCTCGCCTCATATCTGCACGCCGTCGGCGGCGACGTGCGCATCGTCGTCCAGTTCCCGGGAGGCCACGCAATTGAAGTCGAACTCGACGCGCTCACCGAAGCGAACAGTGAACCGGCAGTTGCAGCGTCCTAACTGCGATCCGGATTGCATCGTGACTTCTAACGCGATTTCTAACGGGACCCCTGGTACGGGCTGGGACTCGATCGAACTGGATGGGACGACGACCCTCGAAATGCGAGACAGAACGGGCGTGGTTGGCACTCGACGTCACTGGCAGGACGGAGGCTCGCTCATAACCCGAAGGTCGTTGGTTCAAATCCAACCCCCGCCACCATTTGGAAGGCCCGGAATCGTTGAGGTTCCGGGCCTTCGTCGTTGCCGATGGTTTGGAGCGTCTACCGGGTCGTCTACCGGCCGGTACGAGTGCGC
>JBBRTC010000059.1:0-13284 GCA_038244765.1 Candidatus Nanopelagicales bacterium | reverse complement strand
GTAGCGGGGGCAGGATTTGAACCTGCGACCTCTGGGTTATGAGCCCAGCGAGCTACCGAGCTGCTCCACCCCGCGCTGACCTTGCGGCTGGCACAGAGTACGTCAGGGGCGGGGTCGACTCCAAACCGCCCCAGACTCCGCGCGCCGGCGCGGATTCCCCGACTCCTAGGACCCCAGTCCGAGGCGTTGCCGCACTTCTGCAGGAACGAGATCGAGATAATTGAGATGGGTATGGATGAAATGACGAACGAATGAGCAGCCTGGGTACACCGAGATCTCTTGATCTCGCATCGTGTCGAGTGTTTGTCTGATCAGTTCAGAGCCCAGACCCTGACCCTCAAACTGCGGATAGATCCTGGTGTGATCAAACGCCCAGTGGTCAGGTGCTTTCCTGTAGTCCGCGAACCCAGCAAGTTCACCCTCGACTCGAATCTCGAACCGCGCCAACGCCTTGTTGTCGTGGACCTCAATCACACATTGTCTCAATCACACATTGTCCCGCGGGTGTGAAACTGCTCCGCGACTCACGCCCGCGCTAGCCCGACGAACTTGCAGGAAGCGTCACGGTTGGCGTACCGGACGGCGACGGGCTCGCGCTGGGCGAAGGTGTCGAACCGCTCAATGACGCTTCAGCTTTGGCAGCTCGGTCAAGGGCCTCTTTGAGTTTGGCCTGAGCAACTCCGTACGCCGCGAAATCGCCTGCTGCTAATGCCTTCTGGCCGTCGGCGTACGCCGTTTGCGCATCAGCAAGTGCCCTCACCAGATCGGCTTGCGGCGTGGTCGCACCGCCAGAACCACCCGATCCGCCAGTACCACCACCGGCTGGCTTGGTTCCCTTGAATAGCACGTCGAGGGCGGCGGGCAGTGTGTTCTCGAAGGCGACCGAGTTGCCGTACGACGCCAGGACCTTTTTCAATTGCGGATACCCCTGCGCGCCGGTTGCGCGGAGGTAAACCGGCTCCACATAGAGGAAGCCGCCGCCCACGGGAAGCGAGAGCAGATTGCCCAACTCGACCGAGGAACCGCCACTGCGGAGAAGGGTCAACTGTCGAGACACGTCAGGATCGGCCTCGAAGTTGTTTTGCACTTGGGTCGGTCCCGGAATTGTCGTATTTCGAGGTAACTGCAGAACTCGGATGGCCCCGTAGTCCGAACCAGGGTCTGAATTGACCGCCACGAAAGCAGCGAGAGTTTGGCGCTTATTCGGGGCAAACGTTGTTGTCAGCGAAAAGGTTGGCGCCTTCTGACCGGGCATCTTCAACGTCAAGTAGTACGGCGGTTGGGTTTGAGTCTTTGGATCTTGGGTCGGATCGATCGGCACGGTCCAGAAGTCCTGACCCGAGTAAAAACTCGATGGGTCAGTCACGTGGTAGCGCGACAACACGGCCCGCTGCACCTTGAAGATGTCCTCGGGGTAGCGCAGGTGCGGGATCAGAGACGCCGGGATGTCCGCTCGAGGCTTCACCAAACCGGGGAATGCGCCTTCCCACGTCTTGAGTACCGGGTCGGCAGTGTCCCATTCGAAGAGCGAGACGGTGCCGTCGTACGCGTCGACGGTTGCCTTCACCGAGTTGCGCATGTAGTTGACCTCGGTACGGCCCTGCGATTGCACGCTGCTCGATCGCTGCGTCAGCGAATCTGACGTTGCGTTGTCCAAGGTGGTCTTGTCTGCGTATGGGTATCCGTCGCTGGTCGTGTAGCCGTCGAGAATCCAGACGACGCGACCATCGACTACCGCCGGGTACGGATCGCCATCGATGGTCAACCACGGCGCTACCTTTGCAACCCGCTCGCGCGGCTCGCGCACGTAGAGAATCTTCGATTCCGAATTGATCAGATCAGACAGAATGATGTTTGGTTCCTGGTATTTGACCGCGAAAAGCAACCGATCGAATAGTGACCCGACACCTACTCCACCCTTGCCGGAGTAGGTGTTGTTGGTCTGACCGTTCGGACTCTTGTCGTCCGGGAAGTCCAACTCGCGCGGCGTCGCCCCTTCGGGGGCGCCGACTATCGAGTACGTCGAGGACTCTTCGCCGAAGTACACCCGCGGTTGCGAAATATTCAGAGCACCGGTCGGTGGAATGTCGCTTTCGAAGAACGACGGCGAGCCGTCGCTTTGGGTTGTGTTGTCAAACGCCGAGACGAAACCAAAGCCATGCGTGTAGACGATGTGATCGTTGGCCCAGTTGCGTTCCGGCACGCCGGTCAAGTCGAGTTCTCGCACTGCTACAACGGATCCACGCGGTTTGTCGTTGATGCTGTAACGATCAATATCGAGGCTGTCGGGGAACGAGTAGAAGCCTCGGATCTGCTGCAGCTGTCGGTAGGTCGGCGACACCAGCGCCGGGTCAAGCAAACGAATCGCGGCCAACGTGCCAGCGTCAGTCACCGTCGTGTTCGCCTTGGGAGTCGTTGTGGCGGCGTACTCCGCCACTTTCGCTTTGTCCAGGCCATAGGCAGCGCGCGTCGCGTCGATATTGTTCTGGATGTACGGCGATTCTTTGACCAGTTCGCTGGGACTGACCTGGGTCGCTTGGACGATTGACGGGTAGATGAAACCGATCAACAGCGAGGACAGCACGAGCAACGCCAGACTGATGATGGGCAGTTCCCACGTACGACGAAACGCGTTCGCGAAAAACAGGACTGCACAGATCAAAGCGATCACGGTAAGGATGTTTTTCGCGGGCAAGACCGCGTTGACGTCCTTGTATTTCAGTCCGACGAGCAAGCCATCATCAGACGTTGCGAGGCCGTAGCGATCCAGCCAGTACGCGGCGGCCTTCAGCAGGCAGAAAACGCCAATGAGGACCGACAGATGCGCCTGCGCTGCGGGGGTGGCTCGTTCACCTGGTGACTGCAACTTGATGCCGCCATACAAGTAGTGCACGACCGCACTGGCAATGAACGCGAGGACTACCGCAGCGAACAGGAAGCCGAGAACGAATCGCTGGAACGGATAGATGAAGGTGAAGTACGAAATGTCTTTGCCGAACTGCGGATCGGTGACACCGAACGGTTGAGCGTTGCGCCACAGCAGCCACGTCTTCCACTCTTGCGCGGCACTCAATCCGGCGAAGAGCCCGAGCGCGGTCGGGATGCCGATGAAGAGCAGGCGTCGGAAGGGTTCAATGCCGATTCGGTACTTCTCCAGGCTCGCCTGCTCGGGGCTGAGTCCGCGCAATTCCGGGCGGATCCGGTGGGCGATCCACACGTTGCCACCCACAAACAAACCCATGATTGCGCCGAAACCAAGGAGCAAGCCCGCTCGCGTCCACAGCAGCGTGGTGAAGACAGAGCCCTCATCGACGGACTTGAACCACAGCCAGTCCGTCCAGAAGCCCGCGAAGAGGACGAAGCCGCCAATGAGCACCGCCAGCACAATGAGGGTCGGGATCAGCACCTTGCCTCGACCACTCGATGTACGCGGTCCCGGAGTGGCCCCACCACGGGTGGGCATTGCGAAGCTCATTTCGGCACCTTACGTCGGCTTGGTCGTGTCGATCGAACTGCGGTGGCGGGTGTAGCCGGTTGGGGACTGACCGGGCAGACTTCTGCCTCGTGACATCCACCCTTGAATCGGTGCTTCGCGAAATCGAACGGCACGTGGCCGAAGCCGGTTGGGACCAACCACCACGGTTGTTTGCCCTTGCACCTACCGACGAGCTCGTTGTACTGGAACCCGAACTCGCCGGGGCGATGGGCCTGGATCCGCAATCGTCTCGCTGGACGCCGATCGAACAGGAGTCCCTGGACCCGAGCCGCCCCCTGGACGAAGCCCTCGCCGCGATCGTGTGGCCCGACGGAGTAGCAGGGGCGGCGCTCGTCCTGGAACGCCTCGTGCTTCCCCCGAGCGCCGAGGCTGGCTTGCCCAACGCTGACACCGAGTCCGAGATCGTGGCGGCGGCCGCGCATCATCCGCACCGTCAAGACGTACGGATGGCTGTGGCCGCGCTGCGTGAAGGCGGACAGTTGTGCGCGCTTCGGTTGCGCGCCCAAGACCGCGACGATGCCGTTGTGGTTGCCGCCGACCTCGTACCTAGTCTCGCCGAAGCCGTCGCCGCGACCCTGACCGACTAACACTTGGGAAGCGCGACCTGTACGCCGGAAGCCGCGTGCGACCACCGATCGACGGCGTTGGCGGCGCCCGCGAGAGTGTCGATCTTCACCACGGTCAGTCCGTCAGGAATGTGGCCGACAACATCGTTGCAGTTCTCGGCTGGTGCCAAAAAGAGCGACGCCCCCGCATCACGCGCCGCCACCATCTTCTGCGCGATACCGCCGATCGGGCCGACCTTGCCGTCCGGATCGATCGTGCCGGTTCCGGCGACGCTTCGCCCGTTGTTGAGCTGACCCGGGGTCAATTTGTCGATGATTCCCAACGCAAACATCGTGCCGGCACTCGGTCCACCGACATCTTCGAGGCCGAATGTGATGTCGAACGGACCTACGTAGGACGCTTGAGGCGTGATCCCCACGTACGACTTGGAGGCATTTGTTTTGGACGCCGCCGTCGTCACCTGAACTGTTGTGCGCTTGCTGTTTCGTACCACGATGAACGTCACTTGCGAGCCGACCGGTTGACTTCCGATCGCGCTGAAAACATCGTCGGCCTTCTTCACGACTTTGCCGTCAATGCTGACGATCACATCCCCGATGTCCAACCTGCCATCCGCGGGACTACCCGTCGCCACATCACCAACGAGGACCTCAGTCGTCACCGGGATCTTCAAATAGCCCAACGACGCCGCGATCGCATCGGACTGCGACGTACTAAAGGCGGCCGCATTTTCTTGCTGGACCTCGTCGGGATTCTTTTGATCCGGATAGAGAACTTCGCGAGGCACGACGGCGACGTCGGGGTTTAGCCATCCGCGCACGGCCGTCACCAAACTCATGCCGCCGAAGGGGCCACCCCGCTCGGACACGGTCGTCATGTCCAGTGTTCCGTCGACGGGGTACGTCTTGGTGCCCGTGATCGTGATCAACGCCTTACCGTCGTACGACCCGATGGTGTTGAAGACCGGCCCCGGCGACAACGACACGTACGGCACCGGGAGCAACGTAGCCACGGCGGTGAAAACTACGAGAAGTACGGCCGCGGTAACCACCGTGGCAGTTCGTCGCTTCACGCGTTGTCCTCGGTCTGGTCGAGTTGCGGGCGATGAGATGACTCTGACTCGACGTCCGGGGACGGCAACGAAGTTCCTGGCGGCGTCGGAGAGACCCGTTCCATGGCTTCGCGGAAGCGCTCCCGCTCGGCCATGGCGTGGTGGACGTCAGCGGGCGGTCGAGTCCGACTGCGCCAGCCCACCCACATGAGCGCGCCGAATGTCGCACCTAGCGGGATGAGCCACCAGGCCAACGCTGACACGGAGAGCCCCTTCCCTGACCGGTGAAATTAGCGAGTCTGACTGCCCTACTTCACCGGTGAAGTGGGGCGCTCGCGCAAGACTAGGTGACCCTAGAAGCCTCGAGTACGCCGCGCGCGCCGCACGATGGCCGCAGCGCCGATCAGGGCGACCGTGGCACCAGCAGCCGATGCCCCCGCGACGGTCGCATCGCGGCGACCAAATCGCCGACCAACCACGGCATGTTCACCGCGTTGCATTTCCAGCAACTCGCTCAAGACGCTTGCGTTGTCGTACGCCGGCGCCCACCCGACCTCGCGCAGCCACGTCGCCGAGACGACCCAAGGGTGCAATAGATAGGTGAGTTCGCTGGCCGGTGCCGGCGTGACGCCCGCGCGGTGTAGTCGCGCGGCGGCGGCAAACACCAAGCCCGTCGGCAGTTCGATCCGGCGCAAGTCCGTGAGCGTTTCGACTTCACCTTGCTCGAGCCAGCCGTCACATCCGACGTTGACAACCTGCGGGAACCCCGATGGCTTCACTGACCGTTGCCTGCGTGAACTCTTCGCGTGTGGCGCAGGTGTCTCGGAGCGTTCGCCGGATTCGGTACGCACGTCGATCGAGATGGGCATGGTCACGACCCGACATATCGCCGAAGCAAGGTCATCGACATGACAGAACTGCCAACGAGGTGCCGCATCACGGATCGTCAACAACCGCGGCGCAGCAAAGTGGCGAGTGACCATGGTGTCGATTCCAGGTCCGACAAGCGCGGCCGGTCGTACTACGGTGATGGACAGACCAGGGTGAGCAGCTCGCGATATTTGGGCGATGCGTTCGACTTCAAGCAAATCTGCGAGGAGTCCTTCCGGGATCGCGCCGAGGGGGGCGTCTTCGTCGATCGCCAGTGGATTGTCAACACTTGCCCCGTAGACCATCGCAGATGTGATCAGCACCAGACGTCGTACGCCGGCCGCTGCCGCTGCCGTAACTACGGTGCGTGTGGCGCCGACCAGGGTCTCGGTTCTAGCGACGGCGTCGGTGTCGACGTTGAAGTCAACAGCAGAGTGCACGACAACGTCGACGTGACTCAGCCGACGGACAAGTGCCGGGTCACGGATATCAGCGACACGCCACACGACCGGCGCCGCTGGGCCGTCGTGATCCGACGACTCCCTGGCTGCCTGGTCGACGGCGGCTGGCGACTCCCCGGCACCTCCACGTGCCGAATCGATGGCGATCACCTTGGCAACCGCCGCGAGTCCGACGAGTCTTTGGATGACCTTTTCGCCGAGTGGGCTCGCGGCGCCGGTCACGGCGACAACCTGCCTCGGACTCGGCGAGTCAGCCCGCATAGTCGTCTGGTTGTTCGCTTTAGGAGAAGTCGACACGGGAGAACTCTCTGAAGCCTTCGCGGACTTCGTCATGATCGTCGACTCGCGACTACGGTGCTGGACATGGGAATTCGGCACGACCCGCGCGGCGTTGTAGTTGCGTGGTCGTTGCTCAATGTCCTCGACTTCACAGTCCCCCACATCACGCGCGACAGTCTGCCGTACCAGAGCGCCGGCGTCATCGAAGAAATGGTGAGTAGCAATGAGTGATCGGCCGCCATTTGGCTTCTCCGCTGACGATTCCGATCGCCCAGGTGGCGATTCCGGCGCGAGTGGCTTTGACATGAGTCAGTTTGGATCGATGCTGGAAAACGTCGGGCGCATGATGCAACACAGCGGCGACGGCCCGGTGCATTGGGAACTGGCACGTGACACGGCTCGCAAGGCTGTCGCCGAAGTTGGCGATCCGAGCCCTTCATCGACCGACGAACGAGTGCTCGACGAAGCGGTACGCCTCGCCGAGGTGTGGCTCGACAGTGCAACGACACTTCCCGCAGGAGCGGGCCAGATTCATGTGTGGAGTCGAAGTGCCTGGATCGAGGCGACCTTGCCGGCCTGGCAACAACTCGTCGGCCCGATAGCTGCACACGTGCAGGGCGCGATGTCTTCGTCGCTGCCACAGGGGGATCTCTCGGGAGGGGACGCGAACGCGCTGCTTGCTCAACTCCCTCCGGAGATTCGCGATTCGATGCCCGCGGATTTGTCGTCGATGCTCGCACCGATGATGGGCATGGCACGGCAGATGGGCGCGACCATGTTCGGCATGCAACTCGGTCAAGGCTTGGCCGAACTCTCCGGCGACGTATTCGGCGCTTGCGACATCGGAGTACCACTAACCAGTGACGGCCGACCCGCCCTTTTGCCTGCAAACATACAGACATTTGGGTCGGGGATCGGCGTTCCTTTAGATCAGGTGCGTGTCTATCTCGCGATGCGTGAATGCGCACATCAACGGCTCTTTGCACACGTCCCGTGGTTGCGCGCCCGGCTCAACGGAGCGATCGAGGAGTACGCCAACGGAATTCACATCGACATGTCGCGTATTCAAGAGGCAGCCGGTGGGCTGGATCCTTCCAATCCAGAGTCAATTTCGCAGGCGCTGGCGTCCGGTGTGTTCGAACCTGAGGACAGTCCCCAGCAAACAGCCGCCCTACATCGCCTTGAAACACTGCTTGCCTTGGTCGAGGGTTGGGTGGATCACGTCGTACACGCAGCCGCGCGGGATCGGCTGCCATCGGCTGACGCCTTGCGAGAAAGTCTGCGACGCCGACGTGCGGCCGGTGGGCCAGCGGAGAAGACCTTCGCTGAGTTGGTGGGAATGGAGTTGCGACCCCGTGGCCTGCGCGAAGCATCCGCGCTTTTCAACTCGCTCGAAGCGGCCGGCGGTGCCGAGCGCCGCGACGGAGTGTGGGAACACCCCGATCTACTTCCCTCCGCCGACGATCTCGACGATCCCGCGGCCTATGTCGAGAGGTCCGCGCCGCTCGATTTGTCTACGCTCAACGACTCTCCAGCCCCGATACCTTCAGAAGATCCCGACACGGACAAAAATGAGCCGGATGCCGACTGAGTCTGTGCCCACTGATTCTGCAGCGGCTGCGCTTGCAGGGCCGTTTGCTCGACTGCGTGGGGACGCGATCGACGTTCTCACCGCGTGGCCCGCTCAAGGCGCGACGTCGGGACGTCGCGACGATTTCTTGGCTTTCGTTTCGACCCACCCCGACGCGGCATCGCGTGATTGCCGCGCAGGTCATCTGACCGCGAGCGCACTGATTGTCAATCCGACCGCGAGCGCTGTGCTTTTGACCCTGCACCCCAAAGTCGGCCGATGGTTGCAGACCGGTGGGCATTGCGAAGCCGATGACTCATCGATTCGGCTGGCTGCACTTCGTGAAGCACGCGAAGAAAGTGGAATCCACAACTTGAAGATCTCGGACACCCCGGTTGCCCTCGACCGGCACACGATCACCTGCCGCCCGGACGTCGTACTCGATCATCTTGATGTGCAGTTTGTCGCCATCGCCCCCGACGAAGCGACGCCGCAGATCAGCGCGGAGTCGCTCGACCTTCGTTGGTTTCAGTGGGACGACTTGCCCGCCGATTGCGACGACTCGACCCGGTCACTGGTCGAGTCGGCACGTCGCGCCGTACGGCGCCCATTCAATCCGACGAGCTAGTCAAACAGGACAAGGTCAATCGGTGGTTCGTCGACCGCCTCCTTCACAGCGGAGTCGCAACCGGTCTGCTCCAAGTGTGCGTCGGAGTCCATCGCAGTCTCGTCGCGGCCGTACTGATCGGCATGACTGACACCGGCCAAGAACGCATGCGCCTTGGCCACTTCTGGGTAGCCAACGAGCAGCGCATGGAAATCAGGTCCGTGGCCAGCGACGACGAGATGTGCAAGTTCGTGCAACAGGACTGCATCGACGACGTACGCCGGCATCGTCGCCAATCGCTCCGACAAACGGATCGTGCCATCGATGGGAGTAGCTGAGCCCCAACGCTTGCGTTGATTACTTACCCAGCGAACCGACGTTGGTTGGGCGGCACTGTTGAGGTATCGCTTCGACAAATGCTGAGCTCGAGCCATCAGTTCGGAATCACCACGTTTGGCCCGACGCTCGCTTCGATCAATTCGCGCGACGAGCTCCTCGACGTATTGGTTGACCTCAACCTGCGACATTCTCGCCGGCACTAACACGATCGTGCGGCCGTCCTCTCGGTACGCCGTGACCGTGCGCCGCCGCCGAGCACTGCGTCGGATTTCGACATTCGCCTGCGACGCTGGCGCAAACTCGCGGGGACTCATGGGTCAACGCTAACCACCATCGCCCACAGCCAGACTCACGACTCACACGACTCACACGACCCGAACGCCGCTATGGCGTCACACTCACCGATCATGGGACGCCGTTCCAAACTTTTTCCCAACAATTTTCAATCCACAGCCCGTGCACGACGTACCCGCAGGTCAACGCCATTTCTGGTCGAGCCCCACGGCGCCATCCCCAGGTTGTCCCCCGAGCGTCCACAGCAATTCGCCCGGATGTCCCCAAGTCATCCCCAGCTTTGTCCACAGCGCGAGTGACTGCGGCATTGACGCCGGGGGGGCACGCTCTTAGGTTCCCTTCTCGACGAGGCCCTCGGGATAACGGGCCTCCGTTCGCAAGGGGAAGGCGAACGGAGGCTGCGCGACCCGGGGGCTTCGGCCATTCCGGCGCCGGCCATTCCACTCCAGGTCATCCCTGCCCCGGCCAATCGGCCCCAGGCATTCCAGTCCGGCCAATCGGCCCAGTTCCCCCGCCCATTTCTGCCAAGAATGTCACATCCGTCCCACTGGATCGGACAATTTGCACATTCTCGGCAGCAAACACTATTTATCGGTTTCACACGGGACACGCGCGCGCCACGCGTGGCTCAGACGTGCGTACGGCGTAGGGTCAAACCCGACCCGACCACGCAGAGTGGTCACCAGTGCCCGACCGAGGGGATCATCCCCCGACGAGGCCGAACGATCCAGGAGGATGCGATGGCCGACGAGTACACCGGTGAGGCGTACTGCGTGAAATGCAAAGAGAAGCGCGAGTTCACCGGCCACATCGAGGAGAAGAACGGCCGCCGCATGGCCAAGGGCATCTGCCCCGTCTGCGGAACCAAGGTCAACCGCATCCTCGGCAAGGCTTCCTGACACCTCGCTGCTCTCGGGAAACTGATCGCACGCGGCACATCGCACGCGATCCAACGCTCCGCGCACGTCACCGCATCACCACCTACGCCACAACGGCGCTCGCTGCTCCGGCAGACCGAGCGCCGTTGTCGTCTGGCACGACGTCGGCGTCGACGCCGCGGGGCCTGGTAGCACGAACCGCCTGGGGAGCGCGAGAAGCATCCACAGGGCGTAGGCCGCCAGGGTGCGTATATGTCACCCACCAACCACGCACCGGGCGCAGCGGGCCCTCGCTCTGACCGACCTCAAATTCGCGCCGGCATTCCCGTCTTCTGGCGAAGTGGTCGCGCCATCCAAGTAGGCGTCAATCCTGCCCGCGCGGTGATCATCGAGGGAAACGACGAGCGAATCGGCGAGGTAGTCGCGCAACTCGACGGAAGCCGAACGCTTGACGACGTCGTCGCACACGCACATGCAGTCGGCCTCGACGAAGTAGACGTCCTGAGGGTCTTCGCGGCCCTAGAGACCAGTGGGGCGCTGACCCACGGGGGCGGTGACGACGAACTCCTCGCCCGCCTGACCGACGATGAGCGCCTCCGACTCGCACCTGACCTTCTGGCCAGTTCACTCGCGGCGGGTGCACCTGCACCGCTTGAGCTACTTCGGCGTCGCGAAGTGGCTCGCGTTGAGGTGCGCGGCGCGGGACGACTCGGTACGGCGATCACGATGCATCTGCTGGCCTCCGGTGTTGGCTCAGTGTTGGTACGAGAAGTGGGTGACCACTCCTCGTTGCTGACGACGGCGTACGACCTCACCCCGTCGGGCCCGGCACGCGATCAGCTGGGGCTCAGTCGCATCGAGTCAATCGCCTATGCCGCAACCAGATTTCTCACTCCGGGAAAGTCCGAAGACGCAGCTCGAAAACCAAAGCGTCGACGTACTCGGGCCGACCGGATTGCGTCGGCTCGTCAACCGGACATGGTCGTCCAAGCGCTCGACGGGCTGGGTGATTTCCCCGTCACCAATCCGTCGTGGTCTGACGAACTCATGTCCGCTGGGCAAGCGCACCTCGGAACCGCCATCGCTGGTCCAGCCGCCACGATCGGGCCTCTCGTGATCCCCTACGCGTCGGCGTGCGCCCGATGCGTGGAGCTGCGTCGCGTGGATCGTGATCCCGCGTGGTCACAAGTCATCGCCGCCATGTCACATCCGGGGAAGACATTGCGAACGGCGGGGCCGTGGGTGAACTCCGTGCTCGCTAGCGCTGCGGCCGCAATTGCCGCCCAACAAGTGTTGGAATATCTCGATGGTTTCGCGACCACGAGCCTCGCGACCTGGGATGCGGTGTTACTCGTGCGCCTCCCAGGCCCGGGTCTCACTCGAGTCCCAACCGCACGCCACCGGGACTGCGGTTGCCTCTGGGTACCTTCAAATCGCCTGCCGGTGGACGAACAGTCACAATAGGCAAGTGAGTGACCTACCCAAGCGAGCCCTTACCCGCAGCGCGAAACTAGCCGCGTTGCCGATCGGCTTTGCCGGGCGTACGGCGTTCGGCGTCGGGAAGCGCATCGGAGGCAAGCCAGCCGAGCTCGTTGCCGCCGAGATTCAGGTGCGTACGGCCGAGCAGGTTTTCAAAACCCTCGGCGAACTCAAGGGCGGGGCCATGAAGTTCGGCCAGGCCATGAGCATTTTCGAAGCGGCCCTCCCCGAAGAGTGGGCCGCGCCGTACCGCGCCACATTGACCAAGTTGCAGGACTCGGCGCCGCCGATGCCAGCATCGACGGTCCACGCGGTTCTCGCCGAGAGTCTCGGCACTAACTGGCGGCGGCGTTTCACGTCCTTCGATGATTCGCCGGCTGCTGCCGCTTCGATCGGGCAGGTACATCGGGCGGTGTGGCGCGACGGCCGCGACGTCGCCGTCAAGATCCAGTACCCGGGTGCAGGCAAGGCCCTCATCTCGGACCTCAATCAGATCAGTCGAGCCGGACGGATGTTTGCCTCGTGGATTCCCGGCCTCGATATCAAACCCCTGCTAGCCGAACTCAAGGACCGGATCGCTGAGGAACTCGACTACTTGCGCGAGGCCGACGCACAACGGGTGTTCGCTGCGGCGTACGAGGGCGACCCCGACTTCGCCATTCCGCACGTACTCGCCGCAGCGCCGCAGGTGATCGTCAGCGAATGGCAAGACGGTCGATCCCTTGCGGTCGTGATCACCGACGGGACTGAGGAGGAGCGCGACAAATACGGAACGCTCTATGTGCGTTTCCTACTTTCCGGGCCGGCCCGGGCGGGATTGCTGCACGCCGATCCTCATCCGGGCAACTACCGCATCACGCCGGATGGGAAACTGGGGATTCTTGATTTCGGCCTCGTCGCAAGGCTTCCCGACGGTTTGCCCCCGGCAATGGGTCGTTTGTTGACGATTGCCATGCGCGGCGACGCCGCCGAGGTGCTCGAAGGATTGCGGACCGAGGGCTTCGTGAAGAAGAACATAGATCTCGATGCGTCAGTGTTGCTGGGCTACCTCGACCCATTCATTGAACCGGCTCGCACGCCCACGTTCACGTTTGATCGCGCATGGATGCGCGGCCAATTCGCCCGCATCAACGATCCACGCAGCGCCGATTTCACCACCGGGATGAAGATCAACCTGCCGCCGTCGTACTTGCTCATCCACCGGGTCTGGCTTGGTGGCATCGCCGTACTGTGCCAACTGGGGGCCACGGTGCCGTTTCGGGATGAGTTCGCGACCTGGGTTCCCGGCTACGAACTCCCCTAACCGCCGAGTCGTGAGGTTTTTGTGACACACGCCCGGCCTAGTTACCAAAAAAAGAACACAAGGCGGTGGGGTGGTGGGTACACTAACCCT
>JBBRTC010000058.1:0-13542 GCA_038244765.1 Candidatus Nanopelagicales bacterium | reverse complement strand
TTGAGCGGCGGGTGGTCAGCTGATTTGCTTCGATAGTGGAGGTGCCTTTCGCGGGCCCCCTCAGCACCTGCGGCGTGGCCGTCCCGGGCGGTACCCCGGTCGCGCTTCGCGCCTCGCCTGCACCGAGTCGCCCGGATTTCGTGGGAGCGCCGTGGGAGACCGGTCGGGTGCGGTCGACGCTGATCCGGCCAACCGACCTGTGCCCCGCTCTCATTTCCGCGAGGGGGAGTCGGCGAGGGCCTCCCTCGGGCGGGGATCTTCATGGCCGTGGTCGGCACGGTGTACGCCCTGTGCCGCCACAGGAATCGCCAGTGCGGACCGCCTCGCCAGGTCGTGTCGGGGACTGGATCGGTGCCAGCTCGAAGACACGAGAGACGGCATCGCCAGCCAGACATCACCAGCTTCTAGAGCTGGGGCTGTCCACCCACTTTTGTCGACATTTGCGTAATCGCTGGATCCGTCGAAATACATTGTGCCGCAACGGATTCCCGTCCGAGGGCACGTCTTGCTTGGAGCGGGTGACCGGGATCGAACCGGCATGGCCAGCTTGGAAGGCTGGGGCTCTACCATTGAGCTACACCCGCGTGCTCGGACTGATCTCGCGCGTGGGAAATCGGCCTCGAAGCGTCACGTAGGATACCGCCCGCGCCGCGGGGCGTAGCGTAGTGGCTAGCGCGCCTGCTTTGGGAGCAGGAGATCGGGAGTTCGACTCTCCCCGCCCCGACTCCCGACAGACAAGTTTCGTTTGTTCTTATCCCGAGGAGAAGTACGACCGTGAAGAGCGCTGTCGAGACGTTGTCACCCACGCGAGTCAAACTCACCGTTGAGGTGCCGTTCGACGACCTGAAGCCGAGCCTGGATGCGGCGTACAAGCGCATCGCGACCCAGGTCAGCATCCCCGGGTTTCGCAAAGGCAAGGTGCCCCAGCGCATCATCGATCAGCGCGTGGGACGTGCGGCCGTGCTCGACGAGGCCCTCAACGAGGCGCTAGGGCGGGCCTACGAAGACGCCGTACGCGAGCAGGCGATCGTCGTCCTCGGTCAGCCCGACCTGGACATCAGCCAGTTCGAGGACGGTCAGGACTTGACGTTCACGGCCGAGGTTGATGTACGGCCCGAATTCGATCTTCCTGACTACAACGGTCTCGAGGTCCAGGTCGACGCGAACGCGGTAAGCGACTCCGACGTTGACGAGCAACTTGACGCGTTGCGCGCTCGCTTTGGCACCCTGGTCGTTGAGGATCGCGCCTCCATCATCGGCGATGTTTTGCTCGTCGATATCGCTGGCACTCACGAAGGTGCAGATGTCGAGGATCTCCAGGCCACTGCTCTGTCCTACGAACTGGGCACCGACAACTTGATTCCGGGCTTCGATGAGGCCGTGGTTGGCGCCTCCGCAGGGGACACACGCAACTTCGATTTCACCCCCGAGGTGGGGGAGTGGGCGGACAAGGTGATCGACGTCTTGGTCACCGTTGTATCCGTACGCCGCCGCGACCTGCCGCAAGCCGATGATGACTTCGCGCAGATGGCCAGCGAGTTTGACAGCATCGATGAACTTCGTGCCGACCTGCGGACGCGACTCGAGCGAGTACGCACGATGGAGCAGGGCTACGAAGCGCGCGAAAAAGTTCATGCCAAACTCATCGAAGTTGCCGACGTGCCCGTGCCCGAGAAGGTTGTCGAGCAGCAGGTTGAACAGCACTTTGGCGACGGTCACGGTGATGACGCGCATCGCGAAGAGTTCTTGGAGACCACCCGCAAGGGTTTGGTGAGTCAGTTCATCTTGGACAAGATCGCCGACACCGAACAGCTTGCGGTGAGCAACGAAGAGATGACGACCTGGCTAGTTCAGGAAGCGCCTCGCTACGGCGTTTCGCCCGATGAGTTCATCAACGAGTTGATGCAGGCCGGACAGTTGCCCTCGGCGGTCGCTGAGGTACGCCGCGCGAAGGCGTTGGCCCTGGTTCTCGAGAACGCCAAGGTGACCGATGCGGCGGGGACCGTCATCAACTTGTCCTCGCTCGATCCTCAGATGGGCGTCCGCGAGTCGGTCTTCGGAGATAACGCCCTCCCCGATGAACTCGACGATTCCGAAGAGCTCTCCGGGCACATAGACGAGGACGACGACGACGACGTGGGCACCGAGGTCTAGTTCCGGCCTGAGTGGCCCGGTCTACGAGTCCCGGTCTAGTAGCCGTGGCTCGAGCCGCCCTCGTCAGGGCTGGTCAGGTGAGCGCGGTGCCGATGAGTCAAGCCGTCAGCGAACATGACCGCGTTGCGGAAGTATCCGCACCGCTCGTTGGTTATGGTCCACAACGCGAGTTTGAAAGCTTGTCGAAACGTCGTGAGAGGGACCTAGCGTGAGCCGCATCGTCATACCTGGCACCACTGAGTCAATGCTGGCGCCGATCAGCGCCGCAGCGCCCGCAACGACGGCGTACGAAGACGACGTCTACCAACGCCTCCGCTCCGAGCGAATCCTCGTGCTCAAGGGCGAAGTACGAGACGACATGGCCAACCGCTTGATGGGAGAGCTCCTGTTGCTGTCGGCCGATGACGGCGAGAAGGACATCTACCTCTACGTGAACTCCCCGGGCGGATCAGTGTCCGCTGGCATGGCGATTTACGACACGATGCAGTTCATCTCCAATGACGTCGTCACCGTGGGCGTCGGCATGTGTGCCTCGATGGGTCAGTTCCTGCTCACCGCCGGCGCACCGGGCAAGCGCTACGCACTGCCACACGTTCGCGTGATGATGCACCAACCGCTCGGTGGCATTGGGGGCGCCGCGTCCCTGGTGCAAAAGCAAGCCGAGCAGATGCTGCTGTTGAAGCGTCAGCTGGCAGAGCTGATCGCGAGTCATACCGGACAGCCGGTCGAGACCATCGTTGAAGACTCCGAATGGGAGAAATGGTTCTCGGCTGAAGAAGCCCGCGAGTACGGCATCGTCGATCACGTTGTGCGCTCTGCGTCCGATGTGGCCGGCGACGGCGGCATGGCCTGACGACGGCAACGAGAAGAGGACACAACGTGTTGAACACCTGGTTGCCGTCGGGGATCACGACTCCCGGACCGCAGGCTCGCTACATCTTGCCGACGTACATCGAACGAACCCCACAAGGGATTCGTGAGTACAACCCCTATGCGAAATTGTTCGAAGAGCGCATCGTCTTCCTCGGAGTGCAGATCGACGACGCATCCGCGGACGACGTAATGGCGCAGTTGTTGGTGTTGGAGTCGCTCGACCCTGACCGCGACATCAGCATCTACATCAACTCACCTGGTGGCTCCTACACCGCGATGACCGCGATCTACGACACGATGCAATTCATCAAACCGCAGATCTCCACGATCTGTCTCGGACAGGCGGCGTCCGCTGCCGCTGTATTGCTCGCCGCCGGTGCGCCGGGCAAACGCTTCGCCCTTCCCCACGCGCGGATCTTGATTCATCAGCCGTACACCGAGGGTGGTGGACAGGGTACCGACATCGAGATCCAAGCCAACGAGATCTTGCGGATGCGTACCGAGATGGAAGGCATCTTGAGCCACCACACCGGCAAGCCGGTTGAGGAAATTCAGCGCGACATCGAACGCGACAAGATCCTGACCGCCGAATCGGCTGCTGAATACGGAATTGTGGATCGGGTTATCGCCTCGCGTAAGAGTGGAGGCGCACCGCCCATCCCTACCCCGTAGTCAGTCGAACGCTCTCTGTACGCCTTCGGCACCTTGGTCATGTGCGCCTTCGGCGCGAGCCCTATGTACGCCTTCGGCGCGAGACCTATGTACGCCTTCGGCGTAACGCCGACTCGCGCGGGGGTTAATCCCACGTCATAGCGGCGTTGGCGGGGTACCGTCGGCGCAACGACTTGCGGCGTACGGTTGCGGGCGAACCAAAGAAAGGACGAGCACCGTGGCGCGAGTCGGTGACGGCAGCGATCTGCTGAAGTGCTCGTTCTGTGGCAAGAGCCAAAAGCAGGTCAAGAAGCTCATCGCTGGACCCGGTGTCTACATCTGCGACGAATGCATCGACCTGTGCAACGAAATCATCGAGGAAGAACTTTCAGAATCCTCGGACCTGCAGTGGGATGAACTCCCCAAGCCACGCGAGATTTATGAATTCCTCGACAACTACGTCATCGGTCAGGAAACCGCCAAGAAGTCATTGAGCGTTGCTGTCTACAACCATTACAAGCGAGTGCAGGCCGGCGGCAGTGAGCGAACGCGCGAAGACCGCGTTGAGTTGGCGAAGTCAAACATCCTGCTGCTTGGCCCGACGGGTTCCGGTAAGACGTTGCTCGCGCAAACCCTCGCGCGGATGCTGAATGTCCCCTTTGCCATCGCCGACGCCACCGCTCTCACTGAGGCTGGATATGTCGGCGAAGACGTCGAAAACATACTGCTCAAGTTGATCCAGGCCGCTGACTACGACGTGAAAAAAGCTGAGACCGGGATCATCTACATCGACGAAATCGACAAGGTCGCGCGTAAGAGTGAAAATCCTTCCATCACCCGTGACGTATCCGGTGAGGGTGTGCAACAGGCGCTACTGAAGATTCTCGAAGGCACCACTGCATCCGTACCACCGCAGGGCGGTCGCAAGCACCCACACCAAGAATTCATTCAGATCGACACCACGAATGTCCTCTTCATCGTCGGCGGCGCTTTTGCGGGACTCGACAAAATCATTGAGCAACGGGTGGGCAAGAAGGCGCTCGGTTTCACCGCATCGATCGAGGAGATAGATGACGTAAACCCTGACGACATCTTCAGCCGCGTGATGCCTGAGGACATGCTGCGTTTCGGCATGATCCCAGAATTCATCGGGAGGCTCCCCGTCTTCACCAGCGTGAGCGCGTTGGATCGTGAAGCGCTGGTCAAGGTGTTGACCGAGCCGCGTAACGCGCTCGTACGCCAGTACGAACGGCTCTTCGAATTGGATGGCGTCGAACTCGAATTCAGCGCGGACTCACTTGAGGCTGTTGCTGATCAGGCGATCTTGCGCGGTACCGGTGCCCGTGGGCTGCGCGCGATCATGGAGGAAGTACTCCTCAACGTGATGTACGACGTTCCGAGCCGCAAGGACGTCGCGCGCGTTGTCGTCAGCGCTGAAGTGGTGCTCTCCAATGTCAATCCAACGTTAGTTCCACGCGAGACGCCTAAGCCTCGACGAGAGCGCGGGGAAAAGTCCGCCTGAACGCGCCAAACACCTCGACACGGGCGAAGGCCCTGCACCCCCCAGGGGAGCAGGGCCTTCGCGCTTGTGGGCGATGGGCGGTACGGCGATCAGGTTGCTTCGACGGTCGCGCGCAGCGTCATCGCAGTCGCGCGCTGACTCGGAGTGGTGCCGATAACGAAGACACCGCCGAAGCTGGACGGATCGGTCCAGAAACAGACCGTCGACGGCTTCGCGTGCATGACGACTGAGCCGCACTTCATGACTCCGCCCCGGGCAGTCGGCGCAACTGTGGTGATGCCGAGAACGGTCGTACGTGTTGCGCGCTCGAAACCCTTGAAGGCATTGGTGAGTTCGGAGACGGGTTGTTCCGTGGCAGGGACGCCACCCCAAATTTGTGCTTTAGGAAGTCCACCGGTTCCGTAGGTCGCGGCAAACGTGTTGGCAATTCCCTGGTTGGCCTGAGACGCCCTGGTCGCGTCGGACCACTTGATCTGGATGGCACCGTCGAGGCGCGTCATGCCCGCAGCAGAAACCGGAGGGAGGAATGCGCCGCTACCGGTCGGGACAACTGCTTGGCCCGCGGAGTCGTCGCTGCTCGAGAGTACGTAGTTCGGGATGGCGTAGGCCAGAATCGCGATCAATGCGACAACCGCTGCGGTGATGGCGATTGTCTTGCGCGACAGCGAAAGTCGCGTCGGCGCATCGCCGGTTCCGTGACGGCGGTGGCTCTCGACGGCTTCGGGGTCGGGCAGCACGTCGTAGAGCGTTGCTGACGACATCCCCGCTGCGGGAGCGACTGGTTGCGGCGGTGCGTACACCGCCAAACCTGTGCCAGTCTCTTCGAACTGTCCGGCGATGTGGGGACGCGACGACATTTCTGGAGTCGCTGCGGCTTGGGGCGGCGCTGCCGAATAAGGCACCGCGCTGAACGTCATACCCGGGATTGCCGTCGGTACGGCGTACTGCTCCTCGGTCCACGTGTCCGCACTTGGTGGAGTGAAGGACTGGGGCGCGACGAGATTTTCGACGACCGGCTCGATTGTGGGTTCGGCGATTGGTGAGACGACGCCGGGCATCGAGGACAGGTCGTTGGGGATTTCGGGCAGCACCGGAAATGCCGGTGGCGCACTGGGTGGAGCAGGCATGCTCGCAGCGTCATAGGCCGGCGCGATTGGCGACGACATAGGGAACGCGACAGAACCCGGCGGCGGCTGCGGCGGTAGAAACAATGGTGTTGGCGGTGGACTCAGCGGGGGAGCCGACGTCACTTCACCGGCAAATCCTTCGGCGGGGACACCAGCGTGTACGAGGAATACCTCGACCGGGGGGTCAGTGCGTTCTGCCCGCGGCGGCTCCGGTTCTGGAGCTGGCGGCACGGCCCAAGCGGGCAGCGGTTGACCTGGAAGCAGGTTGAAGCCTGCTGATTCCTCGGGGTTCGACCACCCCGAGTCGGGCGTGTTCTCGGCATCATCTGAGCGCCGTCGCAACGAAACCACAGCGACTCCTCCTGCTGGCAGGTACGCCCGGACGGCGCACTTCATCCATGGAGGAATCGGTCGCAAGAGACGCTGGCTTGAGCCCCGATGGGCCCGATCCCGTCACTCGAGCCAGCCCAAACCCAAGTTGATCATGGGTTTTTGCACGGCATTCCGGGAAATAGCGTGCACAACTCCATGATCAACTCAGGGTTGAGGGTGGAGGAGGGACTAGAGGGAAACGGTGACTTCGAGGCGCTCGGAGTCGTGGGGGAGGTACGAGAATTCGCCCACGCGTCCAGCCGTCCGCAGGTCTGGCTCGCTTTGGCGTACTCGGTCCAAAGCCTCAGGCGTGCCCCGGACTTCCACCCTCGTCGCGGTCTCCTTCATGGACAGTTTCGCGTCGGACTTCGCCTTTCGGATCGCGGTGAGTACGGCGTTGGCGGCCGTCGCGATCGCGACATCGCCGCCCGCGCCCAGCGTCCGGACGGCCGCCGCGGTTGGCCACTGCGATCGGTGCACCGACCCGTCCTGCCACCACGACCACACTTCTTCGGTGACGTAGGGCAGAAACGGCGCAAAGAGTCGCAGTTGGACCGACAACGCGGTGGCCAATGCGGCCTTAGCTGACGCCGCACCTTCGTCGCCCAACGTGCCGTACGCCCGGTCCTTGACGAGTTCCACGTGGTCGTCGCAGAAGGACCAGAAGAACGCCTCAGCAACTTCCAACGCGCGGGAGTAGTTGTAGTCCTCAAATGCCTCAGTCGCCGCATCGACCGCCGTTGCAAGGGCGTCGAGCATCGCGAGATCAAGGGGCTCAGTAACTGCCGCTGTTCCTTCGCGTGCGCCAAGTCCCAACACGAAGTTGCTCGCATTGAGGATCTTGATCGCGAGTCGGCGACCGACCTTCATCTGGCCGACATCGAACGCTGTATCAGTTCCTGGTCGACCCGACGCTGCCCAGTAACGCACTGCGTCGGCGCCGTGTTCTTCCAGCAGCCCAATCGGCGTCATCGCGTTTCCCCTGGACTTGCCCATCTTCTTGCGATCCGGGTCAAGGATCCAGCCGCTGATCGCGGCGTGTGTCCACGGCAGGGCGTCTTCCTCAAGATGCGAGCGAACGACCGTGGAGAACAACCACGTCCGGATGATGTCGTGAGCCTGCGCGCGCAGGTCGAAGGGGAAGACCCGTCCCCACAGGTCTTCGTCATGCTGCCAACCGCCAACGATTTGCGGAGTGAGTGACGACGTTGCCCAGGTGTCCATGATGTCTGGATCACCGATGAAGCCACCGGCGACGCCGCGTTGCGCTTCGGTGAAACCAGGGGGAGTAGCCGACGAGGGATCTACTGGCAATGCGTCCGTGGTCGCTGCGATGGGCTCGTCGTAGTTTGGTTGCCCAGATGCATCGAGGCCGTACCAGACCGGAATGGGTACGCCGAAGAAACGTTGGCGACTCACTAACCAGTCACCAACGAGCCCTTCGACCCAGGCGGTGTAGCGCGACTGCATATATGCGGGATGCCATTTGATTTCGGCTCCTCGCGCGACGAGGCGATCGCGAAGCTCAGCGTCGCGGCCGCCGTTGCGCAAGTACCACTGCCGCGTCGTCACAATCTCAAGTGGCTTGTCGCCCTTTTCGAAAAACTTCACCGAGTGCGTGATCGTTCGCGGCTCCCTGTCCACAAAACCCGCGCTGGTGAGCGCCTCAACCATTCGCTCTTTCGACGTGAAGGCAGTCGTGCCGGCGATTGCGGCGTATTGCTCACGCCCTGCTGAGGACTCGATCCAGTCCGGCGTCTTCGCGATGATCCGGCCGTCCCATCCCATGATGGGCCGCGTAGGTAGCGACAACTCACGCCACCAGGTGACGTCGGTGGTGTCACCAAAGGTACAAATCATGGCGATGCCGGAACCCTTGTCGGGATCGGCCAGGGTGTGAGCGAGTATCGGGACTTCGACGTCGAAGATCGGCGTACGGACACTGCTGCCGAACATCGCCTTGTATCGCTCGTCGTCGGGGTGGGCGACGAGTGCGACGCACGCCGCGAGCAATTCGGGACGCGTCGTTTCGATGTAGAGCCGATCCGACGGGTCATCGACGCGAGGGAAGCCGATCCGGTGATACGCACCGGGTCGCTCCCGATCTTCGAGTTCCGCTTGGGCAACGGCCGTGCGGTAAGTCACGTCCCACAGCGTCGGAGCCTCACTCTGGTAGGCCTCACCGCGCGCGAGGTTGGCGAGAAAGGCGCGTTGCGACGTGGCGCGTGAATGGTCGTCAATCGTCTGATACATCTGCGACCAGTCCACCGAGAGCCCCAGTTGGCGCCACATCGCTTCGAAGGTCTTTTCGTCTTCGGTCGTCAGCGCGAGACAAAGTTCGACGAAATTCCTGCGACTGATCGAAACCTGATCTTTGCTGGGTTCTGTTGGCGGGACGAAATCTGGGTCGTACGGCAGCGACGAATCGCATCGCACGCCGTAGTAATTCTGGACACGTCGTTCTGTCGGGAGTCCATTGTCATCCCACCCCATCGGATAGAAGACCTCGAACCCGCGCATGCGCTTGTAGCGCGCAATGCAATCGGTGTGGGTATAGGAAAAGACGTGTCCGACGTGAAGCGACCCACTCGCCGTGGGTGGCGGCGTATCGATGGAGTAGATCTCCGCGCGATTTTTGCTGCGGTCAAAGCGGTAGATCCCCTTCGCCTCCCACACTGGAGCCCACCGATCCTCAAGACCTTCGAGGGTGGGTTTGTCAGGCACATCTCGCAACGGGGCGCTCATGGGCGTTCATCCTAGGAAGCCCACGCGCCATCGGGCGCAGGCTGGGTCCCTCGGGGGCACGTAGACTCCGCGCCCGTGACGCCAGCGGAGGATCGGACGTACGCCGAACGCCTCGCCACCGTCGAAACAGCGCTCCAAAGTCGTTGGCCCGAAACCGAGATCGAGCCGGACCTGAGCCGGATGCGGATGCTGGTCGATCTGCTCGGTGATCCGCAACATGCGGCGCCCGTGATCCACGTCACCGGGACCAATGGCAAGACGTCAACCGCGAGAATCACCGAGTCGCTCTTGCGCACGTTCGGGTTGCGCCCGGGAGTCTTCACCAGCCCACACCTCCATTCCATGCGGGAGCGGATACGCATCGACGCGGAGACAGTCCCTGTGGCCACGTTTGTCGAGGCGTATGAGGAGTTGGCCCCGTACCTCGAGCTCGTCGATGCGCGACTGGCCGACGCAGGCGGAAATGCGCTGACCTACTTCGAGGTCATCACCGCGTTGGCCTTCTCAATCTTCGCCGATGCGCCCGTTGACGTCGTCGTGCTGGAAGTCGGTTTGGGCGGGCGGTGGGATGCGACCAACGTCGCCGACGGCGAAGTCGCCGTCATCACTGCGATCGCGCACGACCACGAACAATTTCTCGGACACACGATCGAAGAGATCGCTTACGAGAAGGCCGGCATCATCAAGGCTGGCTCAACCGTGATCGTCGCGCAGCAACCCCCCGAGGCGGCGGAAGTTCTCTTGCGCGCCGCTGCCGACGTCGAAGCCGAAGTCGCCCGAGAAGGTCTTGAGTTCGCTGTCGTGAATCGCGAGGTTGCGGTCGGCGGCCAGGTGCTGACCCTGCAAGGTTTGGGAGGGACCTACGACGACGTTTTCCTGTCGCTGATGGGTCGCCACCAGGCGCATAACGCCGTGGTTGCCTTGGCGGCGGTCGAGGCGTTCCTGGGTGGCGGCCGGATGGAACTGCTTGCGGAAAATGTGCGGGAGGCCTTCGCGTCGGTGGTGTCTCCGGGTCGCCTCGAAGTCGTCAAACGGTCTCCGACCGTCCTCGTGGATGCCGCCCACAATCCGGCGGGGGCCGCGTCGCTGGCCGCCGCGCTGGACGAAGATTTCTCCTTTGGCTATCTCATCGGCGTCATCGCTGTGATGGCGGACAAAGATGTTGAGGGCGTCCTCGAAGCTCTCGAAGGCATATTCAACGAGGTCGTGGTCACCGTGAACTCATCGCCGCGATCCGCCACGATTGAGGCTCTGCAGCACTCGGCCGTCGAAGTCTTTGGTGCTGACCGAGTGCACACCGCGGCGCGTCTGGATGAGGCGCTCGCTCGGGCGGTCGAACTCGTTGACGCTGTCGACCCCGAACAGGCCGGCGGAACCGGTGTGGTCGTCACCGGATCGGTCGTGACCGTCGCCGATGTCCGTACCTTGTTGGGTGCGTAGTGAAGCCGGTGCTGGCACGCGCCACGGAATTAGTGGTGCGCGGGTGAGGGTGCTGTGTTCGGCGGTGCTGGGCTTCGAAGCCCTGATCGTCGCGTTAGCAATCCCGGTCGCGTTGTCGCTGGGTTCCTACAACGGCCGCGTCGTCGGCTGGGGCGGACTGGTCTTAGCGTTGCTGTGTCTTGTCGAGATTTCGATATTGCGTCGAAGCGGCAACCTCTGGCTTGGTCACCTGTTGCAAGTCGCGATTGTGGCAAGCGGGCTTGCGGTTCCCGTCATGTTTATCCTCGGCGCGATCTTTTCGGCATTGTGGATTTGTGCGATCTACTTTGGCCGCAAAGCCGAATCAATCCGCGCATCTCGCGTCACGCGGGGGTGAAGGACAGCTCTTCACGCTTCGTCGCTTAGGCTTCCTGCGCATCGACAAGAGCCGACCTGCTCGGCGCCGTACACGGAGAAATCGGCGGCGCCGATCGTTGACCAGGAGAATTTTGTGACCGAACGTACTCTGATTTTGATCAAGCCCGATGGCGTGCGGCGTGGATTGGTGGGCGAGGTGCTTGCGCGAATCGAGCGCAAGGGTTTCACCATTGTGGCGCTGGAGATGCGTACGTTGGAGCGATCGGTCGCGGAGGCGCATTATGCCGAGCACACCGACAAGCCGTTCTTTACCTCACTTGTCGACTTCATCACGGGTGGACCGCTCGTCGCTGCGGTCATCGAGGGCACTGACGTCATCGCTTCTTGGCGCACGATGATGGGCGCGACCAACCCGGCCAACGCAGCGCCCGGCACGATCCGAGGGGATCTGGCCACTGAGACTCAATTCAACGTCACCCACGGTTCGGACTCCGCGGAGTCGTCTGCGCGCGAGATTGGTCTGTTCTTCCCGGCCCTGTAAGCGAGAGCGGCCTCACACCCTCACCCGTACATGTGGGCGCGTATTCTGGCCGACTTCGCGACCGAGGCCGCGTGAATGTTAGAAATGTTCCATACGTTCGAGCTGGTGCCACATTCATGGAAGAAATGGGCGGGGTAGTTCAAGCGAGCAGTTCGGGCCTACCATGGTCGTTGGTGCCGCTGCTCCTCACGTGGTGGAGTTTGACTGACTGAAGGGCCTGTACTTCCCCATGGCGAACAACTTGTCGTTCATCGGCCGCGATATGGCGGTCGACCTCGGTACGGCCAACACGCTCGTTTACGTGCGCGGTCGCGGCGTGGTGCTCAACGAGCCTTCCGTCGTGGCGATCAATCAGAACACGGGCGGAATTCTCGCGGTCGGTGCAGAAGCGAAAAAGATGATCGGGCGTACCCCTGGCAACATCGTTGCGATCCGCCCCCTCAAAGACGGCGTCATCGCGGACTTCGACACCACCGAACGAATGCTTCGCTACTTCATTCAAAAGGTTCACAAGCGTCGCCATCTCGCCAAGCCGCGGTTGGTCGTGTGCGTTCCGTCGGGTATTACTGGCGTTGAGCAGCGCGCGGTCAAGGACGCGGGATACGCAGCAGGTGCGCGCAAGGTTTACATCATCGAAGAACCGATGGCCGCCGCGATTGGTGCCGGGCTTCCCGTCCATGAGCCAACAGGCAACATGGTCGTCGACATCGGTGGCGGCACGACCGAAGTTGCTGTCATTTCACTCGGTGGGATTGTCACCGCATTGTCAATTCGCATCGGCGGCGACGAGTTGGACAACGCGATCGTTCAGTACGTCAAGAAGGAGTACTCCTTGATGTTGGGTGAGCGAACGTCAGAAGAAATCAAAATGGCAATTGGTTCTGCGTTTCCAATGCCCGACGAACCGCATGCCGAGATTCGCGGACGCGACCTCGTCTCTGGTTTGCCAAGAACAGTCGTCGTCACGGCAGAGGAGATCCGCCGAGCTATTGACGAGCCGGTCAACGCGATTGTCGACGCGGTGAAGACGACGTTGGATCGCACCCCGCCTGAACTTTCCGGCGACATCATGGACCGCGGCATCGTGCTGACCGGTGGAGGCGCCCTCCTGAAGGGCCTCGATGAGCGGTTGCGCCACGAGACCGGCATGCCGATCGTGATCGCCGAAGACCCGCTGGGCTGCGTGGCGCTGGGTTCGGGCAAGTGCGTCGAAGAGTTTGAAGCGCTCCAGCAGGTGCTGATTTCGGAGCCACGCCACTGAGCCAAGTCCGTGACTTGGACTGCTGGCCAGGCGACCGCGTCGACTCGTGAGGGATAACCGACGTCCGCGTGTGATCTTTGCGGTGCTCATCGCGATCGCCGTCACGTTGGTCGTGATCGACCTCCGCGATTCGTCCACTGGAAACGACGAGGGCGGGATTCGCGGATTTGCGAACCGTTTCTTCGGCCCAGTCGAAAGCGCCTTCTCGACAATCGTTTCGCCTGTGCGTGATGTGGTCTCCAGCATTGGCACCTGGGGTACCAAGGACCAACGGATCTCCGATCTCGAAGCTGAGAATGCCCGGCTGCGGGGTGAACTGGCGACGACTGATTTCGATCGGAGTCGGCTCGCCGAATGGGACAAACTTCTTCGACTCGCGGGAATCGGTCAGTACCGAATCGTCCCGGCGAAAGTGATCGCTGTCGGACCCGCACAAGGTTTTGCCTGGAGCGTCACCTTGGACGCGGGCTCGCGCGATGGGGTGAAAGCGGATCAGGCG
>JBBRTC010000057.1:0-13646 GCA_038244765.1 Candidatus Nanopelagicales bacterium | reverse complement strand
TCGACACATCTCGGACTTCCATCGCGGTTCCCGGCACCTTCGAACCGAAGCGCATGGTTATTCCTTCGTCGGGTTGAATGCGAAACACGATGGCATTTGAACCGAGCGCCGTCGTTTCTGTCCGAGCGAACGGAAGGTGAGGGGCGCGGCGGAACACGACGGCGATTTCAGTAACCCGTCGGCCCAACCTCTTGCCGGCGCGCAAGTAAAAAGGCACGCCAGCCCAGCGTCGGCTATCGATCTCCAACCGAATCGCCGCATACGTCTCCGTTGCTGAGCGTCTCGAAATGCCCTCTTCCTGCAGATAGCCAACGACCGGGCGACCGCCCTGCCACCCGGCGGCGTACTGACCACGAGCCGTCGTCTGTCCCAATCGCGTAGGCGGGATGACAGCGGAAAGGATCTTCTCCTTCTCCACCCGGACGTTATCTGCGCCGAATGACAGTGGCTCTTCCATCGCAGTGAGCGCCATGAGTTGGAGTAGGTGGTTTTGGATCACGTCTCGAGCTGCACCGATTCCGTCGTAGTAGCCCGCTCGTCCGCCGATTCCAATGTCTTCTGCCATCGTGATCTGAATGTGGTCGACGTAGTTGGCGTTCCACACCGGTTCAAACATCGTGTTGGCAAATCTCATTGCTAATAGGTTCTGCACCGTCTCCTTGCCGAGATAGTGGTCGATGCGAAAGACGCTGCCGGTGGGAAAGACTTCAGCAATGAGTGCGTTGAGGGTCTCCGCACTTGCGAGGTCATGACCAAAGGGTTTTTCCACGACCACTCGACGCCAGGCGTCTTGTGCGGACGTGGACAACCCCGAACGTCGCAACTGCTCGACGACAATCGGGAAAGCGCTCGGGGGGATGGACAAATAGAAAGCGTGATTGCCTCCGGTGCCACGCACGCGGTCGAGATCGGCAAGTGTCGTCGACAATGCGTCAAACGCGGCACTATCGGCGAAATCACCTGCAACAAAACGAAATCCTTGACATAGTTGTTTCCACACATCTTCGCGAAACTCGGTTCGCGCATATTCGCGCACCGCGTCGTGCACGACCTTGGCGAAGTCTTCGTCCGCCCAGTCCCGGCGGGCGAAGCCGACGAGAGCGAATCCCGGCGGCAGCAGACCCCGGTTAGCCAAGTCATAGATGGCTGGCATCACTTTCTTGCGTGCGAGGTCACCGGTAACTCCGAAGAGGACCAGTGAGCACGGTCCGGCAATGCGGGGGAGCCGGTGGTCGCGCGGGTCGCGAAGTGGGTTGTTCGTCATCGTCGAGCCGTCCATCAGGGCGCGACGCTCGTTGACATCGCCGTGGTAACCGTTGTTCGCAACGCCTCCCACGCGTCGACGAACTTGCTGACGCCTTCTCGTTCCAGGACCGCGAAGACATCATCAAGATCGATACCCGCCGCCGTCAGCGCCGCCATCGACTCGGCCGCCAACCCTAGGTTGGGTGTGATTGTGTCGCCATCGACGACGCCGTGGTCCTTGACGGCGAGAAGCGTTTGCTCGGGCATCGTGTTGACCGTGTCGGACGCCACCAAGTCAACGACGTATCGGGTGTCTAGATACGCCGGGTCTTTGACGCCGGTCGAAGCCCACAGTGGTCGTTGGGGATGTGCCCCACGTTGGGCGAGCGCAGCCCAGCGCGACGAATTCACCACCTCCAAGAACGCGGCGTATGCGACGCGTGCATTCGCGATCGCTGCCGTACCTCGAAGAGGACCGCCACCGGGAAGCGCATCAAGACGCTTATCGACTTCAGTGTCGACCCGTGAGACAAAGAACGAGGCCACACTGTGGATCGTGGACAGATCGTGACCGGCTGAACTTGCCCGCTCCAAACCCTCGAGCCACGCAGTCATGACGTCGCGATACCGCGTAACGCTGAAGATCAGGGTCACGTTGACACTGATACCGGCTGCCAACGTCTCGGTGATTGCGCTCAAGCCCTCCTGAGTCGCGGGAATCTTGATCAGTACGTTCGGTCGATCAACGTCGGCTCGAAGAGATTTGGCTTCTGCAACGGTGGCTGTCGTGTCGTGAGCGAGGCGCGGGTCAACTTCGATTGACACCCGTCCGTCTACCCCGCGGGAGTGATTCCACACCTCGGTGAACACGTCGCAGGCGCGACGTACATCGTCGGTCGTCATGGCTCGGATGGCCGCGTCAGTCCCCACTCCCGCAGCGGCTAAGTCGTGAATCTGCCTCGCGTACGCCTCGGCACTACCACTGATTGCGTGGTCGAAAATGCTGGGATTTGTCGTCACTCCGACGACATGTTGTTGATCGACAAGAGTGCGAAGACTGCCGTCGTCGAGCCGACTACGGCTGAGGTCGTCGAGCCAGATGGATACGCCGGCGTCAGACAGGAGAGCGAGCGGTTCGCCGCGCCCAACTGCGGACGATCCGCTTGTTGAATTGTCAGTCATACCCCGACCCTAGTGGCGGGTTGCGCGACTAGCGGGGCAGTTCGGCCTTCGCTGCAACGAGAGACTCGCGGACCGCGTCCGCAACTCGCTCGGGGGTGAATCCGAATTCACGGAAGAGCGTGGGCGCATCAGCCGATGCCCCAAAATGCTCGAGGCTGACGCAACGACCGGCGTCACTCACGTACTTGTGCCACCCCATGGCGATTCCGGCTTCGACACTGACGCGGGCGCGAACTGCTGGTGGCAGCACCGTGTCGCGATACTCCTGATCTTGCTCGTCAAACCACTCGACACACGGCACGGAGACAACGCGAGTGCCAATGCCCTGCGATTCGAGGATTTCTCGAGCTTCTAGTGCTAGCGATAACTCCGAACCGCTGGCGAGCACGACCGCATCGGGTCGTCCTCCGGACGCCCTGATTTGTCCGGATTCGGCCAGCACGTACGCCCCCCGTGCGACACCGGCGACAGATCCGAGTTCATCGCGATTGAGGGTTGGCAAGTTCTGGCGGGACAAACACAAGCCGACAGGTCCGCGTTGGTTCAGGATCGCCAACCAGGCCGCAGAGACCTCGGTGGCGTCGCCCGGACGCAGGACCGCAAGCCCCGGAATCGCTCGCAACGCCCACAAATGCTCGACCGGTTGGTGCGTGGGTCCGTCCTCGCCAAGACCAATCGAGTCATGCGTCCAGACATAGGTAACTGGTGTCTGCATCAGGGCGGCGAGCCGAACCGCGCCGCGCATGTAGTCGCTAAACACGAGAAACGTCCCACCGTAAGGCCGTGTCAAACCCGACAGGGCGATCCCATTGAGGATCGCGCCCATGGCGTGTTCGCGGATGCCGAAATGCAGAATGCGCCCGTAGGGCGACGTGATCCCGAAGTCACTGGCACCAGAGATGCGGGTACCGGCTGGGAGGAAACTCTTGCCTTCTTCGATGGTCGTGTTGTTGCTCTCGGCCAAGTCCGCTGAGCCGCCCCACAACTCGGGCATTCGTGCGGCCAGTGCTTGGAGCACCAATCCCGACGCCTTGCGAGTGGCCATCTGCTCGCCGGCTTTGAAGTCGGGCAGAATCGCGGCGAGATCAGCAGGTAATTCGTGGCGCTGCAACCGAGCGAGCAATGTGGCCCGATCCGGATGAGCGGCGGTCCAGGCAGCAAAACCGATCGCCCATTCGGCGTGAGCGGTGGCACCGCGTTGACCGATCTGACGAGCGTGAGCCAGTACGGCTGGTTCGACGACGAAGGATTGATCGGGGTCAAACCCGAGAATCCGTTTCGTCGCAGCCACTTCGTCGGCGCCGAGGGCGGAACCGTGCGCCTTGCCCGTGTTCTGTCGGGTGGGAGCGGGCCAGCCAATGATGGTGCGAAGCCTGATGAGACTCGGTCGATCCGCTTCGTCACGTGCGGCGCTCAGTGCGTGCGCGAGGCCTACGATGTCGACGTCGCCGTTCGGTGCCAAATCGACTGTTTCAACGTGCCAGCCGTACGCCTCGTAGCGCGCGGCAACATCCTCGTTAAACGCGATGGCGGTATCGCCTTCGATGGAAATCCGGTTGTCGTCATAAATCATTACAAGATTGCCAAGCCGCTGTACGCCAGCGAGCGAGGACGCTTCGGAGGTGATGCCTTCCTCAAGGTCGCCGTCGGAGGTGATCACCCAGACGTTGTGGTCGAACGGGCTGTGACCCCACGCGGCCTCCGGGTCAAGCATCCCGCGTTCGTACCGGGCCGCCATCGCCATTCCGACCGCGGTCGCCAGTCCTTGGCCGAGGGGACCGGTGGTGGTCTCGACGCCCGGGGTGTGTCCATGCTCGGGGTGGCCCGGTGTGAGTGAACCCCACGTTCGAAACTCTTCGAGATCGCTGAGTTCAACGCCGTACCCACTCAGGTAGAGCTGGATGTAGAGCGTGAGACTCGAATGCCCGCACGACAAGACAAACCGATCACGTCCGAGCCACTGCGGATCGGCAGGGTCGTGACGCAAGAAGCGTTGAAACAGTAGGTACGCAGCGGGCGCCAAACTCATCGCCGTGCCGGGATGGCCGTTACCTACCTTTTCCACGGAGTCCATCGCCAGGGTCCGCACCGTGTCGACCGCGCGTCGGTCGAGGTCGGTCCACTCGAACGCCGCTGACGACAACGCAGATGAGGATCCAGACGACGAGGATGCAGACGAGAAGGATTCAGATGGGGGGGACATCTCGGTGCTCACGCACGGCTCCTAGCGAATTGGCGATAGTGAAACGAGCAAGATTGAATGAGCAAGATTGAATGAGCAAGCGGGGTCAGCCAACGGCCTGCGCGAGCCTACCGGCGCCACCGGTAGCCACTCCCTCACGGCTAGACTTCCGTTCCCGAGCCGGGGCGGCCCGCCCCCGACGACCGTAAGTGACGAGGTGCCTGTGACTGCCGTCGAACCTCGACCCGTACAGGTCGAAGGGGCTGGCAACGAACGGCATCACGTGCCTCCCGCGCGCCACGTCAGTACCGCGAATCAAGCAGCGCCTCGGGGCCGATTCGCGGCGTACCTCGCCCTCACCAAGCCGCGCATCATTGAACTGCTCTTGGTGACGACGATCCCCACTATGTTCCTCGCGGCCAATGGCCTGCCGCGTTTCGGGCTCGTCGCGGCGACACTCATCGGCGGCGCCCTGTCGGCCGGCGGCGCGAATACGCTCAATTGCTACTTGGACCGCGACATAGACGCACTGATGGCACGGACTGGGCATCGACCGTCAGTGACAGGCGAGATTTCACCGCGGGCAACCCTGATCTTCGGACTGGCGCTTAGCGTCGCATCGTGTGCGTGGTTTGCGATTTGCGTCAACTGGTTGTCATCGATTCTTTCGGCCGCTGCGATTCTCATGTACGTCGTCGGCTACACCATGATCTTGAAACGTCGAACTCCACAAAACATCGTGTGGGGTGGCGCCGCCGGATGCATGCCTGTTCTGATCGGATGGGCTGCAGTTACCGACTCGCTTGCGTGGACTCCCGTCGTGCTCTTTGGCATCGTTTTCTTCTGGACGCCGCCGCACTATTGGCCGCTGTCGCTGCGATTCCGAGATGACTACGCGGCAGCGGGCGTACCCATGCTGCCCGTCGTTGCATCGCAAACCAAAGTTGCGAACGAGATCATTCTGTACTCGTGGGCCATGGTCGCGACGTCACTAGCGTTGTGGCCCGTCGGGCGCATGACGGTGGTCTACGGGGTGCTCGCGATTGTTCTCGGTGCCGGTTTCTTGGTCGAGGCTTACGCGCTCCGGACGCGAGTACGAGCCAGCGCGGCTGACCCTCGCGCCATGCGGCTCTTCCACGGCTCTATTTCGTATTTGTCGTTGCTCTTTCTTGTCGTCGCTGTCGACCCCTTCTGGCCCCTTTAGTCGGCTCCTTACGGTCGGACGCTCAGTCGGGGGGCCGACCGAGCAGCAGCGTGATGGATGCACCGCCGAGATCTGATTGACCGATGGTCAATTCTCCTCCGCTCGCTTCGGCCGTACGCCGCGCGATGTCCAGCCCCAACCCCGTTGATCCCGTTCGGGAGTGGCCGCGATCGAGAACTCCGTGGTGGGGCAGACCCGGTCCGGCGTCCTCAACCGTGATCGTGGAAAAAGTGCCGGGACCCTCGTGGACGTGGACGGCGAAGGCGGACCCCTCCGGGGTATGGGCAAAAACATTGCCGAGTAGGGCGTCGAGCGCATCGCCAAGATCCAAGGAGTCGATGCGAACGGCGCACGGTCGCTCGCTGATCTCGCTGCCGACGTGGCGCGATTGCTCGTCGGCAAGGACTCTCCAGAATGCAACCCGGTCGCGCACGACTGTCGCTGCGTCACATTGGGCTTTGACTCCTTCACGTACGGGGCGGCGTGCCTCGCGAATCACGTGATCGACCATCACTTCGAGTCGGTCAACGCTGTCGGTCAAACGGGTCCGCTCGTCTCCGTCTCTCAACGAGTCGACGTCCAGCCGCAGTGCAGTTACCGGCGTACGGAGTCGGTGTGCAAGGTCGGCGACGGATTCGCGCTCTCCGCGGAGCAGTTCCGAAATCCGACCAGCCAATCGGTTCAGGAGTTGACCGACGTTGCGAATTTCCGGTGGCCCGCCAGGATCAACCCGCGAACTGAGATCCCCGGACGCCAACTGCTCAGCGGTGTGAGACAAGTCAGCAATGGGGCGTAGAAATGAGCCCGCCAAGAGGTTGCCCACGACGATGGCCAAACCAAGAAGGGCGATTCCCAGGCCGAGCAGAGCGGCCCTGGCCCGAGAAACGCCGTTGGCGAGTTCCTCCGGCGGGAGAATCGCTCGTAGGACCGCAGGCCCTGAGTCCGATGCAATCGGCTCAATGAGGGCCAGTCCCGCATCGGATTCCACGAAGACGGCGCGCTGATCGCGCAGTGCCAGCTTTGAGGACTCGTCCAATTGCCATGGCGGGCCAGAAAGCTTTCCCTTCGCATCAATCACGGAAACGGGATGCGCAGCGGTGGAGTTGAAGTCCTCGACCGCCGCCTTGATCTCGTCCGTCGGCGTGAATGCCAACGCAGCAACGAGGGGTTGCACTTCAACCACGAGGTTGTTTTGGGCGCGTTCCACGGCAAAGGAGCGGACCAAGTACCAGAGCGGGACAAGGAAAGCGATGAGCACCAGCAGGGAGGTCGCGGCAATCGTGACAAGGATGCGACTGCGCATTCCTTGCCTATTCCTGTCCTTCGACGAGCTTGACGCCCACACCGCGCACAGTAATGAGATGGCGAGGATCGGTGGCACTTTCGCCGAGCTTTTTGCGCAACCAGGACAGGTGCACGTCCACGGTCTTGTCCGCACCGCCGTACGGAAGTCGCCACACCTCGGCGAGGAGTTCCCGCTTGGAAACGACCTCGCCGGGTCGAGCCGCCAAGTAGGCAAGCAAGTCAAACTCGCGAGGACTCAACTCGAGTAATCGCCCTTCGATGGTGGCCACTCGGGATCGAGGGTCGACCGCTATTGATCCGACCTGCAAAGCCACGTTTGTTTCTGGGGATGCGCTTCGACGTAGCACGGCACGTATCCGAGCGTCGATGGTGGCACTAGTGAAGGGCTTGATGACGTAGTCGTCGGCTCCTGCGTCCAGAGCACGAACGACGCTTGAGTCTTCGTCGCGTGCGGTCGCGACGATCACGGGGACGGGCGTGACTGCTCGCAGCATGCGGAGGAGTTCAACCCCGTCCAGATCGGGCAGACCGAGATCAAGGATGACAATGTCGGGGGCGCCGGCGAGCGTGTCTTGCAGCCCGGTCATCGCGTCGGGGCTGGAGGTCACGACGTGCCCGAGTTCAGTGAGTGCGCGGATAAGCGCGGAACGAATCCCGAGATCGTCTTCGATGAGGTGGACCCGTGGCATGTGACTCACGGTAGCCGCCGAAGGGGGCGGAAGACCGACCAAGACACTCGATGACACCAACGTGCGAGGCAAATTGCCTCGTCGCAACCGAGCCTTAGCACTGCGTTAGGTAAGCGGCGGAGGGCTCTCCGGCACACTGATCGAGTGGTACGCCGAGTAAGGGTCGTCGCGCTATGGGTGGCGTATGCGCTCGTCGCAATAATGGTCGGTTCTGCTTCGGCCTCGATCGTTCGCGGGGCGGTGATCGACGACCCATCCCCGGTGCTCAACGAGGACTCCGTTCATCAAGCCCTTCAGCTCGAGCCGGGGTCGAGCGGTGATACCGACAACGGAGTCGTCGCGAGTTCTACGCCGTCTAGTTCCGCGACACGCAAGCCCACTGCCGCGCCAAGTGCCACCGCCCAATCCGGGTCCGGGGGAGGAGACGCAGCAACACCTACTCCGTCATTGACGCCATCGGTGGACCGAACGCCCACGAGCGTCGGAACTGCGACGACGAGTCCCGCCACACCTAGTACTTCTCAGTCGTCGACATCAGCGGCACCGCCCGCCGCGACTCCCACGCCCGCGCCTTCACCGACACGGTCCACCAAGCCAAGGCCGAAGTTGCGCTTCCGCTATTTTCCGACCGCGGGTGGCATCGTCCTCGCGAGCTGCCGCGGACCCATCTTGCGAGTTCGTGCAGCCCCGGCTTTCAACTGGCGCGTCGCCAGGGTCGAACGAGCCCGAAGTCGAGCCGTCGTCCATTTCATTCGCAATGACGCGCTACGCGAAATCACAGTCACGGTTCGATGCATCAATGGGCGCCCCGTAAGCCGAATTCACAGCACCCGTGCGCCGGTCTCTTCGATCACCACAGCATTTGCGCTCACGCCAACAAGTCCTCGCGCTCTCAGGCTTAAGTGAAGTCTCAGGACGTAGATCCAGACCAAGCAGGCCCCCAGGATGTGAACGGCGACGAGCAGCCAGGGGACACCGGTGAAGAATTGCGTGTAACCGACCACTCCTTGCGCGATGACGATGGCCACCAGTACCCAGGCTCGCGTTCGACACCGAACGGGACTGTCACTGACATAGAGCGCAACGAGCATTCCGACCGTCAGGCCAAGAAAGAGGATGACCGCATCTGCATGCAGCCAGGCGATCGTCCGAGGGTCGATATCGAATCGAACCGTCGTGCGGGCGTCTCCGGAATGAGGGCCGCTACCGGTGACGATTGTCCCCAACACCACCACAACGCCAGCAACAGACACGAGTACGCGCGACATGATGCGAATCGCTGGAGCGACCAACGACACGATTGGTTGGTCGCCGGGTTCCCCGCTGCGGTGAAGCAGAATCACTGACGCTGCGATCAAGATCATCGAAAGCAGGAAGTGCGCACCCACGGTCGCCGGATTGAGGCCGGTCAGCACCGTAATTCCACCGAGTACGGCTTGCGCCACGATTCCGAGTAACCCCGCAGACGCGAGTGCCACCAGGGCGGGTCGGCGTTGCTGGCCGTGGGACCCAAGTCGACGGTTGATGACGACCGCCGCAATGAGTGTGACGATGGCAACAAGCGCAATCACGAACGTGAGAGTCCGGTTGCCGAACTCAACATATTTGTGCCACGACTGTTCCTGGGTCGCTGTCGGCACGAGTGATCCCGACGTGCACTCCGGCCACGTAGGACAACCCAACCCGGAACCGGTCAATCGGACGAGACCACCTGTAGCCACGATGGCTGTCTGAGCTACCACGTTGGCTTGAAAAATGCGTCTGGCCGCCACTGGAGTAACTACTGGGGTGCGCGAGGAGAAGTCCACGTGCATGAGCGTACGTGCGCCTATTCCCAACGGAAAGTTCGGTGCGCCAAGAAGCCTGCCCCGGCCGCCCAGGTAACCAACACGGCGAGCGCACCCCAGGGCATCGGTTGGCCGTGGGTCAGCACATCGCGAAGACCTTGGCCGAGTGCACCCGAGGGAAGCACGCGGGCGATAGACGCCATGCCGCTGGGCAGTTTCTCCAGAGGTACAACGACGCCCCCGGCCAGTAGCAAGACGAGGTAGATTCCATTTGCCAGCGCGAGTGTTGCTTCGGCTCGAAAGACACCGGCGATCAGCAACGCCAGCGCCGAGAAGGCCGCCGTTCCAGCGATCAGCAGCACCGCCGCGTTGACGAGTGACCCGCTGGGAGACCACCCCAAACCGAACGCGACGGCGGACAAAACCACAATTTGGCCGCACTCGACGACGGATACGGCCAGCGTCTTGGCCGCGACCAAACCCCACCTGGGTAGCGGTGTGGAGCCCAGCAACTTGATGACGCCGTACCGACGTTCAAATCCAGTCGCGATCGCTTGTCCGGTGAAGGCGGTGGACATCACCGCCAGTGCGAGTACGCCCGGAGTTACTACATCGATGCGGGCACGTCCGATATCGACGACATCGGTGATGGCCACGACCGATGACTTGGTCAATCCGATAAGCAGGATCACCGGGAAGATGGCGGTCAGGAGAAGCTGCTCGCCGTTGCGCACGTTGAGCCGCAACTCCATGAGGGCCTGACCCCAGACCATTCGGGTCCTGGGAGCTGCGCCTGGCGCGGGACTGAATTGCCCCGGAGTGAAGGGTGCTGGAGTGAAGGGCGTTGCAGTCACGATCTCAACTCGCGTCCGGTGAGCTCGAGGAAAACGTCTTCTAGGGACCGACGCGACGTCGCCAGATTCGACAACATCTCTCCTTGTTCAGCGGTCCAGATCGTGATAGCAGACAAGGTGGCTGGCTCGATTGCTCCGGCAACGCGATAGCGACCCGGCGCGTCTTCAGTCACTAGCACTTCTTCTCGAGTTAATTGTGTGAGGCTCGATTGGGAAGCGATCGCGCGGGCAAGGGCGCCTACGTCCAGGCCGGGCGATGCTTGAAACGTGAGAGACGAGTGCCCGTCAGTGGCCGTGAGTTCGTCCAGCGTCCCGGACAGGACTGCTCGGCCGTGATCAATGATGGTGATGTGGTCGGCCAGCGCTTCAGCTTCGTCCATGAGATGGGTAGTGAGCAGAACCGAGACTCCATCGGTCTTGAGTTCGCGGATCAGGTCCCACACCGCCAAACGAGACTGCGGGTCAAGCCCTGCAGTGGGCTCATCGAGGAAGACCAGTTCCGGGCGCCCGACCAAAGCCAACGCCAGCTTCAGCCGCTGCTGTTCACCACCGGATAGCCGTCGGTAGGGAGTGGCTTGACGGCTCGTGAGGCCAAGGCGGTCGGCGAGATCCTCCACGGGCAGTGGGTTGGCGTGTAGCCGCGCGCGATGAGCCAACGCCTCGAGTGGCCGCGCGGTTGAGTAAACGCCGTCAACCTGCAACATGACCCCAACGCGGGGGCGGAGCCGCCCCCCCGCGACCAACGGGTCGAGGCCGAGAACTCGTACGATTCCCGAGTCTGGCCCGCCCCGGTAGCCCTCACAGATCTCGATCGACGTGGTTTTGCCGGCTCCGTTCGGGCCCAGGACGGCTGTGATTTGCCCGCGTACGGCCGTCAAATTCAGCCCGTCGACGACGGGTCGCCCTCGATATCGCTTGACCAACCCCTCGATCGAGACCGCGAGGGTGGGGGACACGCCACGATCTTAGGAACCGGCCCGCCGAAACTTAGTTGGGGAGTCGAGTTGGGGATCCTCCGCGAAATACGTAACATAGGTGTTGTGAAAACATTGTCCGGTGCGCCTGCCCGGGTCGCTCGAGCGTTGCTCGAGGGCGGCCCGGCCACCGTGACCGGTTTGGCCCATGAATTGGGCTTGAGTACTACCGCAGTTCGTCGCCACATTGATGCCCTCGCCGAGGCTGGATTCATCGAGGCCACCCAGCGCCCGCCCTTCGGCACATCCCCGTCACGAGGTCGGGGTCGTCCGGCGAAGACTTACGCGGTCACTTCCCTCGGGCGTGACGCTTTCGATCAGGCGTACGACGACGTGGCGGTTGGCGCCCTGAGATTCCTGGCAGATAAGGCGGGTCCCACGGCCGTACTTGAGTTCGCTCGGTATCGCGCGGCTGAACTGGAGACGCGTTATGCGACGACGGTCGGAGTTGGACAAGATCAACGTGAGCGGGCTGCTCTTTTGGCCGAGGCGCTCAGCACAGACGGTTACGCCGCGACATCGGAATACGTGCCTGCCGGTGGTGCTCAGTTGTGTCAGCACCATTGCCCCGTCGCGCACGTGGCCGAAGAGTTTCCTCAGTTGTGCGAGGCCGAAACGGAAGCCTTCTCTCGTTTGCTCGGCACCCACGTCATGCGATTAGCCACGATCGCGCACGGCGACGGAGTTTGCACAACGCACATCCCAGCCCACCAACACGAAACTGATCCGAAAGCAGCACGAGAGATTCAGCCAGCGATCGCCTACGCCCACTCCCGGAGGGATTCGGCATGACAACTACCCCTGACCGCGTTGAGGATCAACTTGACGGCATCGGTCGATATGACTTCGGATGGAAAGACAACGACACCGCCGGGGCGTCAGCTCGGCGCGGTGTCGACGAGGATGTAGTACGCGATATTTCGGCGCGCAAGGGTGAACCCGAGTGGATGCTCGAGATGCGACTCAAGGGTCTGCGTCTCTTTGGCAAGAAGCCCATGCCCACGTGGGGCTCGGACCTCACCGGCATCGATTTCGACAACATCAAATACTTCGTTCGCTCGACCGAAAAACAAGCGGAGTCGTGGGAAGACCTGCCCGAAGACATCAAGAACACCTATGACCGGCTGGGGATCCCCGAAGCTGAGAAGCAACGGTTGGTTGCCGGTGTTGCGGCCCAATACGAGAGCGAAGTCGTGTATCACAAGATTCGCGAGGACCTTGAGGAACAAGGCGTCATCTTCTTGGACACCGACACCGCCTTGCGTGAACAGGAGGACTTGTTCCGCGAATATTTTGGATCGGTCATCCCGGTGGGGGACAACAAGTTCGCGGCCCTGAACACCTCGGTTTGGTCAGGTGGGTCTTTCATCTATGTGCCCAAGGGCGTCAACGTAGAAATCCCGTTGCAGGCGTACTTCCGTATCAACACCGAGAACATGGGCCAGTTCGAACGCACGCTCATCATCGTCGACGAAGGCGCGTATGTGCACTACGTCGAGGGCTGTACGGCGCCGATCTACAAGTCCGACAGTCTGCACTCCGCTGTCGTGGAGATCATCGTGAAGAAGGGTGCCCGTTGCCGCTACACAACGATCCAGAACTGGTCGAACAACGTATACAACCTGGTCACAAAGCGGGCCATCGCGCATGAAGGCGCCACGATGGAGTGGGTCGACGGCAACATCGGTTCGAAGGTCACCATGAAATACCCGGCCGTCTGGCTCGTCGGGGAGCATGCGCGCGGCGAAACGCTATCGATCGCCTTTGCGGGCGAAGGTCAGCATCAAGACGCCGGGGCGAAAATGGTGCACGCTGCGCCGCACACGTCATCCAGCATCATTTCGAAGTCTGTCGCACGAGGCGGTGGTCGCACGTCGTATCGCGGCCTCGTCCAGATTCAAGAAGGCGCCTACGGCTCCCGCTCGACCGTCCGCTGCGACGCCCTTCTGATCGACGACATTTCGCGATCCGACACCTATCCGTACGTCGATGTCCGTGAGGACGACGTCTCGATGGGACACGAAGCGTCGGTCAGCAAGGTCAGCGAGGAGCAATTGTTCTATCTGATGTCGCGCGGGATGAGCGAGGCCGACGCCATGGCGATGATCGTGCGCGGGTTTATCGAACCGATCGCGCGCGAACTTCCGATGGAATATGCGCTCGAACTCAACCGGCTGATCGAATTGCAAATGGAAGGCGCGGTCGGCTGATACATGTCTGCTGT
>JBBRTC010000056.1:0-13879 GCA_038244765.1 Candidatus Nanopelagicales bacterium | reverse complement strand
CCCCAACGGGGTTCTGTCAGCGTTCGCCACGGCGAAGCCAATTGAAGGTCGTGCCTGCCAAGAGAGCTGCAAGCACGGTCCAGACCACGAGTACGAGTGCGACTTTGGGAAGTTCCCACGCGCCAGCAGCTTCCTTGACTTGGAAGTTGTCGGGCAGGAACACAAATCGCATTCCTTGACACAACCACTTCAACGGGAACAAGGCGGCGAGTTGCTGCATCCATGTCGGCAATTGGTCGTACTGAAAGAAGACACCCGAGGTGAATTGCAGGACCAACACAACCGGCGTGACCAACGCGGGCGCGCCCTTGCCGTTCTTGGCCATCGACGAAAACGCAATTCCCAGCAACGTGCAGCAACTAAGGCCCAAGACACTGAGCCAGACAAACGTCTCCCATTGCAGCGCTGTGCTCGGCAACGAAATCTTGAAGAACAATTTGCCGATCAACATCAGCAAGGTGACCTGAGTTACGTAGATCACCGCGACCAAGCCGATCTTGCCGAGAAAGTACGCCGACTTTGGCATCGGAGTGCCAAGGAGTCGCTTGAGCGTACCTTCATCGCGTTCTTGCGGAATGCTGATCGCGAGGTTTTGGAAGCCGCTGTATACCGTGCCCGATGCGATCATTCCGGCCACGAAGTATTGGCTAAACGTCACACCCGGGGCGATTTCACCACTGAAGACCGAACCAAAAATCAGCATGAGCAAAAGTGGAAGGGCGAGGCCGAATGTTGCGGCCTCACGATCTCTGAAGAACTGCTTGAGTTCGATGCGCGCACGCAACAAGCCGATCCGTCCCACTCCCGGTCGTACGACGCGTGGAACCGTTGCAGTGGAGCTACTCACGACGCGGCCTCCTCCTCGAACCCGATCAACTTGAGGTACGTGTCTTCCAAACTCGGTCGAGTCACTGAGAGTTCGGGAATCTCGCCACCGAGTCGCGTGGAGAGATCCGCAATTAGCGACGTCGGCGTGGCTGACCCTTGCTCGCGTCGTTGCCCTTCTTCAGTCCAGGACACCACGGCCGTCGCCTCCTGCCGACCCGCGAGAGTCGTTGGCGGCCCGCTGGCCACGACCTTCCCATTGGCGATGACGAAGACTCGATTGGCGAGCGCTTCGGCTTCGTCGAGATAGTGCGTCGTCAGCAGGATGGATGTGCCTTCGTCTTGAAGACTTTCGATCAAACCCCAAAAGCTTCGTCGGGCCTCGGGGTCGAAGCCGGTCGTCGGTTCGTCGAGGAAGAGAACTTCCGGGCGCCCAATGATTCCTAAGGCCACGTCGAGTCGTCGACGTTGCCCGCCCGAGAGGTCCGCTCCGCGAGCATCGCGTTTCTCGGACAACCCCACCACGTCGATGATTTCGTCAGGGTCGCGCGGGCTCGGATAGTACGCGCAGAAGTGGGCGACCGATTCTGCGACGGTCAGGTCACCGAGGTCGCGAGCGGACTGAAGCACGATTCCCAACCGGGATCGCCAGGCTGGAGTGCCTCTTGCGGGATCAACGCCCAATACCGACACTGTCCCCGCGTCGCGATCGCGATAACCCTCGAGGATTTCTGTGGTGGTGGTTTTGCCGGCACCGTTGGGACCGAGTATGGCGACGATTTCGCCGCGTTTGACGTCGAGGTTGACGCCGTCGACGGCCCAAAGATCACCATAGCGCTTACGAAGATCAAAGACGGATATTGCGACGTCATCAGACATGGCGCACACCATGCCAGAGCCCGAGCAAGTTGTTCTAGAAGAGGCGAGAATCGACGTTGTCGATTCCCCGCAACGCGTCGTAGTCCAGCACCACACACTCAATCGCGCGATCCTCGGCCAAGGTACGTGCCTGCGGTTTGATCTCTTGGGCCGCGAAGATTCCGCGCACAGGCGCCAGGAGCGGATCGCGGTTGAGTAATTCGAGGTACCGAGTCAGTTGTTCAACGCCGTCGATCTCACCGCGTCGCTTGATCTCTACGGCCACCGCAATGCCAGCCTCGTCGCGGCACATCAAATCGACCGGCCCAATCGCAGTTGGGTATTCCCGACGTACTAGTCGCCACCCGATACCAAGCGTCTCGACGTTTTCCGCGAGCAGGACTTGAAGATGAGCCTCGACGCCGTCCTTGACGAGGCCGGGATCGATACCCAAATCATGAGAACTGTCATGGACGACTTGGAGAATTTCGATGATGAGTACCTCGCCGCCCTTGTTGGTGACCGTCCAGGTTCCGGTGCCGTCCTCGGCCACGGCGACGACGGTCGTGCACGGTGGTGACATCCAATTCAGCGGCTTGTACGCCCTGTCATCGGCGTGGATGGACACTGAGCCGTCGCCCTTGACCAAGATGAGCCGGGTTGCTTCGGCCAGGTAGGCCGTGAGTCGACCGACGTAGTCGACGCGACATCGCGCAATCACCAGACGCACGGGCGGAGACTACTCAGCCGGGGGCGGGGAAGCCCGTATGCCCGGCTCTGCGAGAATCGCCTCGTTGGCTCGGTCGGTGGTCAGCGTGAGTGAGTCTGGTTTGTGAGCGCCGCGATGACTTCTACGACTCGGCGCATCCTGATAGAAGGAGCCGTATGGCCCGCGAAATCACCAAGGTTGGCGTCGTCGGCATGGGCACGATGGGTGCCGGCATTGCTGAGGTCTTTGCTCGCAACGGGCTCGACGTCGTGGGCGTGGAGTCGGTTGAGGCGGCCCTGGAGCGCGGGCGCGGTCACGTGGAAGGCTCGACGGCTCGGGCTGTCAAGCGCGGCAAGCTCACGGACGATGAGCGCACCGCCATTTTGGCTCGGATTCACTTCTCTACGACGATGGAAGATCTCGCCGATCGCGATCTTGTGATTGAGGCGGTGCCCGAAAGTCTGGAACTCAAGCGAGACATCTTTGAGCGCCTCGACAAGATCTGTCACCCTGACGCGATTCTGGCGTCTAACACGTCGTCGTTGTCGGTTACCGACATTTCCGTGGCGACGTCGCGTCCCGCTCAAGTGGTCGGGATGCACTTCTTCAACCCCGCACCGGTGCTTCGCTTTGTCGAGGTGGTGCGCACGGTCGTGTCCTCGTCCAACGTCGTGGATGACGTAGCGACGCTCGCGGCGAAGTTGGGCAAGACCCCCGTTGTTGTTGGCGACAAGGCCGGTTTCATCGCTAATGCATTGCTCTTCGGATACGTCAATCACGCCGTCTCGATGTACGAGTCGCGCTATGCGACGCGCGAAGACATTGACGCCGCGATGCGGTTGGGTTGTGGACTTCCGATGGGTCCCCTTGCGCTGCTGGACCTCATCGGGCTCGACACGGCGTACGAAATCCTCGACACGATGTACAAGCAAGGTCGCGATCGTTTGCACGCCCCTTCGCCGATCCTGAAGCAACTCGTCACGGCTGGTCTGCGCGGCCGCAAGAGTGGACGCGGTTTCTACACGTACGAGGCGCCGAATTCCCCTGTCGTCATCGATGACGAATTGACTCCGAAACCGCTCGCCGAGCAGGGCATCAACCTGCGGCTGGTATCGCGCATTGGCGTCGCTGGTTCCGGCACGATGGCGCGCGGCATCATCGAGGTGGTGGCCAAGGCCGGATTCGACGTCATTTATGCGACACGTGGGGACGAAAAGGTCGCCGAGGTTCGCACCTCCATCGAGCGTTCGATGGAGAAGGCCGTCCTGCGGGGACTTCTCGATGCTGATGCCAAAGAGGCGGCACTTGGCCGCATCGTGGGATCGCCGCGGCTCGATGACCTCGGTGACTGCGATCTTGTGATCGAGGCGGTCGTCGAAGAGTTGTCGGTGAAGCGCGCGCTCTTTGAGACGTTCGACGAGATCTGCAAGCCGGGCGCGATCCTGGCTACGACGACGTCAAGCCTTCCAGTCATTGACCTCGCCGCGGTGACCAAGCGCCCGCAGGACGTCGTCGGCATGCACTTCTTCAACCCGGCGCAGGTGATGAAGCTGGTGGAGGTCGTTCACACAGTCAGTACGTCGACCGAAGTCGCGGCGACAGCAACCGACGTTATTGAGCGATTGGGCAAGACCGCAGTCAACTGTGGAGACCGCGCCGGCTTCATCGTCAACGCGCTGCTGTTCCCCTACTTGAACGATGCGATCAAGATGCTCGCTGCGAACTATGCGAACGAAGACGACATAGACAGCGCGATGAAAACCGGATGTGGCTATCCGATGGGTCCATTCGAATTGCTCGACGTGGTCGGGCTGGATGTGGCGCTGGCGATTCAGCGCACGCTCTACTTGGAATTTCGTGAGCCAGGATTTGGTCCGGCACCGCTTCTCGAACACCTCGTCACGGCCGGCTACCTCGGCAAGAAGACCGGTCGCGGATTCCGCAGTTACGATTGACAGTGAGCCGTCGCCACCGCCGCAAGCCAGCGGCATCTCCGGAGTTGCGCGACCCCTCGGCCTACGGCGTGAGCCAAACCGAGGAACACCCAGATGGGGATTGGGTCGTACGCCGAATCACCGGAGCCTCCTCTACGAAGGTATATCGCTGCCCGGGTTGCGATCAAGAAATTCGGCCAGCGACGCCACATGTCGTGGCCTGGCCATCAGAGGTTCGAGGCGGCGAAGAAGACCGACGTCACTGGCACACGGCTTGTTGGAATGCGCGGTCACGTCGCGGGCCGAACACGACGCGCTCGCGCAATGCGCCGCGGAACTAGCGAAACACCACTCAGACAATGGCTGAAATCGTCGCAAACAGTGTGCTTCCGGCACATCGGCAGCGGCTGTGGCTGCACACGAGCGATGGTCAGTCCCTGGTTGGCGAGCTTGCAACTCCGCTTGATCGCGCTCCGACCTCGACACTGATATGTGTCCATCCGCTCCCCACACACGGGGGCATGATGGACAGTCACGTGTTGCGCAAGGCGGCCTGGAGATTGCCGGCGCTGGCCGACATGGCGGTGTTGCGATTCAACACACGCGGAACCTCAAGTCGCGACGGCACCAGTACAGGATCCTTCGACGAGTCCAATGGCGAGGGGATTGACCTCGCTGCTGCGATCGAAGAAGTCGAACGCCGCGGATTACCCGATCCGTGGCTGCTGGGTTGGTCGTTCGGGACTGACGTCGTTCTACGGCACGGAAATGTTGACCCCGTATTGGGTGCCGTGTTGATGAGTCCGCCGCTGCGCTTCGCCACGGATGCCGACCTTGACTCGTGGGCGGATTCGAAGCGGCCGTTGGTCGCGTTAGTGCCCGAACTTGATGACTATCTTCGACCGGCTGACGCCGTAGCGCGGTTTGCTCGAGTTCCGCAAGCGAAGGTGATCGGTGTTGACGGGGCAAAGCATTTGTGGGTGGGTGAGACCTACGTCGCCGTAGTCTTGAACCACATCGTGGAGCAGGTCGCACCCTCGCGAGCGCCGCTGCCGCGTGAGTGGGAAGGCCCGATGGAGAGGTGGAGTGACCTATGAGCGACTCGTCATCACCCTTGTCGCTGCGGGGCAAGGTCGCTCTGGTCACAGGAGCATCGCGAGGAATCGGCGCTGCGATCGCACTTGGCTTCGCGCGAGCCGGAGCCGATGTCGCCGTACTCGCGCGTGACGAAACCAAGCTCAAGTCAGTCGCCACTGAGATCGAAAGACTCGGCGCTCGCGCCCTTGTCCTCAGCATCGACGTGACTAACCCCACCTTGGTGCGTGAGGCCGTCGATCGGGTGGTGTCAGAACTCGGCGGACTTGACGTCGTGGTCAACAACGCCGGTGGCAACTCGTTCTCACTTCCCGTTAGCCGCATGCGCGTGTCGGGTTGGAGTAAGACCCAAGCCCTGAACGTCGAGTCTGTTCTGCACATGTGTCAGGCCGCGCTCCCGCATCTCGTCGCACGAGGTGGGGGCGTCATCATCAATGTTGCCTCGGTCGCGGGGTTGCAGGGTGCGCCGTACATGGCTCACTACGCCGCGGCCAAAGCTGCCGTCATTTCGTTGACGCAGTCACTGGCGATTGAGGTCGCCGCGAGCGGCATCCGGGTCAACGCCTTGTTACCCGGGTGGGTCGCTACCGACCTCACGGAGTTTCTTCGCGATGATGAATCCACTGAAGCTGCGCTTCTCGCCCGGGTCCCCATGCAACGCTGGGGGACCGCAGACGAGATGGTAGGTCCCGCCCTTTTTCTGGCATGTGAGGAGTCGTCGTTCATGACTGGTCAGACCCTTGTCGTCGATGGTGGATTGAGTGCGATGCCATGAGCAAGCCCGTGTTCGTTCTCCTGCACGCGTTTCCCGTGAGTTCAGCAATGTATGACGATGTGCACGATTCGCTCGGCGAAGTTTGCGATCTGATCACGCCTGACTTCGCGGGCTTTGGTGATGCGAAGCTCTCAGATCTTGAGCCCTCGCTGGACGTCTATGCAGATGGCGTCATCGCGATGCTTGATGAGCGCGGTATCGATCGCGCGGTATTCGGTGGTACGTCGATGGGTGGCTACGTCACGATGGCGATCCTTCGTGGGCATGGGGCACGAGTGGCTGGAGTCGTACTCGCCGACACGAAGGCAACTGCCGACACTCCGGGTGCGCGCGACAACCGATTGGCTGTCGCTGAGCAGGTCGAGACCGCAGGTTCGACCGAAGCGCTCGCACGCGCGATGGTGCCCAATCTGCTGGGTGCGTCCACCCATGCCGATCGACCCGACGTCGTTGATCGCGTACGCGGTTGGATTGAGTCGGCAGACTCGCGGGCCGTGGCCTGGGCTCAACGTGCCATGGCCGCGCGTCCAGACTCCCTCGACGATCTCGCGACATTTGACGGACCCGGACTCGTGGTGTGGGGGGCTGAAGACGTGATCATCCCACGTTCGGAGCAGGCGTTGATGCGTTCGGAGCTGGTGGACGGCGACTACGTGACGCTGCCAGGTGCGGGCCATTTGTCGGCCATCGAAACCCCGAAACCCTTCGCCGCCGCTGTGACCGGATTCCTCACCAAGTTCACGTCCTAGCCGTCCACACATCTTGGTTAGCGGTCGCGGAAGCGGTTGATCGCATCGAGGTGTTGCGCGCGCAACGCGGGGTCGCGTACGCCGAGACCTTCGCGTGGTGCGAGACAAAGCACACCGACCTTGCCTTGGTGGGTGTTGCGATGAACCTCGTACGCCGCCTGACCCGTGTCGTCGAGTGCGAAGGACTTCGACAAGGTCGGATGGACCTTGCCTCGCGCGATGAGTCGATTGGCTTCCCATGCCTCGCGGTAGTTGGCGAAGTGCGAACCGATGATGCGCTTGAGGTTCATCCAGAGGTAGCGGTTGTCGTACTCGTGCATAAACCCGCTCGTCGACGCGCAGGTGACAATCGTGCCGCCTTTGCGCGCGACAAACACCGACGCACCAAAGGTTTCGCGGCCGGGGTGCTCGAAAACGATGTCGACATCATCGCCACCGGTGAGCTCGCGGATCCGCGAACCAAGGCGCTTCCATTCCTTGGGGTCCTGGGTGTTTGGGTCCTTCCAAAACTTGTAGCCGTCGGCGCGTCGATCGATAATTAACTCCGCCCCCATTCGTCGTACGATGTCGGCTTTCTCCGGCGAGGACACGACGCAGACCGGCGTCGCGCCGCCATTGAGGGCCATTTGGGTGGCGTACGAGCCGAGTCCTCCCGACGCGCCCCATACCAACACGATGTCGCCTTGTTTCATCCCAGCACCGTTGCGCGACACGAGTTGGCGGTACGCCGTGGAGTTGACCAGGCCGGGGCAGGCGGCTTCCTCCCACGTGAGATGACCCGGCTTGTTCAAGAGTTGATTGGCTTTTACCAATGCGATCTGAGCCAGACCACCAAAGTTGGTTTCGAAACCCCAGATGCGTTGTTCCGGATCAAGCATCGTGTCGTTGTGACCAAAGGGGCTTTCCAACTCAACTGACAAACAATGAGCGACCACTTCGTCGCCGGGGTTCCAGGTGTGTACGCCGGGACCGACTCCGAGAACAACGCCGGAGAGGTCTGAGCCGAGCACGTGATACGGCAAGTCGTGACGCGCTGCAAGCGGATTGGTGGCGCCGTACCGGGAAAGGAATCCGAACGTGGACACCGGTTCAAAGATCGCCGACCACACCGTGTTGTAGTTGATCGAACTGGCCATCACGGCGACGTACGCCTCGCCGGGACCGAGTTCGGGCAGTGGGACATCTTCGACGTGTAGCGATTTGCGCGGATCTTTATCTTTTGAGGCCATGCCGTCGAACATCGTTTGTTCGTCCGCATGGATGGTGACCGCGCGGTAATGGTCAGGAATCGTCAGCGCGGCAAAGTCTTCGGCGGTGGCGTTGTCGGACAGGATGGTGTCGAGAATGCGCTTCACGTCGTACTCCGGGGTGGCGGCGTGGGTGTTTGACCTCACGCTACGGGTGAAAGCCACCCCTGGTGAGCGCGGGGTGATCCAGTTTCGCGAGGTGCGGTCCCGCTAGACCGTCGCGAAGAGGTACCACAACGCGGCACCGCCGGCACAGAACAGGCCCACCACGGTCAGCCCGATGGCCTTTCGTGCGACGGCCCACAGCGCGATGACGCCAAAGAAGATCGCGATTCCCAACCGCCACGATTGTGGTACGGACGCGAGCCACGCGGAAAAACTGTCGGTGTTCTGCGCCATGGCATCGTTGCTCGTCGACGCGACCAGCGCATCGCGCGCTGCACTAAGCATTCTCATGATTATCCCCCGTTTCGTCGTCGGGTCCGGAGATCACGGTCCTCACCATGATTGGCCCCATCTGCCCGCGACGCCGATATCAGTGTGAGGGACATCTCGAGGATTCGGCATGGGCCGAACGATGGATCCCTGTGCCACGTTGAGTGTGACCTCTCACTCGAGGCTTGGTGGCGGTCGACCCAGAAGGTGAGGGACTACGGCTCGACCCGTTCGATGAGTTCTATGAGTACGCCGCCGCAATCCTTCGGATGGACGAAGTTGATCCGCGCGCCTGCGGTTCCGCGTCTCGATGCGTCGTACAGCATGCGAAGCCCCGCGGAACGCAGGACATCCGACGCGGCCTCGACATCGGTGACCCGATACGCCAGCTGCTGGATGCCCTCGCCTGTGCGGTCGATGAATCGACCGATGGGGGACTCGCGGGTCAGTGGAGCGAGCAACTGCAGTTCGGTGACGGTGTCGCCGATGCCCAGCATGGCTTCATTGACGCCTTGGTCCTCGTTAGTTTCCTGGTGGCGTACCTGCATCCCGAAGTTGTCCACGTAGAACGCGATGGCCACGTCCAGATCGCGCACGGCGATGCCTACATGGTCGATCCCGATGACCAGGGACCCCAATCGCGCAACGGCGCCGTGACTTTCGGTGGACATGCAGGCTCCCAGGACTTCGGCGTGGTTCGTCGCGGGTATCGTGGCACTACCGACGCGCGCACTCACGAGGAGGCACCCCATGGCTGGTTCTGTCATCGTTGCGGGAGCTCGTACGCCGATGGGCCGCTTGCTCGGATCGCTGAAAGACCAGTCCGCGATGGACCTCGGCGGCGTCGCGATCAAGGGAGCGCTCGAACGTTCCGGCGTACGCCCCGACCAGGTCGACTACGTGATCATGGGCCATGTGATCCAGGCTGGCACCGGACAGATCACCGCCCGCCAAGCGGCCGTTAAGGCCGGAATCGGCATGGACGTCCCCGCCATCACGATCAACAAGGTTTGTTTGTCCGGCCTCGATGCCATCGCGCTCGCCGATCAGCTCATACGAGCTGGCGAATTCGAGATCATCGTCGCGGGCGGCATGGAGTCCATGACGCAGGCACCGCATGTGCTGCCCAAATCGCGCGAAGGCACGAAGTACGGCGACATCACCATGGTCGACTCAATGGCGAACGACGCTTTGACGTGTGCCTTCGATGAGAAGCCGATGGGTGTTGCAACCGAGGGGTACAACTCGCGACACAATCTGACGCGCGAAGACCAAGACATCTTTTCGGCGCGCTCGCATCAGCGCGCGGCCCTCGCGGCGAAGAACGGAATCTTCGACGAGGAGATCGTCCCGGTCGAGATTTCGCAGCGCAAAGGTGACCCGATCGTCGTGAACACCGATGAGGGCATTCGCGGCGACACGACTGCCGAGTCTCTTTCAAAGCTGCGCCCGTCGTTTGCCAAGGACGGCACGATCACGGCCGGTTCGTCGTCGCAGATTTCTGATGGCGCGGCGGCGGTCGTGGTCATGAGTAAGGCCAAGGCTGAGGAACTCGGTTTGACGTGGTTGGCCGAGATTGGTGCCCACGGTGTTGTTGCTGGCCCGGATGCGTCACTGCACGAGCAGCCAGCCAATGCGATCCTCAGGGCCTGTGAGCGCGAAGGCATAACGCCCGCCGATCTGGACTTAGTCGAGATCAACGAGGCCTTTGCGGCGGTCGGGATTGTGTCGTCGCGCAAACTCGGTCTCAGTGACGACAAGGTCAACGTCAACGGCGGAGCGATCGCTTTGGGGCACCCCGTCGGGATGTCTGGTGCACGCATCGCGCTTCATCTCGCGCTTGAACTGCAGCGTCGCGGTGGCGGAGTTGGCGCAGCGGCGTTGTGTGGCGGCGGCGGTCAGGGCGACGCCTTGATCGTGCGTGTTCCTCCGGCGTGAGTCGACGGGCGTTGGCTCCGTCGGGTGGTATCGCTGACCTCGTCTTGCAATCACGCCAACACGATCCGCGTGCGCTAGCGCGGCTGATCTCGTACGTCGAGGACGCTGCACCCTCGTTGCGCGAGGTGATGGGCGCCACGGCACCGCATGTCGGTCATGCTCACATCGTTGGCATCACTGGGTCGCCCGGTGTCGGAAAATCCACCACGACCTCCGCCTTGGTTGCTGCGTTTCGGAGGCGCAAACAACGCGTCGCCGTACTCGCCGTTGATCCGTCCTCCCCGTTTTCCGGTGGGGCCTTGTTGGGGGACCGCGTACGCATGCAAGAACACGCGACGGACGATGGGGTCTTCATCCGCTCGATGGCATCGCGTGGGCATCTCGGCGGGTTGGCTTGGTCGACGCCGCAGGCCTTGCGGGTAATCGACTCGGCGGGCTTCGACGTGATCATCGTGGAGACGGTGGGAGTCGGTCAGTCCGAGGTTGAAGTGGCTGGGACGGCCGACACCACTGTGGTTCTGCTTGCCCCTGGAATGGGGGACGGGATCCAGGCGGCCAAGGCGGGGATTCTCGAAGTTGGCGATGTGTTTGTCGTCAACAAGGCCGACCGCGATGGGGCTGATGCGGCCGTGCGCGAAGTACGCCACATGATCAGTCTGGGCGAAAGCGTCGACGGTGGTTGGAGGCCGCCGGTGTTGAAGTCTGTCGCCTCGCGCGGTGAAGGAATCGACGAGCTCGTAGTCGCGATCGATTCGCACCTTGAGTGGCTGACGTCGTCGGGCCAGTTGGCGCTGCGTCGACGTCGCCGGGCCGCGGCTGAGATTGAAGCCATCACCGTCGCGAGGCTGCGAGCCCGGTTGAGCGACGTCCACGGCGACGAGCGACTGGAGTCATTGGCCGATCGGGTTGCCACCGGGTCACTTGATCCGTACGCCGCCGCCGACCTCCTTGTTGATGGTCTGACCTAGTCGTTTTCGTCGGTCAGGCGACAGACGCGTGGTCATTTCCCAATTCGCCAGACTCGACGAGGGCGGCGAACTTGCGCAGTGCCTGGCGCATGCCGAGGGCGAACGCCGGTTTGACTACTTCCCAACCCACCCGGCCCACCAGTCCCAGCGGAAGATCTAGCTCCTCGGCCCAATAGAATCGTGTTGTCGTTTCGTTGAGCGCCTCGACGCGCATGATTCCGGTGCCGCGTACGACAGCGCCAGTGTGGAGTACATCGATGCGATGAGGCGCATCCCACTTGGTGATGATCATCGTGTCGAGGAATCCGAGCCGACCGACTCCAGTGAATGCTGACAACTCTCCCTCAGCGCCGACTCCGTCATTTCGTCCAGGCGTCACCGTGGTTAGCGGAATCCACTTGTCCTGACCGCGCCAATCGACCACCGCGGCAAATACCCGCTCTGCTGGCGCGTTCACATCCACCGAGAAAACGATTCGCTTCATGGGTTCACCATCGCACCTATCGCCGACGGTCGCACCCCAATGCGTACCCCCATGGGCGAGGGGGTGGGAGGACGAAGAAGAACTCTCAAGATCATAGTTTGAGGTACGAAACTGAAGTTTAACGCAGGGTTTGTACCTTTAAGGCACTTGAGAGTCGGTGGTGAGGGCGGCGCGTTCGACGGTGAGGAGGCTCTCGGCCGAGTGCTCCGCGTGGTACGCCGCCGCACCGCCACGTACGCCAAAGAGTCGCTTACTCCACAACAACCACACAACCGCCGCGACGTTGACAACGAAGGCGGCGAGGCGCAGGAACGTCACCCGCGCGATCAACTCGTGGATCTCGAGCGGCAGGAAAAGGCTCGTGGCGATGACTGCGAAATACTCACCCCAGCGCTTGACGAGCCACAACCCCACTGCCTCGGTGAATTGCATCCCGGCGTACGCCACTAGCGCGACAGCGACCCACGTCAGCGTGGCTTCCGACAGCGAAAAGAGCCGATGGATCTGCTCCACGACCCACGAGTTATCGACGTTCCAACCGAGTTGATCTGCGAGGGGTCGTAGTAGTGGGAGATCGGTGTTGAAGGCGTCCTCGAGGCCGCGACGGCTGCCGCGGAACCAGAAGACCAACCACGCAAGCAGCAAGATCACGACGGCCCGCAGTCCGCGTTCGACCGCAAGTAGACGCATCAAGGTCCTGTCGCGTAGGAGTCGCCCGCGAGGCACCTCGGGAGCCTCATCAGCAGGACCACTGCCCAGCGGTTCGCCGACGACGTACGTCGCGCAACGCAGGCAACGCCACGCCTGCCCAGCTGGTGTCACAACATGGAGACGCTCGCGGAGGCCCGGTTCGTCCGGGGCGTACGTCTCATGACCGCGCCACCCGCACGCCCGCAAGTTCCAGTCCATTGGGCAGAGACTAGGCGGATTCAGCCGTAGTCTCGGGACACGGGCTCCGACGCCACCCCTGTCCTGCCCGCACCCCCGACCCGGGAGCACCCATGGACGAAGCTGAAATCGCCGCTGGCCAACGTCGTTGGCAGGCACGCTACGACGCGGCAGAGGCCGCCGGGCGGATCCGCGACACCGATTTCACGACGTTGTCTGGTGATGCGGTGGAGGCTGTGTACGGCCCGCGTGCAGATGCCGCTGTCCCTGGCTTTGATCGCATCGGCTGGCCCGGCGAGTACCCCTTCACGCGCGGTTTGCATGCCACTGGCTACCGAGGTAAGCCGTGGACGATCCGTCAGTTCGCCGGATTCGGAAACGCCGAAGACACCAACGAAAGATTCCGCGCCATCCTCGATGCGGGCGGCGATGGGTTGTCCGTCGCATTCGATATGCCCACCCTGATGGGACGCGACTCCGACGACCCGATGTCTCTCGGCGAAGTTGGTCATTGCGGAGTTGCGATCGACTCGACGATCGACATGGACGCATTGTTTGCCAACATTCCGTTGGGTGACGTAACGACTTCGATGACGATCAGTGGCCCAGCTGTACCGATCTTCGCGATGTACGTCGCGGCTGCCGAGCGACAAGGGGTCGACGTCAGCAAACTTGACGGTACGTTGCAAACCGACATCTTCAAGGAGTACATCGCGCAAAAGGAGTGGTTGTTCCCTCCGGAGCCGCATCTGCGTTTGATCGGGGATTTGATCGAATGGTGTTCAGCCGAAATGCCCAAGTACAAGCCGATCTCGGTCTCGGGCTACCACATCCGTGAGGCGGGATCGACTGCCGCGCAGGAGTTGGCGTACACCCTCGCCGACGGATTCGCCTACGTCGAGCTCGGGCTGTCACGGGGCATGGACGTCGACGTCTTCGCCCCCGGACTGTCCTTCTTCTTCGACGCCCACCTG
>JBBRTC010000055.1:0-13881 GCA_038244765.1 Candidatus Nanopelagicales bacterium | reverse complement strand
TCCACGGTGTTGCTCGTTGTTGACGCAACATCGACGGTAGGGGGTCGTGTCGAATCGTCGTTGCAAATTGGTTTCGTCTCGGGATTGGGGAAACCGAACGAACTGTCCTTCCAACTTCGTGACCCCTTCGCGAAAATCAAAGCGGGGGACCGACTCGTTACTTTCGGAGTCAAGGGCGGTGTCTATCCGGCCGGCATTCCGATTGGAACTGTGACGTCAGTCAAGGGGACACCCGGCCAAACGTTGTACGCCTCGATCGACCCCTTCGTGGAACCCACTGCGTTAGACCTCGTCGGTGTAGTGATTACCGCGAGCCGAATCGACCCGCGGGACTCGGTGCTCCCGCCGAGGCCGACGCCGCCGACACCGTCGGCCCCGAGCGGAACCACGTCGCCGCCCACCACGTCCCAATCACCGCCGTCGGGCTCCACGTCGTCCAGCTCTCCCGCACCGAGCAAGTCCGGTCCCTGACGTGCCCGCGCTAAGAGTCGTACTCGCGGCAGCGGTGATCGTTACGGCGGTCATGCTCGAATTGGTGGTTCTCGCGCGCTGGCAGCTGCCCGGCGCAACGCCTGATCTGTTGCTTGTCGTCGTGGTGGCCCTGGCGATGGCGCGCGGACCACTTATGGGCGCTGCGGCCGGGTTTGCCGGCGGACTCCTGCTGGACTCAGCGCCCCCTGCCGCGGGGATCCTGGGAATCAGTGCACTCGTGTATTGCATCGCGGGCTACTGGGTGGGGCGTGTCGCGGAGCGTAATGATCGGGGTCCGGTGTTCATCATCGCCTCGTCCGTGCTGGCCGAAATCGGAGTGATCGCCGCGAGCGCTGGTCTCGCGGGCCTACTGGGCGAGGATCGAGTCGCGTGGGACGAAGTCCTAGGGCTGGTCCTGACCGGAGCCCTGTACGCCGCGATCTTGGCCAGCCTCGTGGTCCCGCTCGTCACCTCGCTGGTACGGCGCACCGAGCCCGATTACCAATTCCGCTGAACCCGGTCATTTCCCGAGTGAGCCATCTCACCGTCGGGGAAGGAACTCGCGATTGCCAGCCAACCGTCGTACGGTCAGGCCGGGGGTCCCATCGGGTGGACCCCCTGGCCTGCTTTAAGTGTCGGCTGTCACGCATGCCCTGAGTCAGGAGATCCGAGTGAGCGAGAGGTCCTCGCTGCGCCTTGTCGTGCTCGGGGTTCTTGTCGTTTCTCTACTCGGCACACTGCTTCTTCGCCTCTTCTATCTCCAAGTCATCGCCTCTGATCAGTACGTCCAGGCCGCCTCGGACAACCGGATCCGTCCGGTCATCACGCCCGCAATCCGTGGCCTGATCCTCGATCAAGAAGGCCGACCGCTGGTCACAAATCGCACCTCGCTCGTCGTGTCGATTGACCAGACCGCGCTCAACGAACTCCCCTCGAAGACCGTCGACGTCGTACTCACGCGACTCGCAAAGGCTCTAGGTACGACTCACACGGAGATCGCTGCTCGGCTCACCATTTGTGGGCGCCCGAAGGCAGCGCGCGCCCCGCTGTGTTGGAACGGTTCGGAGTATCAGCCGATCCCGATTGCCAAAGATGTGTCCTTGGACTTGGCGTTGCGCATCATGGAGAAGCGCTCGGACTTCCCGGGTGTCATGGCTGGCTTGGAAGGGGTACGCGAGTATCCGTCGCCAGACGGCGTCAACGCCGCACACTTGCTCGGCTATCTCGGGCCGGTCAACGATGCGGAGTTCGCGGCTAACAACAAGACCGCGCGCGGTCCCTCGACTCTCTTGCGTACGGATCTCATCGGTCGCGCTGGGTTGGAATCGGAGTACGACACGGCGCTTCGTGGGATCGCCGGAGTGAAGGCTCTGGAGATTGATCGACAGGGTGCGGTTGTTGGCACCCAGTCTGAAACCGTTGCAACTCCGGGCAACTACCTGGTCACAAACATCGATGCGAAACTTCAGAAAGTCGTGGAACTTCAACTCGCAGGTGCCATCGCGCGCGCCCGTGCTCAATCGGACAAGACCGTCGGGCGCTTCAAGGGTGACTCAGGCGCTGCCGTCGTCGTCGATGTGACAAACGGTCATGTGCTCGCGATGGCGTCATGGCCGACGTACAACCCCAAGATTTGGGTCGGCGGCATCTCAGCGAAAGAGTTTGATGCGTTGCAGTCATCAAGCGCCGGCATCCCGTTGCTGTCGCGCGCGACCCAAGGTCTGTTTGCCCCCGGATCGACGTACAAAGTCTTCTCCACGGCCGCCGCCGCTCGCCAAGGGATGAATCTGCAGGGCAACTACGACTGCCCATCTGCACTCAAGATTGGGCCGCAGGAGTTCAGGAACCACGAGTCAAAGGGCTACGGCCTCATCTCGCTGCAGCGCGCGATCGAAGTGTCGTGCAACACCGTCTTCTACGGGATTGCCGACCAACTATGGAAGAACGCTGGCGGTCTCGACGTACGGTCCACGGCACCGGACCCCATTGCAGCCGCAGCCAAGGGCTTTGGCATCGGCCGACGTAGCGGCATCGATTTGCCCAGCGAGGCACGTGGCCGCGTAGGCAGCCGCGCGTTCAAGCAGGCACTGTGGGATCAGTACCACGCGACGTGGTGCGCGAATGCGAAGAATGGCTACACGAATCTGGCCAAGAAGAATCCCGCGAAGGCCGCGCAATTCAGGGCCTACGACGCTGAGAATTGTGTCGACGGGTATCGCTGGCGTGAAGGTGACGCGCTCAACGCCGCGATCGGCCAAGGCGATACCACGCTGACTCCGCTGCAACTCGCCATGGCGTACTCCGCGATCGCTAACGGCGGCACAGTCTGGCAGCCGCAGATCGCGCGCGCGGTGGTCAGCCCCTCTGGTCGGCTCGTCAAACAGATTCGCCCCAAGAGCGCCGGTCGCGCACCAGCGAGTGCGGCGACGTTGGCGTTCTTGCGTGCGGCGTTGGAAGGCGTTGTCACCGACGGTACGGGTAAGGGACCTTTCGCTGGATTCCCCTTGAGTCAGGTTCCGGTTGCAGCAAAATCCGGTTCTGCTGAAGTCAGCACGACCAAGGCGCCGACGTCGTGGTTCGCGTCGTACGCACCGGCCAACAAGCCGCGATACGCCGTGGTCATGATGGTGTCCCAAGGTGGAACGGGTGCAAAGACGTCGGCCCCCGGCGTACGCAAGATCTATGAAGCGCTGTTTGGAATTTCCGGTAACACCGTGGACCCGAGCAAATCTGTACTTGTGGGCGGAGCGCCAAACAAGGGCCTCCCGAGCGTGACGTCTGATGGATTGCGCAGTTCGACGGGCACGTCCGCGGTGGGTACGTCCGCGGCGGGTACGGCCTCCGGTGGGGGTTCTAGTGCCGGTGTGACTGGCACCTCGAGTCCGTCAGCGGTAGCCGGTCAAACGGCACTGGCGCTCCCCCTCGTCGGTGGCGTCCTGTTGCTGAGGAAGCGTCGTCGCCGTCACGAGTCGATCCAGGCGCACGGCAAACGTGGGGCATCGCGGCGATGACGTACGGCTATCCCACGTCGGTCTCGCGGCGTCGCGACATGACTCCAACTCGGGCGACGAAGTCGACGTATCTGCGGCGACTCGATTGGACGTTGCTGATCGCTGCGCTTTCGCTGTCGGGCCTTGGCGCGCTGCTCGTCTGGTCGGCGACGAAACAGCGCCAACTCGACTTGAATCTCGACCCGGACGCGTTCATAAAGAAGCACCTGCTGAACTTGGCGATCGGTTTGGTCTTGGGCTTTGCAATGTCGAAATTTGACTATCGACTACTGCGTGCCTACACCCCGATCCTGTACGGCTTGTCGATTCTTGGGTTGATGGCCGTTTTGGTCGTCGGCTCCACGGTCAACGGTGCCCACGCGTGGATTTCGCTGCCCGCCGGTTTCACCTTGCAACCGTCGGAATTCGCGAAGCTCGCGATCATCCTGGGCATGTCGATGATCTTGTCGGAGAAGCGCGATGCGGAACCCGAGCCCAAGGATCGTGACGTCGTACTCGCGCTGCTGCTCGCGGCTATCCCTGCCGCGCTGATCATGAAGCAACCAGACCTCGGCACCGTGATGGTCATTCTCACCATCGTCGTCGGCGTTGTTGCGGTCTCGGGCGCGCGTTCGCGCTGGATCATTGGGTTGCTGATGGGTGCGGCGTTGGTTGCCACGTTGGCGATCCACTTTGATGTCATCAAGTCCTACCAAGTCAACCGCCTCACCGCCTTCGCCGATCCCCAGTCGGGTTCAGAGACGTTCGGTTACAACACTCAGCAGGCTCGCATTGCGATCGGCTCAGGGGGCCTCTCGGGGCAAGGGTTGTTCAAAGGCGCGCAGACGCAGGGCAAGTTCGTGCCCGAGAACCAAACCGACTTTGTTTATTCGGTGGCGGGCGAAGAGCTCGGGTTTGTCGGATCCGGGGCAATCATTTTGATGCTCGGTGTGATCCTGTGGCGAGGCTTCATCATCGCGACGCGTGCATCGGACCTTTTCGGCCGACTTGTCGCGACGGGCGTGATCTGTTGGTTCGCGTTCCAGGCCTTCGAAAACATTGGGATGAATCTCGGGATAATGCCGGTGACCGGCGTACCGCTCCCATTTGTCTCGTACGGCGGATCGTCGATGTTTGCCGGGTGGATGGCCATCGGTCTCCTCCAGAACGTCCACCTCCGCCGCTCCGACTGACCGCACCCCCGCGCGCAACCCAACCTCCAAGTTGATCATGGACTTGTGCACGGCATTCGCTCTAATAGCCTGCATTTCTCCATGATCAACTTGAGTTTCCCGAGGGTGGGAGGTGGCCCGACCGTCCACATATTCCGACAGCGCTTAAACGACCAGTCGCCGACGGCACCGATGGTGGCCAGATGCGTCCTATTCGCGTTCCTGCCGAATTGCTTGCATTCGCATCAACTCAGTACGGATTAGTGACGGGCGCTCAATGTGATGAGCACGGCGTACGTCGAGGCACTCGAGCGGTGCTTGTCGCCAACGGTTCATGGACCAGTCGCGCGAAACGTATTTGACGTGAGCGCCGAGCAGAAGAAAGAACCGGTCACCGATTGGAGTCACCGTCGCAAAGCCGTCGTCGCATTGCTGGCGGGCGGACCAGAGGCGATCGCCGTGGGTGCGTCCGCGCTCGCACTGCTTGGAGTGCAGGGACTTCCACCATCGTCCGTGGCGGGCGTGGCGGTCGGGAGGGGAAGATCTGCTCGACCCAGAGTTGGGGCTCCCTTCCATCAGTCCGACGTTCATGGTGACGTGGTTATGGCTGAGGGGCGTTGGCGGGTGGCTGATCTGCGTTGGGCCCTGGCCCAGGTCGTGCCGCAGGTGTCGCGATCGCATGCGGTGTCTCTTATGGACTCAATCCAGAATCTTCAGATCCTCGATGGCGCAGGCCTCGCGGCTTCGCGCGACATAGCCAGGGGTCGTCGCGGCGTGGATCGAACTCATAAGTGGTGGCCATTGAGCGATGCGCGTGCTGAGTCACCATTGGAAACGCGTGTACGCCTCGAGTGTCGGGACTTCCAGATCCCGGCCGACGTGCTCCATTTTCCTGTCGAGGCACACGATGGGCGCGTGATTGGTTACGGCGACCTTGCGTGGGACCTAGGCGCGGGAAAGTGGCTGGTGGCAGAGGCCGACGGCGTCGATGTTCACTCAAACCCCGATGCGTTGTCTCGCGATCGTTGGCGGGCAAATGAGTTCGCCGCACTTGGCGTACACATTGTGCGTTTCACGTGGCGTGATCTCACGCCTCCAGGTCGAGTCGCAGCGGTGATTTCTCGACAACTGCGCCAACTCCGCCACGCCAGCTAGACCGAGCGCCCACCTTGGAGTTGATGATGGGCTTTTGCATGGCATTTGCGGGAATAGGACGCATTTCTCCATGATCAACTCGGAGTAGCGTGCAAAAGTCCATGATCAACTTTGGAAGGTAGTCTGCGTGAATGGCACCGGAGTCTTTGTTCGCGCGGCTCGAGCCCATTCTTCCCCGCGTTTCCAAGCCCATCCAGTACGTCGGGGGCGAACTCAACTCCATCACCAAAGATTGGGACAGCGTCGATGTGCGCTGGTGCCTGATGTATCCCGACGCGTACGAAGTCGGGGTCCCCAACCAGGGCGTCCAGATTCTCTACGAAGTCATCAACGAGCGTGCCGATGCTCTGGCCGAGCGCACATACTCCGTATGGCCCGACCTGGAAGCGCTCATGCGCGAGCACGCCATTTCACAGTTCACCGTTGACGCGCACCGACCCGTCGGGGCGTTCGACATTTTCGGGCTCAGCTTCTCGACCGAGCTTGGCTACACGAACATGCTGACGGCACTGGATCTCGCCGGGATTCCCCTCGACGCGGTCGACCGTACCGACGACCATCCCATCGTCATCGCTGGCGGGCACGCGGCGTTCAACCCCGAGCCGATCGCGGCGTTCATCGACGCGGCCGTACTCGGCGACGGCGAGGAAATCGCCCTCGCGATCACCGACATCACCGGCGCCTGGAAGCGCGAAGGCAGTCCCGGTGGACGCGACGAATTGCTTCAGCGACTCGCAGCAACCGGCGGTGTGTACGTCCCCAAGTTCTACGACGTTGACTACCTCCCCGACGGTCGCATCCAACGTGTCACGCCCAATCGGTCCAACGTCCCGTGGCGAGTCTCGAAGCACACGGTGATGAACCTCGACGAATGGCCGTACCCGAAGGCACCGGTTGTCCCGCTCGCCGAGACCATTCACGAACGCATGTCTGTCGAGATCTTCCGTGGCTGTACTCGCGGCTGCCGCTTTTGCCAAGCCGGCATGATCACTCGTCCGGTACGCGAGCGATCCATCGACACCATCGCCGCGATGGTCGATCACGGACTCCAACAGACCGGGTACGAAGAAGTCGGGCTTCTCTCGCTATCGAGCGCCGATCACTCCGAGATTGGCGACATCGCGAAGGGTCTGGCCGACCGCTACGAAGGCACAAACGTCGGTCTATCGCTACCGAGTACGCGCGTTGACGCCTTCAACATCGACCTCGCGAACGAACTTTCGCGCAACGGCCGACGTTCCGGTTTGACGTTCGCCCCCGAAGGTGGCAGCGAGCGAATACGCAAGGTCATCAACAAGATGGTGACCGAAGAAGACCTGATCCGGACCGTCGCGACGGCGTACGGCAATGGGTGGCGGCAAGTGAAGTTGTACTTCATGTGCGGCCTGCCCACTGAAACCGACGACGACGTGCTGCAAATCGCCACATTGGCCAAAGAAGTGATTCGTATCGGTCGCGAAGTGTCGGGTCGTCGTGACATTCGTTGCACTGTCTCGATTGGCGGCTTCATTCCGAAACCGCACACACCCTTCCAGTGGGCGTCGCAACTCGACGCCGCTGGCACGGACGCGCGTCTGGCCCTGCTCCGCGACGCCATCCGGGCGGATCGCAGCTACGCCAAGGCAATCGGATTCCGATATCACGATGGGAAGCCGGGAATCATCGAAGGTTTGCTTTCCCGGGGCGATCGTCGCGTCGGTGAGGTGATTCGCAAGGTGTGGCAAGCGGGTGGTCGCTTTGACGGCTGGAGCGAGCACTTCTCGTACGACCGTTGGTTCGACGCAGCGCAGCAAACGTTCGCGGATGCACCGGTGGATCTTGATTGGTACACAACACGCGAACGAGAACTCACCGAGGTTCTTCCGTGGGATCACCTCGACAGCGGTCTGGACAAGGATTGGCTCTGGGAAGACTGGCAGGCGGCGACGTCGGGCGACGAAGTTGAGGACTGTCGCTGGACGCCGTGCTTTGACTGCGGCGTGTGCGACCAGATGGAGACTCAGATTCAAATTGGTCCTACCGGTCGGACCATGATCCCGCTGGCCATCAAGTAGCGCTGGGCGCGAGGCGAACCGTGGGACCACAACCGGAGAACCGTGACGTAGCGCTGCCGGTGCAACGACTGCACCTGCGGTACGCCAAACGCGGTCGCCTGCGCTTCACCAGCCACCGCGACTTCCAGCGCGCCTTCGAGCGGGCGCTGCGCAAGGCGAACATCCCGATGGCGTACTCCGCCGGCTTCAATCCGCGGCCCAAGGTCTCGTACGCCAACGCGGCACCCACCGGAGTGGCCAGCGAAGCGGAGTACCTCGAGATATCGGTGATCGAACGCTGCGACCCGCAGGAGGTGGCCGAGGCGCTCAACGCCGCCCTGCCCCGTGACCTTGACGTCGTCGAAGCAGTCGAAGTCCGGGTATCGGACCTGGCGCATCGTCTTGAAGCCAGTCTCTGGGAGATCGAAATCGCCGGTATAGAGCCTGCTGCTCTGGCCGAGGCGGGCCATTTATTGCTGGCAGCTGAGCGTGTTGAGGTGTCCCGACTCACGAAAAATGGGCTCAGAACCTTCGATGCCCGGGGTCCTATTGCTGCGCTGTGGGTCAACGAATTGGCCCGGCCCAGGAGCCGGCGAGCCGCGGATATCGAGCGCGGTGATACATCCGGGGCCGATTCCTGTGCGATACTCCATGTGGTCGTCCGGCAGGTAACCCCCGCTGTACGCCCCGATGACGTCCTCACTGCATTGACGCAGTTGGCCGACCTCGTGCTCCCGGTTCCCCCAGTGGTGACGCGGAGAGCTCAGGGGCCACTTGCTCCGGATGCCCGGTCGGTTTTGGACCCGCTGGCAGCCGAACGTAGCGAAGAAATCGTCGGCACCTAGGTACCTCGCCGCACCTGACGCGGTGACCCGGGTGCAATCCACACAGGCTTTTGAGTCGTGAGCACCGCTCGTGGCTCGACGAGGCTCCGTCTGCGGCGCCGCGGTCCCCCCGGGGACCCGTGGCGCCCGGGAGCGCGACAGGAGTACACCCATATGATCGACGACGAGTCGAACACCAGCCCGACCAGCACCACTCACACCGAGCAGGACTCAGCCGGAACCGGCAGCGAATCAACGGCGACGCGCAAGCGCAGCACGAAGAAGGCTGCCGCGAAATCTGCTGAGGCCTCTCCCCGGGCCCCGGCGAAAAGAACGGCGGCGAAGAAATCAGCACCGCGTGCCGGAGTGAAAACGACAAAGCCCGGACCGGACGCAACCACCGATTCGACATCGCCGGACGCGACCAGTGACACACAGTCCGCGAAGTCCGCGAAAGCGACAAAGGCCAGCGGGGCCACCAAGTCGACCAAATCGCGTAAGTCCACCAAATCGACCACGTCGGAGTCAGCAGACGAGGGCGCGAACCCCACGTCCCACAGCGACCCCGATGCGACCGACCAACCCACTACGGCGAAACGGTCGCGGCGATCCACGCGTGCAGTGAGTTTCTCTGCACCGGAGCCCGATACCGATTCCACGGGTACGACGGCCGCGCCGAGCGTCCCTTTGCTTTTCCAAGCTCCGGACACCGAAGCGGTCGTAAGCCGCCCGAAGCGAACGGCGAAGTCGACCACTGCCGCGAAGTCCCCGGCCGAGGAATCAACAGCCCTGGCTCGTGACGATGCTTCAGAGTCGGACACCGAAGTCGAGGGGGACTCCGAAGGGGGAACCACTCGTCGTCGGCGTCGCGGCGGACGAGGACGCAGACGTCGACCCGATTCCGCCGCAGCGCCGGAGGGCGACGATGAACTCGTCGCCGATGGAGCCGGCGAGTCCGACGAATCTGACGGCCCGGCCGTCGGCGACGACGATGATGAGCCCGGTTCGACGCGGCGACGACGCCGACGCCGTCGCGGCGTAGCAGGCGACGACGCACAGCTCGGCGATGACCCGCCCAACACCGTCGTACGCATCCGCGAACCCCGAGTGAAGTCCGATCCCACCACGATCAAGGGCTCAACCCGGCTCGAAGCCAAAAAGCAGCGTCGGCGCGAAGGTCGCGAAGCCGGGCGGCGCCGTCCGGCCATCTTGACCGAAGCGGAATTCTTGGCTCGCCGCGAGTCCGTCGACCGAGTCATGGCCGTACGTGAACGCGATGGACGCATTCAGATCGCCGTACTCGAAGACGGCGTGCTGGTCGAGCACTACGTCAACCGTTCGGGAAACACCTCGATGGTGGGGGGCGTCTACCTCGGCAAGGTTCAAAACGTGCTGCCGTCGATGGAAGCGGCGTTCGTTGACGTCGGCCGGGGTCGCAACGCCGTTCTGTACGCCGGTGAGGTCAACTGGGACGCCGCCGGGTTGGAGGGGCAACCCAAGCGCATCGAGTTGGCGCTGAAATCCGGTGATGACATCTTGGTGCAGGTCACCAAGGAACCCGTTGGTCACAAGGGCGCGCGGCTCACGAGCCAGATTTCGTTGCCGGGCCGTTTCCTCGTCTACGTGCCAGGCGGGTCAATGACCGGGATCAGCCGAAAACTTCCCGAGGTCGAACGCAATCGGCTCAAGAAGTTGCTCCGCCGACTGATTCCTGAAGACGGCGGCGTGATTGTGCGTACGGCAGCCGAAGGTGCGAGCGAAGAAGAACTTGTCGGCGACGTCACTCGACTGCTCACGCAGTGGGAACAAATTCAGGAAGCATCCAAGAAGGCATCGAAGTCCGCACCTGAGTTGTTGCATGGCGAACCAGACTTGGCCATCAAGATCGTTCGCGACATCTTTAACGAAGACTTCAACAAACTCATCGTCAGCGGGGCTGGCGCTTGGGACACCGTCGAGGAGTACGTCACCTCTGTTGCCCCCGATCTCGTTGATCGGCTGGAAAAATGGGTGGGCAACAAGGACATCTTCACTGAATATCGAGTCGACGAGCAACTGGCCAAGGCGCTGGATCGCAAGGTGTACCTACCCAGCGGTGGCTCGCTCGTCATCGACCGTACCGAGGCGATGACCGTTGTCGACGTCAACACCGGAAAATTCACTGGCCAAGGCGGGGGACTCGAAGAGACCGTCACTCGCAACAACATCGAAGCGGCCGAAGAGATCGTCCGTCAATTGCGTCTGCGTGACGTCGGCGGAATCATCGTGATCGACTTCATCGACATGGTGTTGGAAAGCAATCGAGATGCCGTCCTTCGCCGCCTCGTCGAATGCCTCGGCCGAGACCGCACCAAACACCAAGTTGCCGAAGTGACCTCATTGGGTCTTGTTCAGATGACGCGTAAGAAGCTTGGACAGGGACTACTCGAGGTATTCAGCGAACCGTGCGAGTGCTGCAACGGACGCGGAGTCAAGATCCTCGCGGAACCGACCGAGCCCAAGGTGCGCGACGCGGCCGACGAACCCAGCGTTCGTCGTACGCGCCGGGCGAAGGCCGCCACCCCGGAACCAACCGTCGTGGAGACACCACCAGCCGTACTCGCGGCTATCGAGTCGATTGCCGAGGCGGCCGCGCACTCTCACCAAAGCGAGGCCGAATCGTTCGATTCTTCGGCTGCCTCTCCAGCAACCGAGCCCACGGTCGACGCTGATGGCCCACCACCGCAGGCTCCACCGGCCGCGACCGGGCGCCAGCGCCGCAGGCGGGCCGCCACCCGGGCCGCAGGCCCCGCAACTCCCGGAGGTAGCGACCCGGTTTGACCCATCCCGCGCTGGATCCGTACTCTGAGCCGTTGGTGCTTACGCACCTTGGCAACTGTGCTCCCTGCAAATGATCGTCAGGTTCAGTCCTGACCAACGTCCGTGGGCAGTCATTGCCCGTCGAACCAACTCAAGGAGTACCCGCGGTGTACGCGATCGTCCGCGCAGGCGGCCGCCAGGAGAAGGTCGCCGTCGGCGACACCATCGAGTTCAACCGCGTCAGCGGAGAACCCGGTTCCTCGTTGACGCTTCCGGCGGTGTTGGTCGCCGATGGCGACAAGCTCACGACCGACGCGGCCGCGTTGGCCAAGGTCACCGTGTCGGCGGAGATCGTCGCTCACACCAGGGGCCCCAAGATCGACATTCTCAAGTACAAGAACAAGACCGGATACCGCAGGCGGATGGGCCATCGTCAACAGCTCACCCAGGTCCGTGTCACCGGCATCGAGAGCAAGTAGGGGCTAGCCATGGCTCATAAAAAGGGTGCGTCTAGCTCCAGGAACGGGCGCGATTCCAATTCACAACGACTCGGCGTCAAGCGTTTTGGCGGTCAGGTCGTCAACGCGGGCGAGATCATCGTGCGTCAGCGTGGCACTCATTTCCACCCGGGCTTGAACGTCGGCCGCGGTGGGGATGACACGCTTTTTGCTCTGGCCGCTGGTGCGGTCGAGTTTGGTTCACGCCGCGGTCGTCGCGTTGTGAACATCGTCCCCTCCGCATAGGGGTTCCACGCACCATCGAGCCGTCGTCGACGAGGTACCCATGACCACCTTCGTCGATCGCGTCGTACTCCATGTCAGCGCTGGAGACGGCGGACATGGTTGCGCGTCGATCCATCGGGAGAAGTTCAAGCCGCTTGGCGGACCTGATGGTGGCAATGGTGGACGTGGCGGCGATGTGATTCTCGTGGTCGACGGACAAACGACCACGCTGATCGACTATCACCACAGCCCCCATCGCAAAGCCGCCAGCGGCAAGCCAGGTCATGGTGCGCATCGTCATGGCGCTGACGGAGAGGATGTGATCCTCTCGGTGCCTAACGGCACCATGGTGATGTCGTCGGACGGACAACAGCTTGCCGATCTCGTCGGAGCCGGGGCACGTTTCGTGATCGCCCAAGGCGGTCGAGGTGGTCTCGGCAACGCGGCGTTGGCGTCGGCCCGGCGCAAGGCTCCAGGTTTCGCCCTATTGGGCGAGCCCGGGGACGGCGGGGATGTCGTGCTCGAGTTGAAGACCGTTGCTGACATTGGCCTGATTGGATTTCCGAGCGCCGGCAAGTCCAGCCTCGTCGCCGCCATATCGGCCGCGCGGCCCAAGATCGCCGACTACCCCTTTACGACACTGGTCCCCAACCTCGGAGTGGTCACCGCAGGCGACACCGTTTACACCGTCGCCGACGTACCCGGATTGATCCCCGGTGCCAGCGAGGGCCGGGGACTGGGTCTGGAATTCCTCCGGCACGTCGAACGCTGCGCCGCGCTCGTACATGTTCTCGACTGCGCGACATTGGACCCGGGTCGCGACCCGATGACCGATCTCGACGTCATCGAGATGGAACTGCGGGCGTACGGCGGACTCGCCGAGCGCCCCCGGTTGGTGGCCTTGAACAAGATCGACGTTCCTGAGGCCCGTGAACTTGCCGACCTTGTACGACCTCTGCTCGAAGATCGCGGCATGCGCGTATTCGAAGTCAGCGCGGTGTCGCACGAAGGACTGCGGGCGTTGTCCTTCGCCATGGCTGAACTCGTCAGCAAAGCTCGCGCTGAAACGACAATCGACGAGGCCCCACGCATTGAGTTGCGCCCTCGCGCAGTCAACGACAGTGGATTCTCCGTACGCCGCGAAGAAACTCCCGACGGCCTGCGCTTCGTGGTCACCGGCGACCGGCCGACCCGCTGGGTGCGACAAACGGACTTTGGCAATGACGAAGCGGTGGGCTACCTCGCCGATCGGTTGGCCCGCCTCGGAGTCGAAGACGAGTTGCTCAAAGCCGGGGCTAGTGCTGGCGATGAGATCGTGATCGGCTCGGCGCTCAATTCCGTGGTCTTCGATTGGGAACCTACAATTCGAGCCGGTGCAGGACCACACATGGGTCCTCGAGGGAGTGACGAACGGTTGGAGCGGTGACCGACGGGAAAGGTGCGAGCCACCTCCATTCCACCCGCCTCGCAAGTGCCAAACGCATCGTGGTGAAGGTAGGCTCTTCGTCGCTCACGTCGGCAGCCGGCGGTTTGGATTCGACTCGCGTTGACGCGCTTGTTGACGCGATTGCTGCACGGCATGCGGCCGGCGTTGAGGTTGTGTTGGTGTCCTCGGGGGCCATCGCAAGCGGACTCGCACCGTTGTCGCTTGCGCGGCGTCCTCGGGACCTCGCGACCGCGCAAGCAGCCGCCAGCGTGGGTCAAGGACTCTTGTT
>JBBRTC010000054.1:0-14170 GCA_038244765.1 Candidatus Nanopelagicales bacterium | reverse complement strand
CGGCGAGCAACGCGGCGAGGCCTTGAGTCTCGACCCAACCCCGGGCTGCTTCCCACGCCTGCAACACCCGGACCCGATCAAACCCATCCAACGCCGCCGGGTCGAGGTCACGGAGCCCGATCATCAACTCGGGGCCCGGACCCGCATCGAGCAACTCGTCCAACACCGTCCGGCCGCCATCAACAAACTCCTGGGTTGCGCTATGCGCGTCAGACACGTCGACGTGGTGACGTGTTGAGTCACGTCTCGGGGAGTGCGTCGGCGTTGCGGTCATGGACCAAAACTTAGGGGCCACCACTGACACAAACCGACCCGTCAGAAACCGGCCGCAGAACTGTGGAAAACGCTGTGACACAGGCACTCTGTGGACAACGGCGCTCCACCAAAACAGCGCCGAAACCCGCGACATGAATGTTGAGAAAGTTCACCAGGTTTGAACTAGTGCCACATTCATCCAAAGCAAGAAGTGCGGTGGGTGTGGCGACGCTGGGGTGGCGACTGTCAAGTGGCGGGGTCGGCGATAGTGATGTCGAGTGATTGCAGGGCGTCACGGAGCCGGTCGGCGGTTTCCCAGTCCTTCGCGGTGCGCGCGCGAATCCGTTCGTCCATAATCACCGTCACCAGTGACTCGGTACGCTCCAGCTCGGTCAATCCAGTGCGCGCGATGTCGCCAAGAGAGATCGCGATCGCTTGCATGCGCACCCGTCGATCGTCATCGGAGACGTTCTCGGCCAACAACGTGATAAGTCGATCGACGTCATCGTTGATCTGCTGATCCGGTGACGAATTTGTTGGTGCCGATTGGGTTGACTCGCGCGCCGCTTCGCCCGCTTCAACACCGCTGGTGCTCCCAGATTCATCGATAGGCGTTCCTACAGTGACGGCAGAGCCCGCTGCCCAAGACCGCAGTTCGGTGAAAGGGACGGAGGTGTTCGCTGGTATGAGGGTGGTGGTGCCGCCGAAGCGCAACGTGGCAGCGCCGACCCCGGAAACCGACATCATCGAGGTGTCGGTGTCGAAGGTGATCGCTGTGTGTTCGTCGATTCCGATGATCGGTGTTGGTGTCTGGGATTCCAGCAGTTGCAGGCGCTCTTCGCCGAGGTAGCAATAGCGGGTGTCGTGATTGCCGCCTTCGGCGTTGTCAAAATGTGGGATCACAGTGATCGATGCTCCGACGAAACGAGATACGAGATCGAGTCCGGTCTCCCATGCCGGATCCGCGCCGCACTTGTAGATCTCATAGACGGGCACGGTGAGGGACCCGGCCGTCAGTGCCGCCGCTGACGCCAGCAACACAGCGCCACCCCGCCTGACGACGTCGACTAAGAGGTCGGCCATGCCCGTATCGCTCCACACGCGCAGCGCGTACGTCGGCGATCCAGGGCCAGCAAATACCCAGCTGGCTTGGGCTATGGCGTCGCTTGCACGAGCGAGGGCGACGGGTTCGTGGGCCCGACGCCATTGAACGGTTTCGACGTCAACGCCGATGCTGTCCCGGAAGTACGTCGTGGTTCGTTCGGCTAGATCGTCGGCATTCAGCTGGAATCCGTGTGGTGAATCGAGAACGATGGCACGCCCGGCCGATAGGGCCGCGAAAACCTGGCGATGGGTTTTGATCATCGACGGTGCGGTTTCCCCGGACCCCATCAAGACGAGTTGTCCCATGTCAGTTGACATTCGCGAGCGACAACAGGTCGCGAGCCACCAGTTGCGGTTGCTGCGCGTGCAGATCGTGGTCGCCGCCGAAGTACTCGCTGACCCGCCCGTTCGCGAGCAATCCGAGGGCCTCCGCGACCGCGCCAGGGGACATCGCGGACATCTCCGATTCCCCGTAGGCGGGCATCAGTAAGACAGGAACTGCAATCCGTGGATAGTCCTGGCGAGGATCGTGTTCCCACATGGAGCGCAGAATCTCGAGGTGATGCTCGCGAGATAGTCGGGCGGACACTCGCCCATTTTCGTCTACTCGAAGATTTGCCAGTGTCGCCTCCAATGCCCACGGCTCCCAGTCCGGGTGCATGGCACCAATACCCGAGCGTAGCTGTTCGGCCGGGATCGAACTCAGATCCGGTGGTGCAAGTACCTGTGCGCAGGCATCCCAATCGGGGAACGCACCCTGCAACCTGATCCAGCCACCGTCGACTAACGCGAGCGCATGCACTTCTCCGAGCAACTCTCCACGGGCGAAGGCACTGGCGAGTCGTACGACTACTTGGCCTCCCCATGACTGGCCCGCTACGACAGGTGCGCGGTCGCCCACCATGGAGTACGCGGCCATCACCACAGAGACATCATGCGCGGCAGTGTCGGTGGTGTATCCGGTCGCGGGAGCATCGGACTCGCCGTGTCCACGCAGGTCAATCGCGACGACCTCGTGGCCGGCGTCGGCTAACCCTCGAGCTACGCCTGCCCACAGCTGGCGATTCGACGCGAGCCCATGGACGAGGACGAACGGTCGACTCGATCCAGCCAGGTGGTCGACAGCGAGGGACACCCCGGGGGCGACCTCGACCCGTCGAGTTTCGACCGGCCCGGAAGGGGATTGGCTCACCGCCACACGCTAGGGCGTCTCGGTGCTTCATGCATGGCGAGTCGGCGATGCGTACCGGTCGCTGACTACTGTGCCGACCATGAGTGAAGGTCTCGTCACCGCAATCATCATCTTTGCCATGATCTTGGTGGGTGGGTTGTTCGTCGCGGCGGAATTGGCGTTGGTCTCGCTGCGCGAGAGCCAAGTGGCGCGATTGAGCGAGCAGGGTCGACGCGGCAAGAACCTGGCCCGACTGGTCAGCAACCCGAACCGATTTCTGGCGGCAGTCCAAATTGGCGTGACGCTCACGGCGTTCTTCACCGCCGCCTTTGGCGAGTCTCGCCTCGGTCCCCTGATCGCACCCACGGTGGAGTCCTGGGGCGTACCGAAGCAGTGGGCCGAGCCGCTGGTCTTTATCGCGATCACCGTCGCGTTGTCGTACCTAGCTTTGGTGTTCAGTGAACTCGTCCCCAAGCGGCTGGCTCTTCAGCGGACCGAGTCCATCGCCTACGCGGCAGCAGGTCCGGTGGAGGTGCTCGCCCGAATCATGCGGCCATTTGTGTGGTTGCTGTCCAAGAGCACCGACATCGTTGTGAGGCTGCTCGGTGGCGATCCCAACGCTGGCAAGGAAGCCATTACGGGGGCGGAACTGCGCGGAATTGTCGCGGCGCACGAAGAACTCAGCGCGGAAGAACGTGAACTCATCGACGACGTCTTTTCCGCCGGTGACCGCGAACTCCGCGAAGTCATGATCCCGCGCACCGAGGTGGAGTTCCTCGAGGGCTCGTTGCCGGTGTCCAAGGCAGCGCGGCGCGTGGCGACGTTGCCGCACTCTCGCTATCCAGTCGTACGGGATAGCCCCGATGAGGTCATCGGATTCGTGCACGTGCGCGATCTGCTTGCCCCGGACATGGTCGAGAGGTCCATTCGGGTGGAAGAGCTTGTCCGCGAGGTCGCGCGCCTTCCCGGGACCAAAGAGCTCATCCCTGCGCTGACCTCGATGCGCCGCAATGGCCACCACTTGGCAATTGTCGTCGACGAGTACGGCGGTACCGCTGGCATCGTGACCCTCGAGGATCTTGTCGAGGAGCTGATCGGCGACATTCGTGACGAGTACGACGTTGATGAGACTGATCACGGTAGATATCAGCACGGCGACCGCACCCTTGATGGCTTGTGCAACCTCGAAGACTTTGCCGACGATTTCGCCGTCGAACTCCCTGATGGCCCTTACGAAACGGTCGCTGGTTTCATGGCCTGGTCACTGGGACGGCTACCGCTGCTGGGAGATGCTGTGGTTCACGACCAGGTCAGTCTGACCGTTTCGGAGTTGGACGGCCGGCGTATCTCGCGGGTTCTCGTGCACATAGACGCGCCAAAAGAGAACGAGGTTGAGGACGTCGGTCGCGGTACTCCACAATGACCGCCATGCCATCCGCCGAATCAGTAGCTAGCCGCCCGCGCGCCCTCTCTGGCATTCAACCGACCGCGGCGTCGTACCACCTAGGTACCTACCTTGGTGCGCTCAAACAATGGGTTGCGCTCCAGGAATCCCACGACGCCTTCTACTGCGTTGTAGATCTGCATGCCATCACTGTCGAACAGGATCCCGTCAAACTGCACGCCAATACGCGCGCGTCCTTTGCGCAGTCGATTGCGGCCGGGATCGACCCCGAGGTGTCGGCTCTTTTTGTGCAAAGCCATATCCCTGCCCATGCTCAACTGGCCTGGGTTCTCGGCTGCATCACCGGCTTTGGGGAGGCCAGCCGGATGACGCAGTTCAAGGACAAGAGCGCGCGCCAGGACTCCTCGACGACGGTCGGGTTATTTACCTATCCGGTTCTTCAGGCCGCCGACATCTTGCTTTACAACGCGGTGCAGGTGCCGGTGGGTGAGGATCAGCGCCAGCACTTGGAACTCACCCGCGACCTTGCCGCGCGCTTCAATTCCAGGTTCGGGGCGACCTTTGTGTTGCCACAGCCGTACATCGTCAAGAGTTCTGCGAAAATTCTCGATCTGCAGGACCCGACGTCGAAAATGAGCAAGTCGCTGCCGAGTGGGTGCGTTTACCTCCTGGACCCTGCAAAAACGATCGAGAAGAAGATCAAGAGCGCAGTCACCGACAGCGAGACCGAGATTCGTTTCGATCCCGTAAACAAGCCCGGAGTTTCGAATCTCCTGACGATCTTGTCGAGCTTCACCGGAGATTCGATCGAGGCGTTGGTTGCCGGATACGCGGGACAGATGTACGGCGCGCTGAAGAAGGATGTCGCGGACGTCGTTGTCGAGTTTGCCGCGGACTACCAGAAGCGGACCGCGGATGTGTTGAGCGATGAGGCGGAACTGCAGCGCCTGATGTCCGTTGGAGCCGGCAAAGCTAAAGCAGTCGCCGAAGCGACCCTGGCGGCCGCCTATGACCGGTTGGGCTTCGTTACCCCTGGGACGCGGTGACTTCTGTTGCATGGGGCGTCGACAGGGGTTTCGGTCGGCGACGCCAATAGATCGCGGTCACTCCGATCGCTGACGCCCCGAGCAAGGTGAGTGCAACTGGCATGCCCCCCTCGGCACTACCCAGTTGCCGATAGGTTGCGCTGACTTCGCCGCCTGAAGCCGCGCCGGTCCCCGGGGCGACCGGTGCGCTTGCTGACACTGGATCAACCAGGACCCCTACCGGCCTGAGGTGCGCTCGATTGTGGAAACCCCACGACAGTAGGGCTTTCGCGGCGCTTTCAGTGGGACCGTCGATCTTCATCAAAGCAACCGCGAGCGTGTGTCCACTGCGGGTAGCAGCACCCCAAAAAGTGCGACCGGCCTTGGACGTGAATCCTGTCTTCCCAGCAATCGTGCCCTTATAGCCGTGGAGTAGGAGTCGGTTCTCTGAATAGATTCGGTAGGCCGATCGCTTGCCTGTCTTGGCGATGGTGACACCGGGAAAGAGGTAGGACTTGGATCCGCTGATCGTGCGAAACGTAGAGTTGGCCAACGCCGCTCGCGCGAACAAAGTCAGGTCGTATGCGCTCGAGTACTGGCCATCGGCATCGAGGCCACTCGGGTTGATGGCACGGGTGTCCAGAGCCTGGAGTTGCCGGGCTTTGGCGTTCATGGCATCAACCGTTTTGTGCCAACCCCCGTAAGCATGGGCCAGCGAACTCGCTGCGTCGTTGCCGCTGGGTAGCAGCAGACCGTGCAACAGATCTTTCACCGTATAGCTCGCGTTGGCGACGACCCCTACCCGGCTTCCGCCCGCGTTGCTATCACTGGGTGTGGCGCGATAGATGGTCGCGAGATCCAGTTCGTCGATCACCGTGAGAGACGTCAACGTCTTGAGCGTGCTCGCCGGTCGCAGCCGAACGTGTGCGTTGTGAGCGGCCAGTATTTGCCCTGTCGTAATGTCGGCGACCACCCAGGATCCGGCCTTCACCGCCGGCAGCCCCGTTGCGCCAGCGAGATAATGAACAACCGAGCCGGGAAGCTGCAACTCGTTCCCGCCGACGGTTGATCCCGTCGATGAGATCGCACCCGCCGGAGTCGACAGGCACATCACGCCCAAGGCGGCTGCGCCTAGCCCAGCAAAGGCCCGGGGGATTCGAGCAGTCATGGCGGAAGCAATCTTAAGCGCTGATCCCAGCAACCGGCATGCGCTCGAGGGCTCACGGCGCGCCATCGTTACCGTTGACTCACGGTCATGGACATCTGGCCGCCTAAGTCGTCAGGAGTAGCGCGCATGGCCACGACCGAATCCGGTCTGCCGATTCAGCCCTTGTACGGCCCCGCAGACATGGTTGATTGGGACCCTCAAACCCAACTCGGCGAACCCGGCGAATACCCGTACACCCGTGGGGTCTATTCCTCGATGTACACAGGTCGCCCGTGGACGATGCGGCAGTACGCCGGTTTCGGTACGGCGGTTGAATCCAATCGCCGCTACCACCAACTCTTGGCCGCTGGCACGACGGGTCTTTCGGTGGCCTTCGACCTCCCTACCCAAATGGGTTACGACAGCGACCATGCGTTTGCAGACGGGGAAGTCGGCAAGGTCGGAGTCGCTATCGACTCGATCGATGACATGCGAATTCTCTTTGATGGCATCCCGCTAGACCGCGTGTCGACGTCGATGACGATCAATGCGCCCGCTGCGATCCTGTTGCTCCTCTATCAATTGGTCGCTGAAGAGCATGGGATCAGTGGCGCGCAACTGAACGGCACTACCCAAAATGACGTACTGAAGGAATACATCGCACGCGGCACGTACATCTACCCGCCCCAGCAGTCACTGCGGTTGATCACCGACATCTTCAGTTATTGCCGCACAGAGATTCCGAAGTGGAACACGATCTCGATCTCCGGCTACCACATGGCCGAAGCCGGAGCGACGCCAGCGCAGGAGATCGCCTTCACTTTGGCCGACGGAATTGAGTACGTGCGAGCTGCGATCGCGTCCGGTCAAGATGTGGACGAATTCGCTCCGCGGCTTGCCTTCTTCTTCGTTTCTCGAACGACGCTTTTGGAAGAGGTCGCAAAATTCCGCGCGGCACGACGCATCTGGGCGCGAGTCATGCGCGACGAGTTTGGGGCGACCAATCCGAAGTCGCAGATGCTGCGCTTCCACACCCAAACGGCTGGAGTGCAACTTACGGCTCAACAGCCCGAAGTGAACATGGTCCGGGTGGCCGTTCAAGGCTTGGCGGCCGTGCTTGGCGGCACTCAATCCCTGCATACGAATTCATTTGATGAGGCAATCGCATTGCCGACTGAGAAAGCCGCACGTTTGGCGCTTCGCACTCAACAGGTCTTGGCGTACGAGACCGACATCACCACAACGGTGGATCCCTTTGCCGGCTCCTACGTCGTCGAGTCAATGACAGACGAGTTGGAGGCTGCTGCGGTCGCGCTGATGGTTCGTGTCGAGGGTCTGGGCGGCGCGGTCGCTGCGATCGAGCGTGGATTTCAGAAAGGCGAGATCGAACGCTCGGCGTACCACATTGCTCAACAGATTGATTCTGGTGATCGCATCGTGGTGGGACTCAACAAATTCGCCTTGGACGAAGAAGAGCCCTACGTGCCGCTTCGCGTTGATCCCGAAATCGGTCGTGAACAGGCGGATCGGTTGTCGATCCTTCGATCCGAGCGCGACGACGACGCCACGAAGAAAGCACTCGACGAGATCCGTCGCGTTGCTGCCGGATCGGAAAACTTGTTGTATCCGATGAGGGAGGCACTACGACTTCGCGCGACCGTTGGCGAAGTGTCAGACGCGCTCCGCGATGTTTGGGGTCAGTACGTCCCGTCGGACGTGTTCTGACGCGTTGGCCTATCGGCGGAACGGATCTACGAGCGGCGCGTTTGCCAAATTGGCTCGAGGCAGCATGGCCAGAGTGAGACCGGTGGGCGCGAGGGCGTCTTCGCACAAGCGCTTCACCGTCCAATTGGCGGCGACGCCAAGTGGCGTGATCGTCACCTTGTAGATCGTGACTTCATAGCGGTTCGGTGCGTCGTACATGACGGCAAGAGAGCCGATGAGAGAAGACGTTCCGCGAGTACCGCCGGGGCCGTCCCACGGTCGGTCATAGCGTTGCCACAGTGACGCGGATGCATTCCATACGCCGTCGAGAGACACGTCAGACTCCCGCAACCACGTCAGTACTCGTGCGGCGACTCTGCTCTCAAGTACCGCCGCGGGCCGGATGATTTCGCTGTGCTCTCCTGAGTCAACTGGATGCGCCGTGACGGAGTTGGGGAGGGAGTCGCTCATGCGTGCCTATCGACTCAATGTGGAGGGTCCTTGAACAGGTGCAGGAGTTTTTCCGTATGGGAGTTCACCAAGCGTGACGGTAAATCCACCCAACGGTGCAATAGATATGCCTGCTCTTGACGCTGCGTGAGGGCTGTGTTCGAAACGAGTGAGGCATCAAGGTCGGTGTCATCGCCATCACGAAAATAGGTTGGTGACCTGGGTCACGGCGGTTGACCTGCAGGTTTGTCAAAGTCGGACGGGATTTCGGCCTATATCTAGGTGACGAATCAATCGTGGGGTTCCCTTCGTCACACGAGTCATGCCACGATCGATCGCATGCCTTCGACGAGTCTGCCCGTGAATTTTGCCCGAGTTGGATTTGTCCGGATTGGTCTTGTGGTCCTCCTGCTCAGTGTGATGGCCGTCGTGATTCCCGTCGGTTCGCCTACTCACGCGACGAGCGCGCGAGCCACGATGGTGTCGACGCAGGGCGTGTACATCCGGGCGATGGACGCAAGCATGGTCAACCTGATCAACAGCTACCGTGCGGCCCACGGTCGAAGTCGGCTGAATCTCGATGGTGGCCTCACGTCGCAAGCGCGTCGCTGGTCAATTCATTTGGCTGGCATTCGCGCACTGCGCCACGACCCGCACATGATTGCCTCTGCGCGCCGCGGTGGCTGCTCGGCATCGCGACTCGGCGAAATCATCGCCAGCCGAGCGGGCAGTCGGGTGTCCTCCCGGAACATCTTCGCTATGTACATCGCGTCTCGCCCGCACCGCGAGATGATCCTCAGCCACTCATTCCGATTCTTCGGCATCTCGACCGTCGATCGCTCCGCGTCTCGCGGGCGCTCGTACTGGGATGTCGTGAAGTTCGCATACTCCTGCTGACCTAATCCGCGATACTCGGGTGCTCGGCCCCACCCCACCCGGAGGCATTGGTGAGTCAGGACGATATTTCCCCCGATCGAATGCACGTCCATAATCCGGCCACAGCGCGATTGGTCTTGGACTACGTCGGCGAGCGACTTTCACTAGCCGACACTCCACTGGACTTCCCCGGCGATGCTGATCGACTGGAACACTTGCTCGCAGGATTGATCAAAGCCCGCGGGAACGATGCCAAAATGGTGATGGATCTTTACACCCAAGAACTTTCGCTCGCCGTCATCTCTGCTGATTCGCCACGGTTCTTTGCCTTCATTCCCGCGGCCCCAACTAAGGCGTCGCTGCTTTTCGACATGGTGGTCTCGTCTGCGTCACTTCAGGGAATCTCCTGGTTGGAGGCGGCCGGTGCCGTAGCCGCCGAGAATCAAGTGTTGCGGCTCATTGCCGACCTCGCCGGCTTCCCCGAACGTGCTGGTGGCTGTTTCGTCTCGGGTGGAAGCGCCGCAAATCTGTCAGCTTTGGTCGTCGCCCGCGACACGGCGCGGCGTACGAAGGATCTCGGTGCCCGACGACTTCGAGTGGCGGTGAGCGATCAAGCGCACTCCTCGATCCAACACACGCTGGCGATTCTTGATATGTCTCCTCTCGTCGTTCCAACCGAGGACCACCGACTCACGGGTGCGGCCCTTGAGGCGGCGTTGTTGGCGGACGTTGTTGAGGGCAATGACACCGACACCGTCATCGCCGTTGTCGCCACTTCCGGTACGACGAATGCGGGCATCATCGATGACCTCGCGAGCGTTGCGCCGGTCGCGAAGGCGCGAGACTTGTGGTTTCACGTCGATGGCGCCTACGGGGGCGCGGGGTTGTTCGCGCCAAGTGTGCGTCACCGGTATGACGGAATTGAACACGCTGATTCGTTCATCCTTGATCCGCACAAGTGGTTGTTCGCGCCCTTCGATTGCGCGGCCCTGTTGTATCGAGAGCCGGGGCTCGCGCGAGTCGTACACACGCAGGATGCGAGCTACCTAGATGCGATCCACGACGAGGCCACCGATTGGAATCCCACCGACTACGCGTATCACCTCACCCGCCGCGCGCGAGGACTACCGCTGTGGTTCAGCCTGGCGGTACATGGCACGGATGCCTATCGCGATGCGATTGAACGAGGCCTTCAACTGGCCCGCGAAACTGCCGACGTGATTCGCGAAACGACGCATCTCGAATTGCTACGAGAGCCCGAGCTCTCGGTCGTCCTTTTCCGGCGTATCGGTTGGGCACCGGAGGACTACCGGGATTGGTGTCAGTCGATGCTCGCCGATCAAAGCGCCTTCGTCACTCCGACGACATGGGAGGGCGAAACTGTGGGGCGCTTAGTGTTCTTGCACCCGCAGACGACGATGGACATGGTTCGCGGTGTCCTCGATCGCTGCGCGTAAGTCAAAGGAGCCGACTCTTGGTCGCCGCGCCCGTCCCTGAACTTCAGGTTCACCGCTCGACGTTTGCCGTCACCTTCGGCGTTGTCTTCGTCGTGGTGGGTTTGCTGATGGTCGCCGACGGTGTTGCACACCGATCGTCGGGCCACGCCGTGACGGTGGCGATGTTGGGGCTCGTTGTGATCGCGGGGTCGGTGGTCATCGGGATCCACCCATCGGTCGCCGAAACAGCAACTGGTGTGATCGTCACTAACCCACTTCGTACGAGTGTCGTTCCGTGGTCAGAACTCACCGACGCCGACGTCGCGGACGTCTTGCGAGTCCATGCGGGGGCCACCGTGATTCGCTGCTTCGCAGTGCCTCGAAAGGGCCGACCCCCTATGCGCGTACCAGGCTCGCCCGTTACATCGACGACTCGCTCGATAACCCCGTCGATGATCGCCATCCGATTGACCGACATCGCGGAGCGAGAGCGGATCGGTCACTACGACCGCAGTGACGTCATCACGTCATGGGCACCGCTCGGTGTTGGCGCGATCGTCGTCAGTGTGCTCGCCATTGTCGTCGCGTTCTTGGGTGCTCAGTAACCGAGCAAAACGAGCGAGGTTTGAGATTAGGAGCCGATCGATCGACATTCGCGCGAACGCAACGACGCCACATAGTCCGCGGGTGCATCGGCTGCTTCTGCCGCGTCGGCCATGATGCCCAAGTAGCGTGCGCTGGGCAGGCCACCTTCGTAGTCGTCGAGTACGTACAGCCACGCCACGGTGTCTCCGTCGAGAGTGTCGATGCGTACTCGGATCTTGCGGTAGAGGCCGAGATCGCTGCCCTCCCACTGGTCTAACTCAGCTTCGTCCCACTCGGATATGTCATAGAGCATGACGAAAACCCGGGAGCCCCACTCTTCGACGACCGTCGCGAGTGCGCCCTCCCAGCCGATGTCCTCGCCGCCGAAAGTGAGCCGCCATCCGCTGAGCCAGCCGGCACTGCGAGCCGGGGAATGCGGCGCCCGCAACGCCATCCGCGCTGGGTCCATGTTGGAGCCATAGGCGGCGTACAGAGTCATGACCCCAGGGTAGGAGGGCGGCGAGAATCGATGGGGGACCGCGACGAGTGACGGATTCGGCGTGTCCCGGCAGGACGGCCCCCTGCGCACGACGATGCGCCTGACGATGCGCGTGACCCATGCGAGGCGAAACCAGTGACCGTACGGAACAATGCCGACCGTGACTGATCACGTTTCGCCCCGCGTCGTGATCATCGGTGGTGGACCAGGCGGCTACGAAGCAGCGTTAGTGGCCCGTCAACTCGGCGCCACCGTGACCGTCGTGGACCGAGACGGACTCGGTGGGTCCGCCGTCCTCACCGACTGTGTCCCCAGCAAGACCCTCATCGCGACCGCTGACGTGGTGACTCGCGCGCGTGAAAGTGGAAGCCTCGGGGTGCGAATAGAGGGTGGCATGCCGCGCGAAGAATCGCTCACGGTCGACCTGGTGGCCGTCAACGACCGGGTCAAGCGCCTGGCTCTGGCCCAAAGCCACGACATCACCGAGCGGCTCGTGCGCGACGGAGTCCGAATCATCGTTGGCACCGGTCGACTGGGCGGATCGTCCCAAGTTGTGGCGTCGCCAACTCAAGGGGTTGAGGAAGTTCTTGACGCCGATGTCATTCTCATCGCCACTGGCGCTCGCCCGCGGATCGTCGAAGGGGCTGAGCCCGATGGGGACCGAATCCTTAGCTGGGAGCAACTCTACGAACTTCCGGTTCTGCCGAGTCGCCTCATCGTGGTCGGCTCTGGCGTCACGGGTGCGGAGTTTGCCTCCGCCTACAACGCCCTTGGTAGTGATGTCGTTTTGGTGTCGTCGCGCGATCGCGTTCTGCCCGGCGAAGATCCCGAAGCCGCCCGGGTTATCGAGGAGGTATTTCGCGGGCGCGGGATGACGGTGATGTCGCGCAGCCGCGCAGCGTCGGTTCGACATAGCCGTGGTGGCGTTGTGGCCACCCTCGTCGACGGCACCGAGGTGGAAGGTTCGCATGCGCTGATGGCAGTCGGCTCGCTGCCAAACACGGAAAGCCTTGGGCTGTCAGAGTCGCGAATCTCGCTGGACGATCGGGGCTACATCGAGGTTGACCGCGTCTCGCGTACGTCGATTCGGGGTGTTTACGCCGCCGGAGACTGCACAGGGGTACTGATGCTCGCGTCGGTTGCAGCGATGCAAGGTCGAATCGCGATGTGGCATGCGTTAGGTGACGCGGTGAACCCGCTTGATCGCACGACTGTATCGAGTGCGATCTTCACCGATCCAGAGATTGCCACCGTCGGTTGCACGCAGAAGGACATCGACGACGGGACCGTTCGCGCCGTCTCGGTGATGTTGCCCTTGGCAACGAATGCCCGCGCGAAGATGATGGGATTCGAAGACGGATTCGTGAAGTTGTTTGCGCGGCGTACGAGCCACCTCGTCGCGGGAGGCGTTGTCGTTGCCCCGGGCGCGAGTGAATTGATTTATCCCATCGCGGTCGCGGTGGAGCATCGCCTCACCGTCGACCAGCTCGCGTCATCGTTCGCTGTGTATCCGAGCCTGTCTGGCTCGGTCGCGGAGGCGGCTCGGCGTCTCCACATCCACGCCTAGAGCCTGGGGGCCGCCCCGGAGCTACTCGAGATTCGCAATGGTGTGGTGTCCACTGCTTCGAAGGCGCTCGCCGGGACGGACTTGAGTGCCTGGTAAACCGTGGCCGGCCACCGTGAATCTGATGTTCCTTGGAAATACCAAGGACTGCCATTGTCGGCGAGCACTAAGCCGTACTTCTTCATCGCCGCAAGAACAACGCGGGCGTACCGCGGATATTTGCTGATGTTGAAGGACGCCTTAAGTCGAAAACGCGCTCCCATCGGCGGGTAGGAACGATTGTTGACGCTTCCGGCCTGGTGACGCGCGGGCCAGACGTAGGTCCGATCGGTGATGTTGGTCGTGACTCGAATCGCGTGATCGACACGACCGCGCGCAACTTCATCCCAGCGGAGCAGGCCCGGCAGGATCGGCAACCCGGCGGCGTCCGCGGAGGTCCAGCCGGAAGGTCGAAGTGTGTTCGATCTCAATCCCCAGATGGCGCCTGATCCGGCGTACCAATGCCCAGAGTTGGGGTGGGTCGCCCACGTCTCGTAGAGCATACATTTGACGGTATCGACGACGATTGTGTGGCGGTCTCCGCTTCGCCAGTTCCCGCCCTCAACCCGAGTGTCGTGGCCCAGCGGGTAGGGACCGCGGTTGCTTTCCCTGGCGTAGTCGAAACGGACGGCAACCTTCGCGTGGCGTGACGAGACGTAGGTGATCGGAATTCCATACGGCACAGGTTGGTCGCCAAAGGACGGACCAAAGTCGGGGTGCAACTTGCGGGTTTTGGCCTGCATGTGCGAAAGCCATTGGGCCGAACGAGGGTGCACCTTGAGTCGGGACACGTCGGCGTGCCAGTAGTTGGTCGAGGGAAAGGCAGGGCAATGCGTACCCGGCAGATAGGCCGCGGTGGGGACTGGGATCGCGGCGCGCACGGTGGTGGGTGCGCCCGCGAAGGTGGGTG
>JBBRTC010000053.1:0-14521 GCA_038244765.1 Candidatus Nanopelagicales bacterium | reverse complement strand
TCTGCGACGAGTGGTTCAACGGCTAGACCGCCAAATGTGCGTTGATCGACGAAGCGCAGTTCGGGATCGCCGTCGCGAAAACGAAGACGCACGCGCAGGTGCGGACCGTCGTCGATCCCACTTGGTTGGACAAGCAACTGACCGCTCATGCCAAGGTGGGCCACCAGGGCGTGCTCATCGTCGGAACTGGGTAGCCACAAATATTTCCCTCGCCGTAACACATCATCCAGCGAACGACCCACGAGCCGCTGTGAAAAATCGTTGGAGCCTAAGACATGTCGGCGTACCGCCCGTTCGTGATAAACGTCGACTCGATCGATGGGTCGATTCACCACCCATGCCGCCAACCCTCGGCGAACGACCTCGACTTCGGGAAGTTCGGGCACGTTCAGCCGCCGATCGTCAGCCCATCGGAACTGCCAGGCCCGGGCTGGACGGGAGTCAACTCCCCATCACCGACGCGCAAGGAAGCTTCGATGGTTTGGTACGCCGAAGATGCCGCGTCCTGCTCCGCCTCCTTCTTACTTCGGCCAACGCCGTTTCCGTAGAACTCCCCGGCAACTCGCACTCGTGACGTGAAGGACTTTTCGTGATCTGGCCCTGACTCATCCACGAAGTACTCAGGTACGCCCAGACCAGACGCGGCCGTGAGTTCTTGCAAACTGGTCTTCCAGTCCAATCCGGCGCCCAGCCTCGAGGACTCATCGATGAGCGGATCGAACAGTCGGTGAACAAGGCTTGATGCCTCATCGAGCCCGCGGTCGAGATAGACAGCACCAATGACGGCCTCTACGGTGTCGGCCAAGATCGATGCCTTCTGCCGACCACCCGTCGATTCTTCGCCGCGGCCGAGAAAGAGGAAGTCGCCGAGGCCGAGGCTGCGGGCGATCCCCGCCAAGGCGCGGGCATTGACGACGGCTGCTCGAAGTTTGGCCAACTGCCCCTCAGCCATATCCGGATGGGTCCGAAACAGCGTATCCGTGACGACTAATCCGAGAACCGAATCACCGAGAAATTCGAATCGCTCATTGGTGGGCAATCCGCCATTTTCGTACGCATAGGAGCGATGCATAAAGGCGTGGTCGAGCATCGCGTCACCGACTCCGACACCGAGTCGCTCGGCCAAAACGTCGTATCCGGGGCGTTGATGACGTGGGGCCATCAGGGGGTCTCCTCCACGGGGACGGCTCCGAGGAGCACCTCGACACGGTCGGTGAGATCCCCCACTGTGATAGCCCGCGACAACGATTCATCATCGACCACGATTGCCACGTGCCATCGCTCTCTGACTTTGGCTTCCACGCAGTCCGCGAAGCCGATTCGAACCATGGAATCCACGCCGACATCGATCAAAGGCGTGTCGAATCGGAGCATCACAGGATCAATGTCAAGAACGTCAGCCATCGCAGACGCGACCAACTCGGCGACTTGCAACTCGGTCACGACAACGACTCGACTGGATCCGTCGGGCGCCCTGGATCGCTCTCCGATGAGGGGCGAGAAGCGTGACTCCCGTTGGAATGACTCGCCGATTCGCCAGGCCGGGACGAAAGCCGACGCTCGACTCGATCGAGCACTTGATCGCGCACAACGCGCGCGGCCAAGGCAACGCACGATGCGACGGACTCAGCCGTCGATGCGCCGTGGCCGACCACGACGACGCCTCGTACTCCGAGAAGAAGCCCGGCCGAAAAGGGTCCGGCCTGGATTTCCCGCAACGTTGCTCGCGCGGGTTCGGCCGTGTCGTAGGCGCCTCCGAATACCACGGCACCCCACGCCGCAGCGCCCTCAAGCCCCTTCAACAACACATTGCCGGTGAATCCGTCGGTCACGACGACATCGGCAACTCCGCCAATGGCCACATCGTGTCCCTCGATGCCACCGACGTAGTCGTAGGCCAATCCCGGCGCTGCCATTTTCAACGCGCTACCAGCAGCGACTCGTAGCGCGTCGCCCTTTCCAGGTTCCGACCCGATAGTGAGCAAACCAACTCGTACGGTCTGTACCGAGGCCGGTTCGTCAACTCCTTGCAAGGTTTCGGCGTACGCGACGCCAAGCACGGCATGCGTGAGTAGTTCATCGGCGCTGACGTCGGTTGGCGCTGCACCGACGTCAAGGAGCACGACGCGTCCGTGCAGCGAGGGAACAACGACGGCCAAGGGTGCGCGGGTGACACCAGGAAGTCGACCGAGGAACCAGGTAGCGGCGGCGACTGCCGCGCCGGTGTGGCCAACGGTGACGAACGCGTCGGCGCGACCGTCGCGGACACACTCTGAACCCACCCGCACGCTCACGTCGCGTTGGGTGCGTACACCTTTGAGCGGATCGTCCATCATCGCAACGGCGCGACTAGATGCCGACACCGAAATACGCGGTTCGGCATCGAGATCGACACCGACCGAAGTGAGGCCGAGGCGGATTTCGTTGACGGGGCCCACGAGGACGAGGTGTACGCCGGGCGCCCGCTGCAGAACCAGAGGTACGGCGTCGACCACGACCTCGGGAGCACCATCTCCGCCCAGTACGTCGAGGGCGATGCGAACGGGGGTCGACCCGTCCGCGTGCCCCGAACCCGGGGCGCTCATGACACTCGAGATCAGACGTCGAGAATCTGGCGCTTGGCGTACGTGCCGCAGTTCGAGCACGCCGTATGGGACAGCTTTGGCTCACGGCAGCGGTCACACGCGGTCAGCGTTGGCGCGGCAGTCTTCCACTGCGACCTACGGTGACGCGTGTTGCTTCGCGAGGTCTTCCGCTTGGGAACGGCCACGGGTCAGCCCTCTTCCTGGTCGGCCGGCGAACCGGCATCGGTCTCGGTGGCGTCTCCGGTGAGCATCGCTTGCAGCGCTGCCCAGCGCGGATCAACCTGGTCGTGCTGGTGTTGGGGGTCCTCCACTAGCCGGAACCCGCATTGCGGGCACAGGCCAGGACAGTCCACCCGGCACACCGGCGCGATCGGTAGCGCAAGCACCACCGCATCGCGCAATGTCGGTTCGAGGTCAAGCAAGTCGTCCTCGAGCTTCGGCAGTTCCTCGTCGGGCTGCTCGTCGTGCGTGAGACGACCGCGCGAATCCGTCGTGGGGTAGAGGAACAACTCCTGGAACTCGATGTCTTGGCTAGCGGACACCGGGTCCAAACAGCGGCTGCATTCACCTTCGACGTGCACGTGGGCCGTCCCGGTGAGAAGCACACCATCAATGACCGACTCGAGCCGTACTGCTAACTCGAGATCGGAGCCCTCCGGGACACCGATCACCGCGACGCCGAGATCCGGCGGGGCTGGCACCGTGCGGGTGAGGTTCGACATGGCTCCCGCGCGCCGACCCAACTCTCGTACATCGAGTACGAGCGGGTTACGCGGGTCCAGGCCGGACACTTTGCCCTTCAACGGTGCAGGCACGACGGAACGCGGTCTCGCGGAGACCGACGGGACAGGGTAACCGAGCCCTCGCTGTACGCCCAATCCGGACCTTGCCCCGTCCCGTGGTTACGTCCCTAGGCGTCGCGGTCGTCGCGTGAATCTGGGTCGTCGCGCAAGTCCTGGTCGCCGCGAAGATCTGGCGCATCGGCAAGAGAGTCGTACTCGTGTCGGCCGCGGATCTTGTCCCGACCGTTCTGAACGGCCCGAATAGTCTTGTCCAAGGCGTACTCAAAGTTGGCCAATTTCGCGTCGACGTAGTCATCGACCTCGCGGCGCATGCGACTGGCCTCATCAGCGGCTTCGCCGCGGACGGCATCGGCTTCGACGAGTGCCGATTGATAGACCTCGTGGTCCCCGACCAATCGGGCTTGCTCGACCCTCGCTTCCTCGACCAGGTGATCGGCCGTACGGTGCCCCTCATCGATGATTAAGTCGCGCTCAGCGAGTACTCGATCCGCTTGAGAGAGGTCGCGTGGCAGCAACTCGCGGATCTGGTCGAGCAAGTCCAGAACTTCGGGGCGGTCTACCCAACACGACGTCGACAGGGGCATTCCGCGCGCGCCCTCGACCAGCCCAAAGAGCTCGTCGAGCTTGTCGTGCACATCCACTTGATCCTCCGTTAGCTCGGTCAGCGATCGCCGGGCTCGGCGAGTTTTGCCTTAATTCGAGTGAGTACGAGATCAGGGACCAGCGTTGACACGTCCCCGCCAAAAGTCGCCACTTCCTTGACCAATGACGATGACAAGTAGCTGTAGAGCGGGTTCGTGGAGACAAACAAAGTCTCGATACCCGTGAGCCCATGGTTCATTTGCGCCATTTGCAACTCGTAGTCAAAGTCGCTGACGGCTCGCAAGCCTTTCACGATGACCGGAATTTGCCGCGAGCGGCAAAAGTCGACGAGCAATCCGTGAAAAGCCTCAACTTTGATGTTGCCCAACCCGGCGACGGACTCTTCCAGCATCTCGATTCGCTCCGCGACAGTGAACATCGACGCCTTAGTCTTGTTGATCAAGACCGCGATGGTGACTTCGTCAAAGAGCTGCGCCGCACGCGTGAACACGTCGAGATGGCCATTGGTGACCGGGTCGAATGAGCCGGGACACACAGCTTTGCGCACGCCGCCTCCTCAGGTCGGTCAGATTTCAGGAACTGCTCACTGCGAAAGAATCGACGGTTCGGGGTCACGCCCATCACCTAATCGCCATCGCGACGGTACCAAAGCGCGCTTCGCAAGACCGTGTCTCCGTACGTCCGGTCCCGAATGGCGGCATACCCAGCGGGCCACGTCCAGCCGGGATCTCGACGCGGCCGTTCCACCACCACGACCGCTTCGTCAACGAGCCAGCCGTGAACCGCCAGGGCGGCGAGCACCATCTGGACGTCGTGAACCGCGAGCTCGTACGGAGGATCTAATAAGACGGCTTCGTACGCGAGTGTGGGGCTCGGGCAGGGCTGATCCGCCCAGCGACCCACGTCTTGCCCGACCACGACGACGCCACTCACACCGATGTTCTCGACGTTGGTGCGCAGGACCGTGAGAACGCTTCGATCGTTTTCCACCAGCGTGACAGCCACCGCACCCCTCGAGGCGGCTTCTAAGCCGATCGCTCCGGAGCCGGAGTACAGATCCAGCACGCGGACGCCGCTCAACCCGCCCAATTGCGATTCCAACGAACTGAACAACGCCTCACGCACTCGATCCGACGTCGGCCTGGTCCCCGTGGGTGGAACGAGAAGCCGCCGTCCTCGGGCGGTCCCGCCGATGATCCGCGTCACGATTTTTCCAGGAAGTCCGCATGTTCGTCATCAACGAGGCGCGCCACGAACTCTCGCAGCGGCGCGTGGTGGGACAACTGGGGATCTTGGTCGATCAACGCAATCGCTTGCTCGCGTGCGTCGGCGATGACGTCCCCGTCGCGCAAGACGGACAGCAGTTTCAAACTCGACTTGCGCCCCGATTGGACCGCGCCGAGCACGTCGCCCTCACGTCGATTCTTCAGATCCAACTCGGAGAGCGCGAAGCCGTCGAGAGTCCCGGCGACGTCTTCTAGGCGCCTACGCGCGGCCGAGTCCGAGGGCGCGTCCGTCACCAAGAGGCACAGCCCCGCCTGCGTTCCACGCCCGACCCGCCCACGCAGTTGATGCAGTTGAGAAACGCCGAAGCGCTCCGCATCCAGGACCACCATCACGGTGGCATTGGGCACGTCGACGCCCACTTCAATCACTGTCGTCGACACCAGCACGTCGATTCCGTCAGCGGCATCCGGGCCCGCATAGAACCTGCGCATGACCGCGTCCTTGTCATCCGCGGACATCCGTCCGTGCATAACCTCGACGCGCACATCGGCTAATGGTCCTTCTCTCAACCGGGGCACCGTCTCAAGAACTGACCGAGGAGGTCGCTTGTCGGCTGGCTCAGGGACGAATCCAGCATCGAGGTCGTCGTAGATCGGACCGTCATTGAATTCGATCTCGACGTCCTCGCTCGCAGATCCCTGCTCGCCAATCCGAGGGCAGACAACGTACGCCTGTCGACCCGCTCGGACCTCCTCAACGATGCGTGCCCACGTCCGTTGCATGTAGCTCGGTCGTTCCAACGCGGGGACAACGTGGGTCTCGATGGGCGAACGGCCAAGTGGCATCTCGGCCAAGGTGGAAACATCGAGATCACCGAAGACCGTCATGGCAATTGTTCGCGGAATAGGAGTAGCGGTCATCACCAGCACGTGGGGTCGTACATCGTCGCGGGACTTCGCGGCTAGCGCGGCACGCTGCTCCACACCGAAGCGATGCTGCTCGTCGACAACGATGAAGCCCAAATCGTGAAACTCGACCTTCTCCTGCAAGAGCGCGTGCGTTCCGATCACGATCCCTGCTTCACCGGACACGACGTCGAGCATCGCCTTCCGTCGCGTGGCCGTCGACTGAGAACCGGTGAGCAGAGTGACCCGCGTGCCGATCTCCGAGCCGCCGAGCAAGCCTCGTTGCGCCAAGCGCCCCAGCAGATTCGTGATTGATCGTTCGTGCTGTTGAGCCAACACTTCCGTCGGCGCCAGTAGCGCCGCCTGGCCTCCGGCATCGACGACGGCAAGCATCGCGCGCAAGGCAACCACGGTCTTGCCTGAACCCACTTCCCCCTGAAGAAGGCGGTGCATCGGGTGAACGTGAGCAAGTTCCGTCGACAGCACCTCGCCGACCTCGAGCTGTCCCGCGGTCAGCTTGAAGGGCAACTGGGAGTCGAACGACGCAACCAGACCTCCCTCGACCGCGTTGCGTGCCACGGCTGGCATCGCACGGGCTGCCGCAGACCGCTGAGCCAACACCGTCTGCAGCACAAACGCTTCTTCCCAACGCAAGCGCTTCGTGGCAATAGCGATGTCGTCGCGGCTCTTGGGTTCATGAATCAACTGATAGGCGTCGCGCAACGACACCAGCCCATGGGCGAGTCGAATATCGGGAGGGAGTGGGTCGGGGATGTCATCGACGTTGTGCAGAGCCAACGCGACGGCTCGTCCGATCATCCACGTCGTCACTTTCCCGCTACTGGGATAGACCGGGATCAACGCGTTCGCGAAAGCATCAACGACATCGGCATCCGCGTCGGCATTCGCCGACTCGTCGAGGATAGTGACGTCATCATCCTCAGGCAGCAGGAGATAGTCAGGGTGCGTCAACTGGCGACTCCCCCGGTAGGAACCGACCTTGCCGGAGAAAAGACCTCGCCGGCCCGGTCTCAACTCGCGTTCGCGATAGGGCTGCTTGAAGAACGTGAGACTCATAGTCCCCTGCCCGTCGCTGATGACCACCTCGGTCAGGCTCCCTCGCCGCGCCGCCATCTGGCGTGTTGTAACTCTGAGAATTTCGGCCATCACCGTTACGTACTGATCGACTACGAGCGAAGAAAGGTCGGTAAGTTCACCGCGCTCGGCGTAGCGGCGCGGGTAGTGACGAAACAAATCGTCGGCGCTGATGAGGCCGAGCGATTTTTCTAGAGCCTTGGCAGTGGTACCGCCGATGATTCGACTCAGAGGTGTCTCGGGGGTGGTCAATGGTGCGCCGAGTCACTCAACGCCGAGAATGAGCGGCCACAGCGGTTGACCACCGTCGTACGTCACGACGTCAATCCCCACATAGTTGTGGCGCAGCCACTCCTCCAACTCGGAGACCACCACAGGATCACATTCGTCACCGGTGACCATCGTGATCAGTTCGCCCCCCACAGCCATCATGCGAGTCAGCACTCGTTGGGCGACGTCGGAAAGATCGTCGCCCAATTCGACGATGTCTCCTTCAACGAGTCCGAGAATGTCCCCAATCTGGCAAATACCCGCTGATGTCACGGCCTCACGCGCGGCCACCGTCAGCGCCGCGTACCGGGTGGAGCTCGCGGCACGCGTCATCGCGACAACGTCGCTATCGAAGAAGACCGATGAATCGTGGACGGCCAGAGCGGCCAAAGACTGTACGACGGATCGCGTTGGAATCACTGCGACTCTGATGCCGTCATGGCGAGCCTCGGCAGCAACCACCATGGCCACGGCCTGAGTGTCGGAATCACTGGGAAGAATCACCACTTCCCCCGCCCGCGTGGCGTGAACCGCTTCAAGAAGCTCGCCAGTCGAAGGGCGAGTCCGGGGCTGTGCCATCACAACGCGAGCTCCGCAATCCGACGCCAACTCCGCGACCCCACTCCCGTGAGCAACGATCACCACGCCGCGACCTCGCAAGCCCACTCGATCCGCGCGACGCCCGGCATTCTGCGAGACCAGATGCGTGACACGAATCTTGTGGGGTCGGCCGTTTGTTATTGCGGCTTCAATCGCGGCACCCGCGTCGTCGACGTGAACGTGGACGTTCCAGATCCCATCGCCACCGACCACAACCAGCGAATCGCCAATCGAGCCGAGTTGACTCCGCAAAGTCGCAACGGCCTCGTCGTCTGCGTCGATTAAGAACATGACTTCGTAGGGCGGCCCGTCGTACGTCGCGTCGTCCACGTCGTGCGGTTCCGCCGGTGCGGCGGTCGCAAGCGAGTCGGCTTCACCGTCACCTCGATGTACGCCGGTGAGAACTTCCTCCAACGCGTCGATCAACACGACGAGTCCAGCGGCCCCGGCATCCACAACTCCGGCGCGGCGCAACGCCTCCAATTGACCGGTCGTGGCGGCCAGCGCCACGTGTGATCCGGCCCTGGCCGCGGCGATCACTTCTACCAACCCGGCACCGGCAACGGCTGCCGCGGCCGTCGCAGACTCTGCGGCTCGGCGCGCCACTGTCAAGATCGTTCCTTCGAGGGGACGTTCGACCGCGGCGTACGCGGCGTCAGCGGCTCGGGTGAGGGCGCGGGCCAGACTCGAACCGTCAATGACTTCATCGCGGCCAAATTCGTCACACATGCCGCGAACAATTTGGCTAAGAATCACCCCGGAATTGCCTCTCGCTCCGAGTAACGCGCCCTGGGCGAGGCTCCGCGCGACGGCAGCGATCTCGCTGGATCCCTCCGCGTCGGCGGCGGCGACAGCCGACTCCACGGTCAGATACAGGTTGGTTCCGGTGTCACCATCGGGGACCGGGAACACGTTGAGGGCGTCGATGCTGGCTCGTGCCTGACCGAGTGAGACCAATCCCAAATGAGCCCAGGTCAGCAACGCTGAGCGGTCTAGGACAGCGCTCGGCGCGGGGTTACCAGCGGCAGGCACGCGGCCAGCCTAGCCTCGACGTCTGCCCGGTTTGGATCAGCGCGAGTATGCCCGGTAACCTGTGCCAGTCGCCTGCGCGGATGGTCTGTCGGTCCCGCCTGGCACGCAGTTCCCAGACCGACCCCCTCGAGACGTACGGAGTTCACCGTGGCTGCCAACTGCGACGTGTGCGGCAAAGGCCCAAGCTTTGGGCACAGCATTTCGCACTCGCACCGCCGTACGAAGCGTCGCTGGAATCCCAACATTCAGTCCGTACGTGCCATGGTGGGAAAGACTCCCAAAAAGTTGAACGTCTGCACGTCGTGCATCAAGGCCGGCAAGGTCGTCCGCGCCTAGCCCTCCCACCTCACCGGTGAGCGAGTGGCGTCGTCATCCTCGGTCCACTGCCAGCCGTGGCGTACGGGACCGATACCGATCCCGAGTTTGAAACCACCGGCAATTGCACCGGTGACGTAGTCCTTCGCAAATGCCACGGACGTGGGCATGTCATGACCAATCGCCAAATACGACGCGATCGCGCTTGCCAATGTGCAGCCGGTCCCATGGGTGTGATGGTTGTCGAGGCGGGTTGCACGAAACTCGTACTCGCTACGACCGTCGGTGAGCAAGTCGACCGCGTCGCCGGCGAGGTGTCCCCCTTTTCTGAGGACCCAACTTGGCCCCAGATCCAGCAAGGCTTTCGCCGCGGTGAGTTGGTCACTTTCATCTCGGACGACGTATCCGGTCAGCAGTTCGACCTCGTGGAGGTTGGGGGTCACCACAGTTGCGAGGGGCAGCATTCGGGCCCGGACCGTCGCGACCGCATCCGATTCCAACAACGGGTCACCGTGCTTCGACACACCTACGGGGTCGACCACGACCGGTATCTCGTCGGGCAGCGACTCCAGCAATCCGGCCACCACTTCGACCATGGCCGCACTGGAAAGCATCCCCGTCTTGATGGCGTCCACTCCGATGTCATCAACCACGCTGCGAAATTGCGCCCGCACTGCGTCAGTCGGAATCTCCCATGCCCCCTGCACTCCCAGTGAGTTTTGGGCCGTGACAGCGGTGACGACGCTCATTCCGTGGCATCCGAGGGCGAGCATCGTCTTGAGATCAGCTTGAATTCCTGCGCCACCACCGGAGTCCGATCCCGCGATCGTGAGAACCCTCGGTGGAGAAGCCGTGTCGGTCATGCAATCAACCTAACTTTGATCGATGAAGTCGTGCGACCCTCGGTGTGCATTGCGGACGAGACCGAAGCCAAGAAGCAGAAGTGCGACTATCGGTCAGCGAAAGTGATCGTGACCCGCAACACCCTCGTACGGTCGACCGTCGACGAGAACCTGCGCATCACCGGCGCCGCGGTCGCGGACCGAGCCCACCACAACGAAGCCCGCCGGGATGACGACATCAAGAGGAAACGTTGCCGCCAACGCGTGATCTTCCCCGCCAGTGAGCACCCAGCTGAGTGGGTCGAGCGTGAACGCGGCGGCGGTATCAACTAACGAATCACCAATTGGCAACAACGCAGAGTCGATGTTGATTACAACATTTGACGAGTAGGCAACGTGAGCGAGATCGGCCACTAAACCATCGCTCACATCGATCATCGACGTTGCCTGGGCAGTTGCGGCCAAGGGGCCGGAATCGTACGGCGGGATCGGCCGGCGATGAGCCTCGACGAGGCGACGCGGCGAACGGAATCCTCGCGAAAGGACCGACAAACCCGCGGCCGCGTACCCGAGTCGCCCCGACAATGCGACGACGTCGCCCGGTCGTGCGCCGGATCGCAACACTGGTTCGCGCCCATCGAGACTGCCCAGCGCAGTCACTGACACGACGATGCGATCGCTTCGCACGATATCGCCGCCCACGACCACCGCACCGACCAATTCACACTCCTCCCGCAGACCGTCCGCGAGTTCGAGTGCCCACGCAGCAGGCAGGTCTGGCGGAACGCCGAGACCGACCAGCAACGCTGTTGTGCGAGCACCCATCGCGGCAATGTCGGCCAGACTCGCCGCGGCGGCCTTGTGTCCGACATCGGTAGCGCTGGACCAATCTCGGCGGAAGTGGCGGCCTTCCACCAACACATCAGTGCTCACCACCGTTCGCCCATCACCGAAAAGCACGACCGCGGCATCGTCACCGGGACCAACCAGGACATCGGGGCTCGTGCGAAGCCGAGCCGTGACCGCATCAATCAGTCCAAACTCGCCCATGGAGCCGACTGTCTCCCCCACAATTCACCTCCGGCTCACGCGCGCTAGTCTCGCTGAACTTCACCCCCCGCCAACGCAACACGGCTCGCCCTTGAGGAGAACCACATGGTTGTCCAGGCCTACATCCTGATCCAGACCGAGGTCGGTCGCGCTGCGTCTGTGGCTGAACAGATCGCGGCCGTTTCGGGCGTGACTCAAGCCGAAGACGTCACCGGACCTTACGACGTGATCGTGCGCGCCGAGGCTCGAAGCGTCGATGATCTCGGCAAGATGGTCGTCGCCAAGATCCAAGCCGTTGAGGGGATCACCCGCACCCTGACCTGCCCGGTCGTACATCTCTAAGCTCTACGACCATCAGATCGTGCGCTAACGAAGCCCGGTTCCTCGGCGTAGGGCGTCAGCGATCAACCGATCAACCAACGTCGGGTAGTCGACGCCGCTGTGCGACCACACCAGCGGAAACATCGACGTCGGCGTAAACCCGGGCATGGTGTTGAGTTCATTGAGGAGCACCTCCTCACCGCGTACGAAGAAGTCGACACGGGCCAACCCCTCGCAACCGAGGACGTCGTAGGCCTCCAACGCGATTGCGCGAACCCGCTTCGTCACAGATTTCGAGAGCAACGCCGGTACGGCAAGGTCAACCGCATCGTCGAGGTACTTCGCGTCGAAGTCGTAGAACTCGTGGTCAGCACTCACGACGATCTCGGCACAGACGCTTGCCTCAGGAGTTCCATCAGGGCCCGCCAGCACCCCACACTCGATCTCCCGCGCACCTTCGATGGCGGCCTCGACGATTACCCGTGGGTCGTGACTCCGCGCGTTCTCAATCGCTTTCTCCAAGTTGGCGACATCGTGAACTTTGGTGATTCCGAGACTCGATCCCGCACGTGCGGGCTTGACGAAAACCGGATAAGTCAAAGACTCGAATCCGTCGAGCACAGCGCCTCGATTCGCGCGCCACGCTGCGTCTGTGATGACCGCGTAATTGCCTTGAGGCAATTCAGCCGAACGAAACATTGCCTTCATGTGGCCTTTGTCCATGGCCGCTGCCGAGGCGAAGACCCCCGAGCCGACGTACGGAATCCCCGCCAACTCGAACAAGCCCTGCAGGGTTCCGTCCTCGCCCCACGGTCCATGGAGTACGGGGAACACAACGTCGATGTCGCGAAGGACCTCAGACATGCCGCGCCGGGTGGGGTCCCCGACGATGGAGAGGGACTGCCCGGTTTCATCTACCGCCGGTAGAACCCCGCCACGGATCGCGAGTGTTTCCGGATCTGCCGATTGCAGCGACCAAGCACCCGAGGTGCTAATGCCCACGGGGATGACGTCGTACCTCGATGGGTCCAACGCGGAAAGCACCGAACCCGCCGACACGCAGGAGATCGCATGCTCAGTCGATCGCCCGCCGAAGACCACGGCGACGGTGACGCGCTCCGACCCGGGCTCGGGAGTTCCAGTCACGCGTGGACCTTATCCGCACGTGTTCGGTAGCGTCTCCGTGTGACATCACCGGAGCCGGACGACTTCAGCACGTACGCCCGCGAGACCGTGGCGATTGCCGCAGGCCGGCCACCACGAATCCCCGGCGGACCTGTCAACACGCCCGTCGTGTTTTCGTCCACCTTCCACGCTGGTAGCGACGTTGGCTACGCGCGAACGTCGGTATCGAATTGGGAAGCTTTCGAAGAAACCCTCGGGTTGCTCGAAGGCGGAAATTGTCTGTCGTTCGCCAGTGGGCTCGCGGCCGTCAGTGCGGTACTGGAGTTGGTGCCCATCGGTGGAGTTGTTGTCGTCCCTGACGCGGCATACAGCGGAACGTTGGCTCGATTGGATTCCCTCGAGGAGGCGATGCGGCTGACCGTACGCCGAGTCAACGTGGCCGACGCCGAAGCCATGGCGCGTGCATGCGACGGTGCGAGTCTCGTCATGGTGGAGTCGCCAACGAATCCCACGATGGAGATATGCGATCTACTCGCACTTGCGACTCAAACCCGCGCCCACGGCACTCTCCTGGTGTGTGACAACACATTCGCCACGCCACTTCTTCAACGCCCCCTGGCCCTGGGCGCCGACATCGTGTTGCACAGCGCGACGAAATTCATCAGCGGCCACTCAGATCTACTCATGGGCGCCCTCGTCGTTGCCGATAGTGGACTCCGCGATCGGCTTCACCGCATCAGGAGCCTCACCGGCGGAGTAGCTGGCCCGATGGAATCCTTCTTAGCCCTGCGCGGTTTGCGCACGTTGGCCTTGCGTATGAAGCAATCCCAGTCCAACGCGATGGAGTTGGCGACGCGGCTTTCTTCGCATCCCGCCGTTGCCCGCGTGCGGTACCCGGGACTCTCCGACGATCCGGGTCACGACCTCGCAGCCGCGCAGATGGACGGCTTTGGGGGGATCCTCGCGATCGAACCCTCAGGCGATCCGGCGTCGATCGAGGCGATGTGCGGTCGTGTTCGGCTCTGGGTCCACGCCACCAGCCTCGGGGGCATCGAGTCGATGCTCGAACGCAGGCGGCGGTGGAAAGACGAACCCGACACCGTGCCCGAAGAACTCATCCGACTCACGGTGGGCTGCGAGGACATCGAGGACCTCTGGACTGACCTGTCCGCCGCCCTCGACACCCTGCTCGGCTCGGCCACCTCGACCGCGAGCAATATGCGCGAGTCCTCTACGGGGACGAGCCGTAGCCCTCTTCTGCGCGAGTAGCGCGCGACATCAGCGCAGCCAGCACTTCACGTGGTTGCTGACCTCCATGGACGACGGCGACCACTTGTTCGGTGATCGGCATGTCGACGTCATGTCTGCGCGCCAGTTCAAGAATAGGCGCGCAACTTCGTACGCCTTCGCAAGTTTGACTCGTCATCGCTTCGACCTCATCGAGTGATAACCCTTTGCCTAGGTTTACTCCAAAGGTCCGGTTCCGGGACAGCGGCGACGAACACGTTGCGACGAGATCGCCGATTCCCGCGAGGCCCAGAAAGGTGAGCTGATGGGCGCCCAGGGCGACACCAAGCCGAGTCATCTCGGCCAGCCCTCGAGTGATCAGAGATGCCCGCGTGTTCTCGCCAAATCCCATTCCGACGGCCATCCCGTTAGCCAGCGCCACCACGTTTTTGACCGATCCACCGACTTCGGTCCCCACAACATCAGTTGTCCAGTACGGCCGGAAGTATGCAGTCGTACAC
>JBBRTC010000052.1:0-15363 GCA_038244765.1 Candidatus Nanopelagicales bacterium | reverse complement strand
GAGGGCGGATCGCTGGCCAAGGGCGACGTCGTGGTGATTCGTTACGAAGGCCCACGTGGCGGACCGGGAATGCGCGAGATGCTCGCCGTCACCGCCGCTATCAAGGGCGCCGGATTGGGCAAGGACGTACTGCTACTCACCGACGGTCGATTCTCCGGTGGCACCACAGGTCTTTGCGTGGGGCACGTCGCTCCTGAAGCCAGCGATGGGGGACCAATTGCCTTGGTGCGCGAAGGGGACCGAATCCGCATCGATGTCGACGCGAAGACGCTGGACCTGCTTGTCGACGCCGACGAGCTAGCTCTGAGGCGAACGGGCTGGACGGCTCCGGCGCCCAAGCACTCGCGAGGGGTGTTGTCGAAGTACGCCAAACTGGTCGGATCTGCGGCCAAGGGCGCGGTCTGCGACTAGCAGTGGCCCGCGACTAGCAAGACCTTCGGTACGACCGGATAGCGGGCATCTCACCTCAATAATCGGTTAGGTAGTGCTCAAGTTTGATGCTGATGTGTCGACATCACAACCACGATGGCCGAATCGACGTGGAATGACGTCGCGCGCCCGGTGGCTCACGAGGCCACTGGGCGAGCCGCCTACGCACGTCTACTCATGATCATGACTCTCGCGCTCATCCCGGCGGCCGTGTTGAGCAACTGGCAACGTGTCGATGATGGGGGGCGCGGGCCCTTTGCCGGCCTGACCTTCATCACCCTGTGCGCGGCGGTGTCCCTGGCATTCGCCGCGCTCATCGGGGAACCGCGCCTTCGCCTTCCGTGGGCGGCCCTGTCCATCGCGATGTTCCTGAGCGGCGGAGATCAAGCCGTTTCGAGCATGTCGTCGTCCTCGGCCCAAGCGCTCTCCGCGTCGCTTCATTTCGTCGGTATCGGCGCCTGCGCGGTCGGACTCGTCTGTCAGCCCGGCGTGAGGCGCTCAATCCGCGGATGGATGTCGTTGGCACTGGACGGGTGGCTTGTCGGCGGTTCGCTCTTCGGCATCTTGTGGATGCGGGAAATCAGCCCGATTCGCCTCGATGCGATCACACCAGAATTTCGGGTGCAGGCAACTTTGGTCATGATGGACTTCGCCGCCGTATCGATCCTGGTCGGACTCGCTCGCCGCGTCCCGGCGTCACGCGCAGCGCCTGCTTGGGCGCTCGTCATCGCAGGAATTCTGATGGCCAACGGTGACTTCTATCGCACTTTCTTCAGCCCCGAATGGGGCGGGCTCGGTCGGCCGGCGTACGTCGGCTCGTGGGCGACGGCGGCCATCTTGGTGGCGGCGATTCCTTGGCTGGGTAGTGGTCCGCCGTACGAAAGTGCTCAGCCCGAACCACCGAATGCGCGCCCGATTCGACTTCCGTACGTGCTCGTGGCGCTGACGTTCCTCGACTTCGTCATCCATGTGAGTTCTGGGCGCCCCGCCGATGGAGCGACGATCATTGTGGTCCTCAGCCTGATCGCGGCGCTTCAAGTCAGTCTGCTGTTGCTGGCCCGAGAGAACCAAACGCTCTACTCGCAAGTCGCCACTCAGGCCGAAGACTTTCGTGTACGAGCCACCCGCGATTCCCTGACCGGCCTGCCGAATCGGGAAGAGTTTTCCGGCCACGTCGAACGCGCTCTGAGCGGACCGGGACGCGATCGCGTCGCAGTGTTGTTCGTTGACCTCGACGGATTCAAGGACGTTAACGATTCCTTCGGTCATCAAGCCGGCGATGTTCTCCTTATCCAAACTGCCGAACGTCTGAGCGGCGTCGTCCGCGCAGGAGACGTCGTCGCGAGATTTGGCGGCGACGAGTTCGTGTCACTGCTTGCGCACTGCACCGACGCCGACGCGATCCGAGTCGCCGAGCGATTCCGAGAGGAACTCTCCCGGCCCTATCAAGTGGCTGGCCGCGAACTCGTGGTCTCGGCCTCGATTGGGCTGGCCCGTCCAGGGCCTACCGACGACGCCGACGACGCGTTGCGTAATGCTGACCTCGCGCTGTACCAAGCGAAAGCAGCCGGCCGCGACCGCGTCATGGTCTTTGAGCCCTCCATGCATGCATCGGCCGTACGCCGGCTCGAAGGAGCTGCCCGGTTGCGGCGCACGCTTTCCGACGGTCGACTCAAGCTGGCCTATCAGCCGATCGTTGACCTGCGTACGGGCTCGATTCGCGGTATGGAAGCGCTGCTGAGATTCCATGACGGCGAGTTCGACGGCTGGACTACGGCGGAGGCCGTTGCCGCCGCCGAAGAGAGCGGGCTGATCGTTCCTTTGGGACTCTGGGTGCTCGATGAGGCGATGACCCAGGTCGCTGAGTGGCGCTCTCTTGGACTCGACGTCGCTGTCGCGATCAACGTGTCCGCCCGACAACTTGACGGCACCGACTTCGTGAGCGAAGTGAGCAAGACACTGGCTCGCTACGGCATTCCGGCATCGAATCTGCAAGTCGAATTGACGGAAAACCAGTTGGTCCGCGACTTTGAAGATTCGACCCGTGAACTTTCTCGGCTTCGCGCACTCGGTATCAAAGTGTCGTTGGACGACTTTGGCACCGGCTACTCATCGCTGTCGTACCTGACCCAATTGCCGCTAGATGGTCTCAAGCTCGATCGGGCTTTGGTCGAGCGCGCCGGTGGAGCGCGCGACATCGTCCCGTCGGTACTCCGGCTCGGTCGCGACCTTGGCTTGTCGGTGATCGCCGAGGGCGTGGAAACAGTTGAGCAACTCATCATGTTGCGTGAAGTGGGAGCCACCCTGGGCCAGGGCTACTTGCTCTCGAAGCCCCTGGAGGTCGAGGAAGCAACCGCCGTGTTGAGGCAGGGACGCGTACCGCTTGCCATCCGACCCGATCCGATCTTCGTTCCGCATGGTGAGATGCGTCGTTAGTCCCCTTGACTCATGGCGGGTACGACCGCGACCCTTTGCGAGTGCACACATCACGACTCGTAGTTAGTTCGCGCGCCGAATAGGCTCCCGAGCCGTTCGTGCGCGCACCCCTCGCCCCGCCGGGCCGAGGGGCTTTTTCATGTCTGGCGCCCCATCCTGAGACGATGACCCCACCGCTAACCGACCGCAGGTCACACCACCTGCGGCACACCGCGAGGAAACCATGAGCGAAACAACGAACGAGATGACCGGCGCGGACAGCCTTGTCCGCTCTCTCGAAGCAGTGGGAGCCGAGGTCGTCTTTGGGATTCCCGGAGGCGCCATCCTGCCGGCGTACGACCCGCTCATGGATTCGACCAAGGTGCGTCACATCCTCGTACGCCACGAACAAGGCGCCGGACATGCGGCCGAGGGGTACGCCGCCGCCTCGGGGCGAGTGGGTGTGTGCATGGCAACGTCGGGCCCGGGTGCGACGAATCTGGTGACGCCGATCGCCGACGCGCACATGGATTCGGTCCCGATGGTTGCTATCACCGGACAGGTGCCCAGCTCGGCAATCGGCACGGATGCGTTTCAGGAAGCTGACATCCGCGGCATCACCATGCCGATCACCAAACACAACTACTTGGTGACGAACGCCGATGACATCCCGCGCGCGATCGCCGAGGCCTTTCACATCGCGTCCACGGGTCGACCGGGCCCGGTTCTAGTCGACATCTCGAAAGACGCACTGCAGGCAGCAACTCGCTTCCAGTGGCCGTCGTCGATCGACCTGCCGGGATATCGACCGACGATCAAGCCGCACATCCGCCAGATCCGTGAAGCCGCGCGCATGATCGTGGAATCCTCGCGACCGGTGCTCTATGTCGGCGGAGGCGTGATCCGTGCTGAAGCATCTGCGGAGCTGCGTCGACTTGCTGAACTCACCGGAATTCCCGTCGTCACCACGCTGATGGCTCGGGGAGCATTCCCGGATTCCCATATGTTGCATTTAGGAATGCCGGGCATGCACGGAACCGTGGCCGCAGTCGGCGCGCTGCAGAAGAGTGACCTGCTCATCGCGTTGGGAACACGTTTTGACGATCGAGTCACCGGCAAGCTCTCGTCCTTCGCCCCTGATGCCGCGGTCATCCACGCCGACATTGATCCCGCCGAGATCTCCAAGAACCGCACCGCCGATGTCCCGATCGTCGGTGACGCGCGCGAGGTCATCCTCGAGTTGATCATCGCGCTGGAAGCCGAGCAGGCGGCGGGACACATGGGCGACTACGCGGCGTGGTGGTCACGCTTGGCCCAAATGCGGGAGACGTATCCACTGGGCTGGACGCACCCGGACGACGGCTCGCTGTCTCCGCAGTACGTCATCGAACGTCTCGGGAAAATCGTCGGGCCAGAAGCGGTCTATGCCGCGGGTGTAGGCCAGCATCAGATGTGGGCGGCGCAGTTCATTGGCTACGAACGACCGCATTCTTGGCTGAACTCTGGCGGCGCGGGAACCATGGGGTACGCCGTGCCGGCGGCGATGGGCGCCAAGGTTGGTTGCCCCGATCGCACGGTGTGGGCCATTGATGGAGATGGTTGCTTCCAGATGACCAATCAAGAATTAGCCACCTGCTCGATCAACGACATCCCGATCAAGGTCGCCATCATCAACAACAATTCGTTGGGGATGGTGCGCCAGTGGCAGACGTTGTTCTACAACCAGCGTTACTCCAACACTGACCTGCATACCGATCGCATCCCAGACTTCGTCAAACTTGCTGACGCGTATGGCTGTCACGGCCTTCGGTGCGATTCGCCGGAAGACGTCGACGCCACTATCGACAAGGCGATGGGTCTCAACGACGCGCCCGTGGTGGTCGACTTCGTCGTACACCGCGACGCGATGGTGTGGCCGATGGTCGCCGCCGGTACGAGCAACGACGACATTCAGTACGCCCGCGAGTTAGCACCTAAATGGGACCGAGAGGACTGACCGACATGAGCAGGCACACACTCTCGGTTCTCGTCGAGGACCAACCTGGTGTTTTGGCGCGCATCGCAGCGCTATTTTCCCGCCGAGGATTCAACATCGAGTCACTCGCCGTTGGGCAAACCGAAGTTCCTGACGTCTCGCGCATGACGATCGTCGTCAACGTTGATGACCTGCCCTTGGAGCAAGTGACTAAGCAGTTGAACAAGTTGATCAACGTGCTCAAGATCGTCGAGCTTGATCCCACCGCTTCGGTCGCTCGCGAACTGATCTTGGTGAAGGTCAAGGCAGACGCCGAGGCCCGCTCCCATGTTCTGGAGATCGTCGCCCTGTTTCGTGCCAAGGTCGTCGACGTGGCTGCTGACGCTGTGACGATCGAAGCCACCGGTTCTCGGGACAAACTCGAAGCCCTGCTGCGCCTCCTCGAGCCATACGGCATCAAGGAACTCGTCCAGTCCGGCATGGTGGCACTGGCGCGGGGCTCACGGTCCATCGCCGAACGTCAACTGCGATCAGCGGATCGACCCGCCTAAGTACCCCTGCCCGCCGGGGTGGGACGCACCCTGTGCGAAAGGACAAGCGCTCACCCCAACGACCCCGAAGTGCTTCGCACCGCCTAACCTGCCTCGCATATCCGCCCTCACCATCTGCACGAAGGAGCCGATCCCCGTGGCCGAAATGTTTCATGACGACGACGCTGACCTCGATGTGATCCAAGGCCGCCACGTCGCGGTACTCGGATACGGAAGCCAAGGACATGCGCACGCATTGTCCTTGCGCGACTCGGGCGTCGACGTACGGGTCGGTTTGCCGGAGGGGTCCAAGAGTCGCGCCAAAGCCGAGGCCGAGGGTCTGCGTGTGGTTGATCCTGCGACGGCGTGTGAGGAAGCGGACCTCATCATGATTCTTGCGCCAGACCACGTGCAGCGTCATCTTTACGCCGACGCTGTCGCCCCGAACCTCGTCGACGGCGACGCCATCTTCTTCGGCCACGGCTTCAACATCCGTTTTGACTACATCACTCCACCCGCCGGCGTTGATGTGGCGATGGTGGCCCCGAAGGGCCCAGGCCACTTGGTCCGGCGCGAATATGTGGCGGGTCGCGGCGTACCGGTGCTGGTTGCGGTCGAGCAAGACGCGACCGGCAAGGCATGGGATCTCGCCTTGGCGTACGCCAAGGGCATCGGCGGATTGCGTGCCGGTGGAATCAAGACGACGTTCACCGAAGAGACCGAGACCGACTTGTTTGGTGAGCAAGCGGTGTTGTGCGGAGGCGCGTCGCAGTTGGTTCAATACGGCTTCGAAACGTTGATCGAAGCGGGCTATCAACCCGAGGTTGCCTACTTCGAGTGCCTGCACGAACTCAAACTGATCGTCGACCTCATGTACGAAGGCGGCATCGCCAAGCAGCGTTGGTCTGTCTCAGACACCGCGGAGTATGGCGATTACGTCTCCGGTCCTCGAGTGATCGATCCACGGGTCAAAGACAACATGCGGGCCGTACTCGCCGACATTCAAAACGGATCGTTCGCCGCCCGCTTCATCGCGGACCAGGACGCCGGTGCCCCGGAGTTCAAGGCACTGCGAGCCAAGGGCGAGGTGCACCCGATCGAAGAGGTGGGGCGCAACTTACGTGGTCTCATGTCGTGGGTGGCTTCCGGCGACGGCGACTACCACGAAGGCACTGCCGCCCGCTGACCCACCTTCTGCCATGAAGGTGGGTCCGATGCGCGAGAAGTATTTGATCTTCCCCACGGTGTGAGACGCAGATCTCGTACGTCCTCGTGAAGGCAATCACAAGCGGCTAGGTAGGATCGGCGGGCGCATTCGCGCAGTTTCCACACTCGATCGCGAAGGTGCACACACGTGAGCAAGCCCATCGTCTTGATCGCCGAAGAACTCTCCCCGGCGACCGTTGAAGCCCTCGGTCTGGACTTCGAAATCCGCCACTGCGATGGCGCGAATCGCGCGGAGTTGCTCCCCGCGATCGTCGACGTTGACGCGATCTTGATCCGTTCGGCCACGAAGGTCGATGAGGAAGCCATCGCTGCTGCCAAACAACTCAAAGTCGTTGCGCGCGCCGGCGTCGGTCTCGACAACGTCGATGTGAAAGCTGCAACCCAAGCCGGCGTCATGGTGGTAAATGCACCGACATCGAATATCGTTTCCGCCGCTGAACTGGCCGTGGCCCTGCTGCTCGCCTCCGCGCGCAACATCGCGCCAGCCAACGCTGCACTCAAGCGAGGCGAGTGGAAGCGCTCGAAGTACACCGGCGTTGAACTCGCCGACAAGGTCGTCGGAATTGTCGGGCTCGGTCGCATCGGCGTACTCGTCGCGCAGCGGCTGTCGGCTTTTGGCGTACGCCTCATTGCGTTCGACCCCTACGTACAGCCCGCTCGTGCCGCCCAAATGGGAATCCGCATGGTCGAACTGGACGAACTCCTGGCGGACAGCGACTTCATCACCGTGCACTTGCCAAAGACGCCCGAGACCGTCGGCCTCATCGGTGATGACGCACTGCGCAAGGTCAAGCCGACGGTGCACATCATCAACGCGGCCCGCGGGGGGATCGTCGACGAGATAGCCCTTGCACTCGCGCTGAAGGACGGTCGCGTTGCCGGCGCCGGCATCGACGTTTTCTCGACCGAACCGTGCACCGATTCGCCGCTGTTCGAATTCGAGTCCGTCGTCGTCACCCCGCACCTCGGCGCGTCGACCGATGAAGCACAGGAGAAGGCCGGGATCGCCGTCGCCAAATCCGTACGTCTTGCCCTCGCTGGCGAACTGGTCCCCGACGCCGTCAACGTCAAGGGCGGAACGATCGCCGAAGAGGTCAAGCCCGGCATGCCACTGGTGGAAAACCTCGGCGCGATTGCCTCGGGATTGACCACGGCGGCTATCGCGTCAGTGCACGTCGAGGTACGCGGCGAGATCGCCGAACTCGATGTGAAGATCCTCGAGGTCTCCGCGCTCAAGGGAGTCTTCAGCGCTCTCGTTCACGACCCCGTGTCCTACGTCAATGCCCCCGTCCTGGCGGCGGAGCGCGGCGTATCGGCGTCGTTGTCCAAGGATTCCGACAGCCCCGATCACCGCAACCTGGTCACCGTGCGAATCACCCAAACCGACGGTCAATTCGTGACGGTCGGCGGAACCGTTCACGGTCCCAAGGGGATCGCCAAACTCGTCGAGGTCGATGGATTCGAGATTGACGTACCGATCAGTGCTCACATGGCATTCTTCCGCTACGTCGATCGCCCCGGCGTCGTGGGCGTCGTCGGCCGCATCCTCGGCGAGGCTGGCGTCAACATCGGTGGCATGCAAGTGAGCCGAAACGAGGAAGCCGGTCAGGCGCTCATCGCGCTGACGGTGGACTCCGCGATCCCGATCCAAATCACCGAAGCCATCACGGCCGAAATCGGTGCCCACTCAGGTCGAGGCGTCGACCTGCCATAGCTGTAGCAAGCAACTTGAGGTCCGACCCTGAAGTTAAACTTCAGGGTCGTACCTCTAAGGCAAATAGGCGCGGGGTCTAGCGTTGGGCGCGGTTGACGGCGCTGACCACTGCCGCGAGGGACGCGGTGATGATCGACGGATCGATTCCCACGCCCCACAAGACACGATCCCCGACGGCGCATTCGAGGTACGCCGCCGCTTTCGCATCGCCGCCGGCAGACATGGCGTGTTCGTGGTAGTCGAGCACGCGTACGTCGATTCCGTGTCCTGACAGCGCATCGCAGAACGCGGCGATCGGCCCGTTGCCTGAGCCCTCCAGGGTGATGGGCTCGCCGCCGTCGGTAATCGACACTCGTACCGACGTCTCACCATCTACCGCAGAATCCTGAGTGAGCGACGACAACGCGAGCCGGCCCCACGGCGCGGCCGCATTCGGCAAATACTCATCGGTGAAGATCGACCACATCACCTCGGGGAGAACCTCACCACCCTCGTCTTCGGTGTGGCGCTGAATCACCTGCGAGAACTCAATCTGCAGGCGCCGCGGCAGATCGAGCGCGTGTTCGCTCTTCATGATGTACGCCACGCCGCCCTTGCCGGACTGCGAATTGACCCGGATGACGGCCTCATAAGTGCGACCGACGTCTTTGGGGTCGATAGGCAGGTAGGGAACCTCCCACCGGAAGTCGTCCACGGCGGACCCAGCGGCGGTCGCGTCGATTTCAAGTGTACGTAGACCCTTATTGATCGCGTCCTGATGAGAACCCGAGAACGCCGTGTAGACCAAGTCACCGCCGTACGGATGGCGCTCGTGCACCGGCAACTGGTTGCAGTATTCGACGGTCCGACGAACTTCGTCGATGTCGCGGAAATCAATCTGTGGATCGATGCCTTGACTGAATAGGTTCATCCCCAACGTCACTAGGCAAACATTCCCGGTGCGTTCGCCGTTTCCGAACAGGCATCCCTCAATGCGATCCGCGCCGGCCATGTAGCCCAATTCGGCCGCGGCGACTGCGGTCCCACGATCGTTGTGCGGATGCAATGACAGGACGACTGAGTCACGATAGGCCAGATTGCGATGCATCCACTCGATGGAGTCTGCATACACATTCGGCGTAGCCATCTCGACCGTGGCAGGCAGATTCAGAATCGTCTTGCGATCCGGGGTTGGTTGCCACACGTCATTGACGGCGTCGCACACCTCGACCGCGAATTCCAATTCCGTGCCCGTGTACGACTCGGGGGAGTACTCGTAGGAGACATCAACATCCGGCGTAATTTCCTGCGCGAACTTCACACATAGTTCCGCGCCGTGCACCGCGATGTCCTTGATGCCTTGGCGATCTAACCCGAATACGACGCGACGTTGCAGCGTCGAAGTGGAGTTGTAGAGATGCATGATCGCCTGGCGCGCACCACGAATCGATTCGTAGGTGCGCTCAATCAGATGCTCGCGCGACTGGGTGAGAACCTGAATGACGACATCGTCGGGGATGAGGTCTTCTTCGATGAGTTGGCGGACGAAATCGAAATCTGTCTGCGATGCCGAAGGGAAGCCGACCTCAATTTCCTTGTAGCCCATCCGAACGAGCAGGTCGAACATGCTGCGCTTTCGCGCCGGAGTCATGGGGTCGATTAACGCTTGGTTGCCATCGCGCAAATCGACCGCACACCACCTCGGAGCCGAGGTAATCACGGTGTGGGGCCAGCTGCGCTCCGGGAGATCGATAGGTCTAAATGGCTGATATCGGCCGTACGCCATCGGCGAGGGCTGTTGGGAGTTGCGGCTGTCGTAGGCGCTGCGTACGTCCTGCGCGTCGGGATCGCGGGTCATTGACTTCTCCTTGCGGGCTGGCTGGGTCGTTGACCGGCACCAAAAATCGCCGCGGCGAGGAAGCCGGCCTTAAGAGGCCCCGCCGCGGCTGCTAAGGAGCAGTCCCGCATACATGTGGCCGAGGTTAGCAGCCGACTCGCCACCGCCCCCGAATGTGTCTCGGATCAGCCGCGTCGCGTCCATATATCGAGACGTTCATGTCAAAGGGTAAGACGGTCAGTAATCTGGCGCGCATGGGACAACGCGTAGCACCAGAGAGTTTCAAGCTTGCCGTCGTACCTGGGGACGGAATCGGTGTCGAGGTAGTCGCCGAGGGTCTCAAGGTCCTGGACGCGCTAAGCACATCCCATGGCTTCACCTTCGAGCGGACGGAGTACGACCTCGGCGCACGGCGCTACAACGCGACTGGCGAAGTGCTCCCGCCGACTGTGCTCGAGGAACTGCGACACCACGATGCGATCCTTCTCGGCGCAGTCGGTGATCCCAGTGTGCCGCCCGGGGTACTCGAACGAGGCTTGCTCTTGGCGTTGCGTTTCGAACTTGATCACCACGTCAACCTTCGCCCAGTCAAGCTCTACCCGGGAGTGGCGACTCCGCTGGCAGGGAAGGGTCCCGAGCACATCGACATGGTGGTCTGCCGCGAAGGTACCGAAGGCCCGTACGCCGGTGCTGGCGGAACGTTACGACACAACACCGTTCACGAGGTCGCAGTCGAAGAAAGCCTCAACACCGCGTACGGCGTGGAGCGCGTCGTGCGAGACGCCTTCACTCGCGCCCAACGTCGCCGACGTAAGTTGACCCTTGTTCACAAGACCAACGTCTTGATCAATGCCGGTGGTCTGTGGTCTCGCGTGTTCAACGAGGTCGCCGAGGAATTCCCCGACGTCACGACCGACTATTGCCATGTCGACGCCGCGGCGATGTTCTTGTTGACCCAACCCGAACGATTTGACGTCATCGTCACCGACAACCTCTTCGGCGACATCATCACCGACATCGGCGCCGCCATCGCCGGTGGAATCGGATTGGCGGCAAGTGGAAACCTGGACGTCACCCGGACCAACCCCAGCATGTTCGAGCCCGTGCACGGGTCGGCGCCCGACATTGCCGGACAGGGCAAAGCCGACCCCACCGCGACTGTGTTGTCGGTCGCGCTGCTGCTTGATCACTTGGGTTTGGACAAAGCTGCCGCCGAGGTTGAGGGCATCGTCGCGGCTGACCTCGTCAGCCGAGGTACGAAGCCGAGATCGACGACTCAGATTGGCGACGCCCTCGCTGCGGCAGGCGCCCGACAGGGATGAGTCAGCACGAATCGACGTCGGGTCACCTATCGCGAGGGAGTAGCGTCCGCCCATGACCGCCACCGAACACGCGCCCGGCGAGTTGACCAATCGTGACGCCGACGACACGGCCCGCGCGGCCCGCGCATCCCTCATCACTCGCCGATTGTCCGATTTCCGTCGCACGAGTGAAGAGCGTGAAGCACTCATCGCTGACCCGGGATTTGGCCGCGTCTTCACCGATCACATGGTCGCGATCAGTTGGAACGAAGCGTCAGGCTGGCACGACGCCGAACTCATTGCCTACGGCCCGCTGAGCATTGATCCCGCCACGAATTTCATTCACTACGGGCAAGCCATCTTCGAGGGCCTCAAGGCATACCGCCACCAGGACGGATCGATTCGCACGTTTCGCCCCCGCGAGAATGCCCGCAGGTTTCAACGATCCGCACACCGTCTTGCCATGCCTGAGTTGCCCGAAGAGTTGTTCCTCGCCTCGATTGAAGCTCTCGTTGATGTGGATCGAGACTGGGTCCCCGACGACGTCGAAAAGTCGCTGTATTTGCGGCCGTTCATGTTCTCCACCGAGGTTGGTCTCGGCGTACGCCCGGCCAACGAGTACCTCTACCTGTTGATCGCATCGCCAGCAGGGGCGTACTTCCCGCGCGGTGTGCAGCCGGTCTCGGTGTGGCTTTCCCAGGAGTACGTCCGCGCCGCGCCAGGTGGCACAGGGGAAGCCAAGTGCGCCGGCAACTACGCGGCCTCGCTCATTGCTCAAGCCGAAGCCGCCGCCGAAGGCTGCGACCAGGTCGTATGGCTCGACGCAGTAGAGCGTCGGTGGGTCGAAGAGATGGGCGGGATGAATCTCTACTTCGTGTACGGCTCAGGGCCGTCCGCGCGAATCGTTACCCCGACACTGACCGGCGCTCTGCTTCCAGGCGTCACCCGCGACTCGCTCCTGAGCGTCGCCCGTGATCTCGGCTACGGATCCGAGGAAGCCCGAATCAACATCGCCGATTGGCGAGCAGGAAACGCCTCGGGTGAGATCACCGAGGTGTTCGCCTGTGGAACCGCAGCAGTCATCACGCCCGTGGGCTCGGTCAGGTCCAGCGACGCCTCGTGGACGGTTGGGGACGGTCAGACAGGGCCCGTCACCACCGCGCTTCGAAGCGCGCTGCTGAACATCCAAACGGGACGCGCGCCAGACGAGCACAGCTGGCTGCACACGCTCGTCGACGCCTAAAGATGCCGACCGGGCGGCGAATGTGCGACTCTGGTGTCATGACAAGCCCCATCAACATCACCAGCATGAGTGCCATCGTGAGAACTGTGGTGATTATTGCGTAGGCGCGCCGACTTTTGTCGACGCGCAGCCTCTCGCATTTGCGAGGGGCTTTTTTGGTGTCCCAACGGGTCGAACTATTCACCGCAAACCCCAACATCCATCCCACGCATGAGGTGACTGCGCACATGACGCCAACTCGTCTGGACGATTTGTTCCACGTCTACGACACAACCCTGCGCGACGGAGCCCAACGAGAGGGGATCTCCTACTCGGTCGACGACAAGTTGGCCGTCGCGCGGTTGCTCGACCAATTCGGCGTTGCTTTCATCGAGGGCGGGTGGCCCGGGGCTCTTCCTTCGGATACCGAATTCTTCGCGCGAGCCGCGACTGAACTCGTCCTAGAAAACGCCCAACTCGTCGCCTTTGGTGCGACTCGTCGAGCAAACACGCGCGTGGACGAAGATGGGCAGGTACAAGCGCTGCTCGACAGTCGTGCGCCGGTGATCACACTCGTCGCGAAGTCCGATGTACGCCACGTACGCGAGGCGCTGCGCACAACGCCGGAAGAAAATCTCACCATGGTTCGCGACACGGTGGCCTACCTCGTCGGCAAGGGCCGTCGGGTGTTTGTCGACCTTGAACATTTCTTCGACGGCTACGCCACCGATCCCGACTACGGGGTTGAACTCTTGCGCGTCGCCGCCGACGCGGGCGCTGATGTTGGGGTCCTTTGCGATACCAACGGCGGGATGCTTCCCAGCGGCATCGCGCGAGTCGTGACCGAGGTGCGACAACGCGTCGACGTACGGCTAGGCATCCATTGCCAGGATGACACCGGCTGCGCAGTGGCGAATTCAGTCGCGGCGGTCGAGGTGGGAGCGACCCACGTGCAATGCACCGCGAATGGGTACGGCGAACGCACGGGTAATGCCGACTTGTTCGCCGTTGTAGGCAACCTCGAAACCAAGCTAGGTATGCGTGTCATGCCCGAGGGCCGGCTGCAAGACATGGTCCGGGTGTCGCACGCGTTGGCGGAGATCGCGAACCTGCCGCCGAACACTCATCAGCCGTACGTGGGAGTCTCGGCGTTTGCGCACAAAGCGGGGTTGCATGCCAGTGCATTGCGGATCAACGCTGATCTCTACCACCACGTTGACCCGACCGTGGTCGGTAACGACATGCGCATCCTTGTCACCGAAATGGCCGGGCGCGCGTCGGTGGAATTGAAGGGACGTGAACTTGGCTATGACCTGGCGACCGAGCCGGAGGTGCTGACCCGTGTCGTCGAACGTGTCAAGGATCTCGAATCGCGTGGCTGGTCCTTTGAGGCCGCCGATGCGTCCTTTGAATTGCTGCTGCTCGATGAAATGGCTGGTGAGCGTCGTCGCTTCTTCACCGTCGAGTCCTGGCGCACGATCGTCGAGCAAGACGCACTCGGTGGAGTTTTCAGCGAAGCCACCGTCAAAGTTCACGCCGCGGGCCAACGAATGGTCTCGACCGGTGAGGGCAACGGTCCGGTCAACGCATTGGACAACGCCCTTCGCGGCGCGTTGATGCAGATTTATCCCGAACTAGAACAACTGGAATTGGTCGACTACAAGGTCCGCATCCTCGACGGGGTCAAGGGTACCGGCGCGGTCACTCGCACGTTGGTGGAGACAAGCAATGGCCACGATCGTTGGGACACAGTGGGTGTCCACGAAAACGTCATCGCCGCGTCCTGGAATGCACTCGAGGACGCCGTTTCTTACGGACTGCTGCGTTCTGGAGTGGAGCCAGGTCGATAGGGTTCGCCGTTGTGAGAATCGCCCGCTGCGCCGTGGATGAGACCGTCGACTTTGGCGTCATCGAAGACACCAATGATGGAGACGTGATCGCCCTCCTGAAGGGCCACCCGTTCAGCGAGTTGCAGTTTTCCGGCGTACGGCATCGGGTTGATGACGTACGCCTCCTGGCCCCCCTGTTGCCGAGCAAGATCATCGCGGTGGCACGCAACTACGCCGATCACGCCAAGGAAATGGGGGGCGCGCTGAGCGAGGAGCCGATGGTCTTCCTCAAGCCATCGACATCGGTGATCGGGCCCAACGACGCCATCGCGCTGCCACGCCAGTCGCACCATGTCGACTTCGAGGGCGAACTCGCCGTGGTGATCGGATCCTTTTGTCGCGATGTTGATCCGTCACGAGCGGGTGAGGTGATCTTCGGATTCACGATCGGTAACGACGTCACCGCGCGCGACTTGCAACGCAGCGATGGTCAATGGTCGCGCGCAAAAGGATTCGACACGTTTTGCCCGCTTGGCCCGTGGATTGAGACCGATCTCGACGCGACCGATTTGGTGCTTGAGACTGTCGTTAATGGGGACGTGAAGCAGCACGGGCGTACCTCGGAACTCGTCCACTCCATCGGAGACGTGATCGCATATGCCAGCGCGGCGATGACGTTGCTGCCCGGCGATGTGATCCTCACCGGAACCCCAGCGGGTGTGGGGCCACTGCGCGACGGTGACACTGTGGCGGTGTCGATCGAAGGGATTGGCACGCTGTCGAATCGAGTGATGACCCGTGCCTGACCTTCCGCCGGTGGGTTCCTCGGACGTACGCGTCCGGTTTTGTCCTTCGCCGACGGGCAATCCGCATGTCGGCATGATTCGGACGGCGCTGTTCAACTG